>JAPLVB010000005.1 GCA_026397335.1 Candidatus Aenigmatarchaeota archaeon
TGAAAATACAGAACAACGCATGCATATATTACAAATCAGTTGTTGAGGATGATGTCATGATAGGGCCCAATGTTGTCTTGACAAACGACATTTACCCGCGCGCATTCATCTGGAGCGAGGAAAAGCGCGGTGAAGGCATAGCAGTTAAAAAAGGCGCGTCAATAGGGGCGAACTCAACCATAATCTGCGGCCACACGATAGGCCAGTATGCAATAGTAGGAGCGGGTTCTGTTGTAACCAGAGACGTGCCTGACAACGCGCTGGTTTACGGAAATCCCGCACGCATACACGGATTTGTGTGCAAATGCGGAACGAAACTGGACTTGAAAAAATCCAAGCCCCATGGGGAGAGATACGTTTTCAGCTGCGGAAACTGTAAAGAAAAGATTGCGATAGAAAGGAAGCTTGCTGAAGGTTTAAAGTGAGCGATTACGGATGGAAGGCGTCAAGAGACGCCTTCAAACTCGAATTCCGTCTTTCACGTTCTTCACAATCTCTTCCAGCTCTTTTTGCGAAAGAAGGGGGTGCACAGGAAGGGAGAGGACCTGCCTGCATATCTCCTCTGTTACGGGGCATAACCCTTTCTTGAATCCCATTTTCACATAAGGCGGCTGCAGATAAAGCGGCTGCGGATAGTAAATCCTTGCTCCTATCCCATGGTTATTGAGAAAGTTAAGCAGACTGTCCCTTCCCTTCTGGACTTTTATGGTATACTGATGGTATACATGCTTGACATGCCTGGGAACAAATGGAGTCTCGATCCCATTCAGGGAAGAAAGCGAATCCGTAAGGAATCTCGCGTTTTCTGCCCTTTTTTTGTTAAGGTACTCTACTTTTTTGAGCTGCTCAATCCCTATGGCAGCCTGGATGTCAGTCATCCGAAAGTTGTAGGAGATTATTTCATGCCTGTACTGCTCTGTCTGACCCTGGTTCCTAATGATTTTGGATTTTTCCGCTATATCCTTCTGGCTGGTCAGAATCATCCCGCCCTCTCCTGTTGTGAGATTCTTCGTCGCGTAAAAGGAGAACGTCGAGACAGTTCCGAATGTCCCGATTTTTCTCCCCCTGTATTCAGCACCCACAGCCTGCGCGGCGTCCTCCACAAGTTTCAGTTTGTTGTCCCTGCAAACCTTTGTTAGAGAATCCATTTCACAGGGCTGGCCGTACAGGTGGACGCAAACGACAGCCTTTGTTCTTTGGGAGACTTTTATTTTTTCCGGGTCCAGATTGAAGGTTTTGGAATCTATATCAGCAAAAACAGGTCTTGCCCCGCAATGGATTATAGCGTTTGCTGTGGCAGCAAAAGTGAAAGGGCTGGTTATAACTTCATCCCCTTTCTGGATTCCAAGGGACTGAAGCCCTATTTGCAGTGCAGAGGTTCCTGAAGAAACAGCTGCCGCGAATTTG
This sequence comes from Candidatus Aenigmatarchaeota archaeon, assembly GCA_026397335.1. Taxonomy (GTDB): domain Archaea; phylum Aenigmatarchaeota; class Aenigmatarchaeia; order QMZP01; family QMZP01; genus JAPLVB01. The sequence continues at coordinate 1,408 of JAPLVB010000005.1, forward strand.
GTTCCTACATATCTTGAGAAATCATTCTCGAACTGCTCGACTTTCTTGCCCTGCGCAAGATTCCCTGATTTCAGAACCTCTGTCACAGCTCGAATCTCCTCTTCTCCTATTGCAGGCTTGGCTATAGGTATGACCATAAGATTTTTTGATGGTTTGTGCATAAATATAGAATTGCGACAGAAAGTGGAACAGAAGAAAGAAGGCATTGCAAACACATTCAAACTTTAATCACCTTCCAACCCAAATCCATTTTATTTCGTTAATCAACTTAATAAAATCAAAGTGTTAAACGTTTATTGACGACAAGTACCCCGTCCATTTAAAAGAATGCACAACCCTATAACTTGAATAAACCGAACTAAAGAAGGAAGTCGGCAAAGCCGGCTTCAATCGCAAATCAGAGGAATGATTTCTTATGGTTGTTGGGATAGTAGGATATGGCGCTTACATACCAAGGTTCAGGATAAAGGCAGAAGAGATAGCCAAGATATGGGGTTCTGACAATGAGACTACAGCCAGGATGAAAGGCGAGAAAGCAGTCCCAGATCTTGATGAGGACGCCGTGACCATGGCGGTTGAGGCGAGCAGGTTCGCGCTTAACCGTGCAGGGATAAACCCTGAAAAAATAGGCGCTATTTATGTTGGTTCAGAATCCCATCCCTATGTGGTGAAATCGACATCAGCCATAGTGGCGGAAGCGATAGAGGCGACCCCTGTCATGACTGCGGCTGACCTTGAGTTCGCCTGCAAGGCAGGGACAGCAGGCTTCCAGGCGATTATGGGGCTTATAGAAAGCCAGATGATAGAGTACGGCCTTGGCATAGGCACAGATACAGCCCAGGGAAGGCCCGGAGACGAGCTGGAATACACGGCGGCTGCGGGAGCGGGGGCATACATATTCGGGAAGAAGAACATCCTGGCGGAGATAGAAGGGACGTACTCCTTCACAACAGATACGCCGGATTTCTGGAGAAGGGAGGGTGAGCACTTTCCAAGGCACGCAGGACGGTTTACAGGAGACCCTTCATACTTCAAGCATGTGATTTCTGCAACAAAAGACCTTATGGAAAAACTGGGGACAAAAATCTCTGACTATGACTACTTTGTTTTCCATCAGCCCAATTCAAAATTCCCGCTTCAGGCAGCCACAACTTTAGGCATACCAAAGGAGAAGATGACCACAGGCATGCTTTTTCCTTACATAGGCAACACATACTCAGCAGCAGTCCCTTTGGGGCTTGCTACGATTCTTGACACAGCAAAACCGGGGGAAAGGATATTCGCGACCTCCTATGGCTCAGGCGCGGGGTCAGACGCGTTCTCAATCATTGTGAAAGACGCGATAAACGAGAAAAGGGACAAGGCAACACCCGTCAAGCAGATGATTGATGACAAGGTTTACCTGAATTACGCAGAATACGCAAAATACAGGAGAAAGCTCAAAGGAATGTGAATAGATGTTCGAAAATACAAGGCCGAGAAGGGACGTGGCAATAATAGGGACAGGCTGCACGAAGTTTGGAGAGCTCTGGGACAAAAGCCTCAGGGACCTTGTGGTTGAAGCTGGTGTGAAAGCAGTGGAAGACGCAGGAATCTACGGCAAGGAACTGCAGCTTGTGGTTGGAGGAAACATGTCCGGAGGCCTTTTCATAGGCCAGGAGCACACTGGAGCGCTTTTTGCTGACTACCTAGGGCTTAACCATGTACCCTCCATCAGGGCAGAGGCAGCATGCGCCAGTTCGAGCGTCGCGCTGAGGATAGGATACATTGCAGTCGCCTCAGGGCTTTATGATTATGTGGCTATCGGAGGGGCGGAGAAGATGACGGACGTTTATGGTCCGCATGCCACAACAGCCCTTGCGAGCGCAATGGATCAGGAGACTGAGGCTTACTGCGGTTCCACATTCCCGGGAGTTTATGCGCTCATGGCAAAGAGGCACATGCACGAGTACGGGACAACAAGGGAGCAGATGGCCAAGGTGGCTGTAAAGAACCATGAAAACGCGCTTCACAACCCCATTGCACATTTCCAGCGCAAGATCACAGTCGAAGATGTCATCTCCTCACAGCTTGTTGCAGACCCGCTCCGTCTCCTTGACTGCTCACCCATAAGCGACGGTGCAGCGGCTGTAATACTCGCTCCCGCAGACCTCGCAAAGAAACACACAGATTCTCCTGTTTACATAAAGGCATCAGCCCAGGCTTCTGACTCTTTAAGCCTGTTCTCAAGAAGGGACATATGCACACTTGATGCAACACTGTTTGCTGCAAAACACGCATACGAGCAGGCAAAACTCACACCAAAAGACATTCATGTGGCAGAGGTTCATGACTGCTTCACAATAAGCGAGCTTATTGCTTACGAAGATCTGGGATTGTGCAAGAAGGGAGAAGGCGGCAAGTTCATGGAAAGCGGGCAAACCCTTCTGGGAGGGAACATTCCGATTAACACATCAGGAGGGCTCAAAGCCAAAGGCCATCCTGTAGGAGCAACAGGAGTGGCGCAGGTTATAGAGCTTGTCCAGCAGCTTACCGGAAAAGCCGGGAAGAGGCAGGTTTCCGGGGCTGAGATAGGACTTGCGCATAACGTGGGAGGCTCTGGCGCCACAGTAGCCATACATATACTAAGCAATAAGATTTGAGAAAGAAAGGCGGCGAAGCCGCCTTCAATCGAAGGTTGGTGAAAATATGCAGGAATATGCGGTTCCATTCCACTGGAGGAAATTCAAGGAGAGATACAACCTCATAGGCTCAAGATGCACGCACTGCGGAAAGCCTTTTTATCCAAAAAGGTCGATTTGCCCCTCATGCAGAAGGGCTGGGAAAATGGAGGACGCAAAACTGAGCGGAAAAGGGAAGATATTTTCCTATACAGTAATCAGGGTCCCCCCGTCAGGCTTCAAAATTTACGCACCTTATGTGGTTGCCATAATAGAGCTTGATGATGGCTGCAAGCTCGTTTCCCAAGTTGTTGACGTTGACCCGGAGAAAGTGGAGATAGGCATGGCAGTGAAGACATGCTTCAGGAAGATCCGTGAGGACAACTCCTCCGGTCTAATCCTTTACGGGTTCAAGTTCAAGCCCGACATTGGAAAGATGGCTTAGCCCTATTGAATAAATCTGTCAGGCTTAATTTTATAAAACTTATCATCAAATCAGATACATGTATAAACAAGGACAGGTCTTGGAGTTGCCTAAAGGAGAAGGCAGAGTTGTATTGCTGTATACAGGTTCCAATCCGCCATACCAACACAACTTTAGAGATATTACTCCAAGCAGCGACTCATTTGGTATGCAAGTTATTTTGGAAGATGGAACAGAATTTACAGAATGGGCAATTGGTGTAGCTAATGAATTAGGGGTACTTAAAGAAAGACACATAAGAAAGCTAATGGAGAACCCTGAAAAAGCAGCCGGAATTCTGAAAAAAATTGGATATAAAAACTAATCTGTCAGCCTAATATCTTTCGCTTGTTGACTCAAAACTATGAAACAGCAGGCGCAGATATTCTATCTCACCAAAAAATCCATATCCAGCCCGCTAATCAAAGGATTGAAAATCCTCATGCACTTCAATGTGGTCTCGACCTCAAAATTCCCCATTTTCTCAAAAACCCTCCTTCCCAGCATGCCAGCTTGGATTTGCCTTCCAAAAGCTTTCTTCCACCCGCTTTCGTATCTAGCCAGAAAATTCTCAGAGAAATCATTTTCCTGGAAAGCTTCCCTAACAGTTCTAGCTGCTATCCTTGCTGCTGTGAGACCATAAATCAGACCGCCTCCGCTCCAGGGTTTGGACATGCCTGCCGCATCTCCTACAAGAAGAGTCCTTTCAAAGAAGGTTTTCCCAGGCCCCAGGGGTATGAGGCCTGCCCTTCTCCCAACGGGTTTGATTGAAAAGAATGACTCAAGAGCCAGGAAATCCGCTCTAGAGGAGAACATACCATACTCGGTTGTTAGCCCTCTTGGTATCTTCCAGAAGAAGCCGTCTCTCGCGAGGTCCTTTTCGAGAAAAATCTCCACATCTTTCGAGTAGTTTTCTTCCCTGGTTATCCCAATAACGCCCATCAGGAGCTTTTTCGGCCTGGAATGGAAATGCCTGGCCACCAAGGAATTCCCGCCATCGCATCCCATGAGCATGTTCGCCTTGAAGACTCCCTTGCTGGTTTTTACAGTAACCCCTTGAAGGTGCGAAGCTCCCTCCTCCCCCGCGGACACCCCCTCCACCCTTACACCAAGCCTTATCTCGGATTCCAGGCTTTCGGCCAGGAAGGCGTCGAACCTTGACCGGTCTATCACATAGGCGGCTGTCCTGGGTTTTTTGAGCAGAACAGAAGAGGAGCCCGCCCTTATTATAGAGCCTGAAACCTCATGTTCTATCCATTCACTCCGTGGACGGACAAACAGGTCAAGGTTTCTGGAAACAAGGCCTGAGCAGTGGTTTGGCCTGCCTATGGAATCATGCTCCTCCAGTAGTCTAACAGTGAGGCCTGATTTTTCCAGCAGGCTTGCCAGGTAAAGCCCAACAGGCCCTGCTCCCACAATCAGGATATCAGTTTTCTCCATATAACCACACAAATTTAAGTATAACATAACGATTTTAATGCTATTGGATGGTCATCCAGCAACAAGCGGTTTTATAAGTAAAAATATTAAATTGTCCAAAAGTGTTGTCATGGTTATTCTGAAAAGGCGCAAAAAAAAGAAGGAAGGCGGTAAAACGCAAGAAGGTGCTAAAGCACCCGCAGTCTCACATTCCATCTTCAATCGAGAATCGGAGAAACAGGAAAAGGGCAGCAAAGGCAGGAATTATAACCACCTGCTTGTGATATCACTAGTTCTTGTGGTTTTCTCAGTGGGATTTTTGATAAACGGTTATCTCCAGAAAGGGGACTGGTTCATAAAATCCATAGAGCTGAGGGGCGGAACAGTTATAAGCGTTTCGCTTGACAAGCCGGTCGCGGCTGCCGAGCTGGAGAAGAAGCTTTCAGAGAAGTTCGGGCAGGTTCTGGTCCAGGAAACAAGAGGTTTTAGCAGATATGGAGTGTCAATTGAAGTGGACAGCTCCATAAACTCCACAGCCGTGATTAACGAGCTCAATGCCAATGGCATAAGCACGGAGAAGTCCTCTGTAGAGACCATAGATCCCGCAATCGGAGCCAGCTTCTGGTACCAGGCGCAGATAGCGGTCATTCTCGCGTTCGCTTTCATGGCTGTAACGGTTTTTGTGATATTCAGGACATTCGTTCCGTCCACAGCCGTCATTCTGGCAGCCGGCTGTGACATAATCGAGACAATCGCCTTTATGCAGATTTTTGGCATACAGCTCAGCCTGGCCTCGCTTGCAGCTTTGCTCATGCTCATAGGTTATTCCGTAGACACGGACATCATCCTTACCACACGGGTACTTAGAATGACTGAAAAGCACGTGGATGAGAGGATAAATTCAGCCATGAAAACAGGCCTTACAACAGCAGGAACCACGATTGGGGCGCTAGCAGTTCTTTACATCTCCTCTGTCTCTGCTGTGCTCTCACAGATAGCGTCAGTCCTCCTCATAGGGCTCGTGCTTGACCTTGTGAACACGTGGATACAGAACGCGGCCATAATCAAATGGTATGCGGTAAGGAAGGGAATATAATGCTCAAGTACTGGAGGGTCTGGCTTATGATTTTATTCGTGTCAGCCTCAGCCCTGGCAATAGGGTTCAAGGTCTACCCTTACGGCAGGCACGTGATTGAAATAAGCTTTGTTTCGGATTCCTCTCCAGCAAAAGGAACGCTTGAGCAGGGAATGCTGATATCAGCCGTGAACAGTATTGCAATAGACAGCGTTGATGACTGGAACAATGCAACACACTCCATAAGCAATAAAACACTCACGCTTACGGTCAATGGCAAGGACTATCGCTTCTTCGTGAATGATACGATTGGGATAGACGTAATGGATATAGAGAGGACAAACCTGGAGTTCGGGCTTGACCTGAGGGGAGGGACTAGAATAATTCTCAAGCCTTCAAGCTCGAATGTCACGAAAGAGGATATAATCCAGACCATCGCGACATTGCAGACAAGGGCGAATCTCTATGGACTGAAGGAGATGAGGTTTTTTGCGACTACAGGCGTGGACGGCTCCAACTATATACAGATAGAGGCAGCGGGTGTAAGCAGGGACATTGTAGAGAATCTGCTCTCCAAGCAGGGAAGCTTTGAGGCGAAAGTGCTGAAGCCAGTGGATGTTGCCGGCGGAAAAGGGAACATGCAGATAGGTGACAGGTTCTATCCCGTCTCTGTCGTGGGAAACAGCAGCATAGAAATAGCAAACACAACTGTGACGGAAAACGGGACTTTCTCCTTAGAGGGAATAGAGTTCCAGTACATAAACGAGACAAACAACCGCCTGACCTTCATCGCAAATGTTTACACAGGAAGTGATATAGAGCTTGTTTACTCAGACCCACAGCATTCCGGAGTAAGGCCTACAGGCAACGGGTATTCATTTTATTTTGCAGTGCTTGTTTCAGAGAAGGGCGCGCAAAAATTTGCAGATGTGACAGCAGGAATCCCGAGTAGGATAGACCTGCAGACAGGTGAGAGATATCTGGATTCTAAAATCTACCTCTATCTTGACAACAAGCTCGTCTCTGACCTGAACATAGGCTCGGAGCTCGGGGGAAAAATATACCAGACCCCACAAATACAGGGCTCCCGCACAACCCTTGACGATGCCACACAAGAGAAGCTGCGCCTCCAGACCATCCTCAGGTCAGGTGCCATACCAACATCCCTTCAAATCGCCTCCGTGGATATAATCTCTTCCACGCTCGGATCAGACTTCTTCATATCAGTGTTTTATGCAGGAATTCTGGCAGGCATAACAGTGTTTATTATCGTATTCATAAGATACAGAAGGATCAGAACCGCGCTGCCTATGGTAGGAATAAGCTTCTGTGAAGTAGTTATAATACTTGGCATAGCATCAACAAGCGATGCCATGATATGGGCTTCTGTCATGATTATAGGATTTGTTTTGATAGCAGTCAGCTGGTGGAAGAAGCATGAGATAGACATATTCGCCTGGGCGGCTGTTGTTCTGATACCTCTACTAGGCCTCATGTCCTGGACAATAGACCTGGCAGCAATAGGAGGTATAATAGCGGCAATAGGGACAAGCGTGGACCATCAGGTAATCATAGCTGATGAAGCGCTCATGAAGACAGACGAGAGAAGAATCTACACAATAAAGGACAAGATAAAACGCGCGTTTTTCATAATCTTCAGCTCCGCCTCCACAGTGATAGCGGCCATGTTCCCTCTCATGCTGGTAGGAGTGGGCCTGATAAGGGGATTCGCAATAACAACCATTGTGGGGGTTCTGGTAGGGATACTTGTGACAAGGCCTGCATATGCAAGAATAATAGAAGCAGGCATCAAAAAGGACTGATTAACCAAAGTTCGGAGGGACTCAGAGTAACTGGTTGTTCCCTGTTTCTATTCGCTTTTCTGCTCAGTAACAGCTTGGTTTCCAAACTGGTCCAGATGCATCTGCGGGCTCTTTTTGTTCTTCTTTCTCCTGAATTTCTGGAAGAACCCCTTTGCTCCTCCTTCCCTGGAATATTGGTAACCGTATGACTTCTCTTTCTTGTAACCCTCTCCGTAATGGAAGGTGTCATAATCACTTCCCTCTTTAGAGGGCTCAGCCATGCTCTGCGTAAACGTGCTTATGCTGGCTGGAGGGACTTCCTTTTTCTTTCTCCTGAAGAGCTTCTTTATCCTTGCTCCCAAACCTTCCCTGGCTTCCGGATGGGCATACCCTTTCTCAGGATGATAGCCTACATGCGAGGAAGGGTAGAACATGTAAATGAAGAATCCTACCACGAAAATTATTATCACAGCAACAGCTGCCCAGAACCATATCCCGTACTGGGCAGGCAGGGAAGTTATTACCTCTATTTGCGCACCTTCCATCTGCGCCTTTACACTGTTAATGCTTGTATTCACCTGTGAGATAAGGGACTGGGCGGACACATAATCATTGGATTCCATGGCATTTTTCATCTGCAGAAGGGTGGAATTTACAGCGCTTATGAGGCTCTCTATGGAGGACAGGACTGTCTGGTTGTAAACCCCAGAAGTCTTCATCTGGGTAAGGTTATTCACAAGTGACGAGAAAATGGCCAAGAACTCCTGATAGGAAATATTTATCACAGTTTTCGTCTCCTCCTTGGGAAGCACTGTAAAAGTGAAGGCCTTGCTGTCATAAGTGCTCGTGCTTGTTGTAACATATGCCTTGAAGGTCCCGGAGAAATTGCCTATTGTTGTTGTGTTGGGCACCGTGAAATTAACCGTGAACTGATAGCTTTCCCCTGCCCCAAGGCTGTAGCTTAATGGGGTCACGCTCGCGGTAACGTTATTTATCGTGACTTCCAGCTTCGCTGAAAAAGTCTTGGGTCCTGTGTTCTTCACAGTCACCTTTGTTGAATTGCCCTCACCTGAAAGTGCGGTTATTAAGGAATCATATGCAGTTATGTTTATCTTGTAAACAAACTGAATGCACACATGGTCCAGTATCTCCCCGTTCGTGCATGATATTGCCGCGCATTTCTTGGTCGCACTGCAGCTCTCGTTCGCGCTGCACTGCGCGTCAGTTGTGCATGATTTTGTGGTTGTCCCGCCGCCACCATCTGTTGTCTGCGTGGTGCCCTCATTAACAATGGTTAACGTAAAGGGTTCGGTTTTAGTGTACGTGACATTAGCACTCCCCGAATAGTTGTGCGTCCCGGACGCAGTCACGTAAATAGTGACAACCTGGTTATCGCTTACAGCGGAAGTGGTTGCCGAAAACGAGCATGTCAGATAATCGGACGCATTGGTCAGAACGGTTTTGGTGCATCCACTTGGGTTCGAGGGGACTTCTGAGTAGTCAGAATCATCAATAGCAGTTATTATAACGTTATATATAGAATCGGTTCCTGTGTTCGATACATTGACGCTTATTGCCCGTGTATTACCTTCAGTTACCGTGCTGGATCCCGAAAGTGCTACATGAAGGTTGGGCACAATGAGATAATAATAATCATTCCCCGAACTGTTGCCCAAATAGGTGTTATTGCTTTCGCTGTTGGAGACTTGCACTGTGATGTTGTGTGTCCCCGGCCTGGTGTCGGTATCGTTTATCGGAGTGGACGAATTTATGGTGAACCAGTATATGCCCGAGGAACTCATGCTGGAGTTGAAAGAGCTGTTGAATACAGTATCTGCATAATCCCAAGCATCAATAATGCTTCCGCCATAAACGTCGTAAACAGTGAAATTATCCCTGTTAAGGTTGGTGACATTTATTCCATTCTCATATTTGACGGAAACATTCATAATCACGTTCCTGTTCGCTGCCGTGTTTGTCCCGTTCTGCCCGGTGACGTTTAGGATGGTGATGATATACCCGCTCACAAAAACCTGGACAGTGTAATTGTTGTTGGTTTCGTTTGATTCAGTCACGTTATTCAGAGCGTCCACCCACACGGTAAGGTTGTGCAGACCGTTTGTGGCATTGGTTATGTTGCCGAAACTAACATTGTATGGAGTTCCATTTGCAAGGCTAGTATTGACAACGGTTACAGTGTTATTTACGACTACACCATCCCACAAGAGATAGACAGAAATGTTTCCGGAAAAGTTGAAATCCCCGCTGTTGACTATTGTCGCGTTATGTACTGTTATGTTTCCTCTTACAGAAGTCCAATGAACGGCAGACGTACTGAGGTCCGGATAGAAACTTGAGTTAAGAATAACACTATCATTCGAAGATGTCAGGTTCCAGGAGGTTTCCATGACCGAGCCGTTCCAGTGATTGGCCATTATGCACGAGGAATACATACCCGCCGTAGAGTTTGAAACGTAAAGCTGTGCTGTTATGCTTTGGTTCTGGCTCAGGTTTAGGAAATAGGTATTCAGGAACCCCACCCCAGGCTGGTTCAGATTGCTGCAATTAACCACGCTCAGATTGTACTGCTCTCCTGCGGTGGCGTTCCCGTAATTCGTTACGTTTATCTGGTAGGTCAGGTTCTGTATGGAGCTTAAGGACTGCTGCATTGCAGTAAGGTTTGAAAATGTAAGATTGTGCATGGTGTCGTTGGCAATATAGCTTGAAGCCCCCGCATCCTGAGAAATCAAAACTGGAAATGCTAGCAAAAATACAGTAAGCACCAAAATCCTTAACAGGCGGCTATTCATAGAGGTCCCAGGCTAATTCAATTATATTATATTAACTCAGGTTAATTATATATACTTGTTTTACGATGGCGGCAAAGCTGTTCTAGATGCGAATTTAAGCGCCCGAAACCATTTATTAGATATGGCGGAACTGGAGATACTCGAGGCGCTGGTTGGGTTTTTCTGCCCGACGAGCGAGGCCGCTTCCACC
>JAPLVB010000058.1 GCA_026397335.1 Candidatus Aenigmatarchaeota archaeon
GGCAAGGTCGTCCTGGATTTGGGGTGCGGAAGCGGGAGATTCATACCCGGCTTGGCCGCTGCCTCCAAAAAATATTTCGCCCTTGACATCTCAGGGGAGTTGCTGGCTCTTGCCAGGAAAAAGGCAAAATGCCTGGGGAACGTGGAACTCATCCTTTCCTCCGCGGAAAGCATAAAGCTTCCCTCCGAAAGCGTGGACATAGTGATTTCCACATGGGTCATAAGCACATTAAGGGATGTGGAGAAAAAGAGCAGGGCCATAAGCGAGGCGGAAAGGGTCTTGAAGAAAGGCGGGGAAATCTGGCTGGTTGAGAATGACAGCAGGGGGGAGTTCGAGGACATAAGGATGCCGAGCACCACCAAGCCAAATATAGAATGGCTGGAAAAGGAGCAGGGATTTTCCATTGCCAGGAAGATGGACATACATTTCAGATTCGCCAGCCTGAAGGAGGCGAGAGAGATTTTTCAGGCAATCTGGGGAAAGAAAATAGCCAGCCGAGTGAAAAGCAGGACAATAAGGCACAAAGTGATTATTTTCAGAAAGAAAAAGGTTTAGATCATTCAGATAAAGCCGAAGGTGGCCTCAGCCGCCTTCTTTCAAGCAGTTCTATTCCTCTCCCTCATCCACCTGTATCTTCTTCCCGACGGATTCCAGGTATTTCCTAATTCTCTCCCTGCTCGAGTTCCAGGCGCCGCCAATCTTCACCGCGGGCAGCCTGCCTTTCCTCGCAAGCAGGCTCAGGTATTCCTGTGAGTAAGGAGTCTCCTTTGCCAAGATTGAGAGAGGGACAAGCTCATTCCCTTTTGTTGTCGGAACCAGCGCGTTAAGGTACAGGTCAAGCATGCGCTCCAGGCTCCTCGCAAAGAAGTTCATGAAAGGCTCACGGTTTCCCAGGTGGGCCTTCTCTATGGTTTCAAAGTATTTCTTCCTCTCCTTGTTGAGTATGGTGTTCGGGGGATAGCTGTGCCTCATCAGTATGAGGTTCGAAAGGAGCCTTGCGGTCCTGCCGTTACCGTCCAGAAAGGGATGGATTTTTGCAAGCATCTGGTGAGCAACCGCGGCCATCTCTATGGGATGGAGATTCTCGGGGTTTCTGTTTATGAAGATGACAAGATTCTCCATCTCCTCTTTAACCAGGTACGGAGGCGTCCTTCTCACGTTTGAGCCAAGGACCCTGTTCTGGACGGTCTTGTACCTTCCCGCCCACTCGCTGGATATGCCTTTAAGCGTGATCCTGTGCAGTTCGAGAATGTCATCTTCCCGGATATCCTTTTTTTCTTTTACACATTCCTCCAGCCTGTCCATTGCCTCCTTCTGGTTGATGACGTCGAAATGCTCCCTCAGAGGCTTCCCTTTTATCGTGATGCCTTCTTCTAGAACAAGCCGCGTCTCCTCAAGCGTGAGCGAATTGCCCTCTATGCTGACTGAATTGTAGACGTACTCGATTTCCATCTCCCTTTTCAGCAGCATGAGCTGGTGCCTGTTGAGTGGCCTGAGTTTCTGCAGCCTCTTCCTCTTCTCCTCTATCCTCTCCAGCAGGCGTTTTTCTATCATGGTAAGCTATTGGCAGCCCGACTTATAAATGTATCGGTATCGGGTAGAAATAGATAAAGCCGATATAATATCGGTATCGGGTAGAAACGCAGGAATCCGATATTGTCATGGGCGAATCAGCGCCCGCTAATAACGCGAGCTACACCACCCGTCTCATACAAATAAAATAGCGTATCAATAATGTTGTCTACGCCCTGGAAATAATTCCTATATTTCTTGATATTTTTAGGGCCTTTATCAATGCACTTCAGGCCAAAGAGGGCAGACGGGCTGCCGTCGGTAACATAGGATTTTGGGCCGCGCCGGTTGAGATAATTCCATTCAATGCCATGCCTGAGGTTCTCATTATCCTTCGAAACCCACATGATGCGCGCCGTGCCGCTTTCTATATTTGCTGAGAGATATCCATCCTCTACTTCCAGCGGGTTTCCGTTAAGGATAACTTTATCCATAATCGCTCCAAAGAAAAAACCTACTCCTCTCCCTCATCCACCTGTATCTTCTTCTTCAGGATTTTGCCAGCTTCCCTTATGAACTTCCTCACATACTCCCGATTTGCTAGAATCTGCTGCTTCTGGAGGTCTAAGGTTTTGCCCTTCTTCACAACTTCGCGCATCTTTTCCAGGTCATGGAAAACTTCCAGATACTTCTCTGAAACAAGTCCGCTCTTGATGAGCTCCTTCTCGAAAGCGTGCTTGAGCTGCGTCTCGCCCTCCACGGGCTTGCCCATGGCTTTCAGGACAGTGGCAACGGTCTCGCTCATGATTGTGTAGGATTTTTCAATCATGTTCTCGCGCTTGAGAACTTCTATCTTAACTATGAGCGACTGCATCTTCTTAACAAAGGCCTTGGACTTCTTTATCCACTCATCCACTTCCGCCCCGGTGATGTTCTTCAGCCTCTTGTGCTCCACCTCTTTCCTGACCTGTATTATGTCCTCGAGGCTCTTCACATACTCATCCTCAAGGAGGTTCATTTTCACGAGCGTCTTCCTTAGCGTGTCAGCCGCATCAGGCGGCCTCGGGGGATTCTTACCCAGGAACATGAGCACTGCCTGAGCGCTCTCAAGCATTGCGTAGTAAAGGTCCTCCACAACCATGTAAACCTTCGCGTTCTCCACCCTCTTTATCCTTTTCGGGCCGCGGTCTATGTATTTCTCCACAGCCTCTTTCGAGGGCCTTATCTCCCCCATCTGCAGGAGACGCTTTATGGGAAGGAATATGTCCTTGTCATAGACAGGAACTCCCTCCCTGATGAAATTGAAAACAATCGGGTGGCCGTCCCTTACCATTCCCCAGAACTCCGTGAGCAGGTAGGGCTGCTGGACAGAGAGATGCTTGGACTGCGCCTTCGCGATCTTGTCAAAATCCTCCTCCATCTTTTCTTTAAGCTGCGGAGAGATTTTGTGACGGGTGTCATCTATTATGATGAAAACATCTATGTCGGACTCCCCCTTGAACTCGTTCCTTGCAGTGGAGCCGAACAGGACTATGGAGCGGATAAGCGGGCCGTATTTCTTGAGCACATCCTTGGTGAAGTTCTTGAGAATCTCCACGCGCTTCTCCCTTCCGACACCCCCTTCCTTCTTGGGTTTTTTACCTTTGTGAACGCCTTTTGCGTCCTGGGAAAGTGCCTTGTGGACTTTCGCGTCTTCCTCAGAATCAGAGTCTATTTTTATGCGTTTCTTAAAACCAGCCTTCCCTTTCCCGGACTTCTTGTGAGGCATGTTATCACTAATAGATAATGACATTTACCTATTTATAAACCTTACCCAACCGATTCACGAATGAAGGCATCTCTTGACACCTTCTTTCTCTTTTTCGAAGGAAGATGCTTCGCACATTCTGCCTATTATTCCACCTTCTTTCCAGATAATATAGTATTCATAAAGGGGAATAAATAGCTATACGTACCCCCTCTTCTTCCTGCCAGAACAGCCCCTGCCTGTTGCCGAACGGATTTTTATATGCGGAAAACAATATCTAACCATGGAATTCCGCTCCATTCTCTCATATCTGGGAACAGTCCTGGAGGTCATGGGCATAGTGTGCATACTGCCTGTTTTCATAGCCTGGATATACGGGGAGAATACACACACGCTTTTTTTCATAACAGCTGTTATATCCTTTGTCCTGGGAATTTTCCTGGACCGGAAGTTCCGGAAGAAAGAGCTCACAATAAGCTCCGCCATGGTGCTTGCGAGCATGAGCATGATTGTAATATCTTTCGTGGGCATAATCCCGTTCCTCTGGAATCTGAGTCCGCTGGATGCGCTTTTTGAGAGCGTATCAGGTTTCACAACCACAGGCCTTACTACAGTCAAGCCAGAAACCCTTCCTTTCTCTCTCATCTTCTGGCGCTCCCTCACGCAGTGGGCTGGAGGCCTGGGAATACTTGTGATTTTCCTTTACCTCGTGAACTCCCCCGGCATATCCTCCTATTACGGAAGGAAGCCGGAAGCTGACGAGATTAAGAAGAAGAGCTTCGTCAGGAAGGCAATGCTGATTTACGGGGCGATAACATTTGTGGGTTTCATACTGCTTTTGCTTGCAGGCCTTGGAGGGTTTGACTCAATCGTGACAAGCCTCTCCTCTGTCTCAACAGGCGGCTTCTCCACAAAGAATGCTTCCATAGCTGCCTATGACAGTATTTTCGTGGAGTTCATAGTGATGATTTTGATGATAGCCGGCGCGACATCCTTCCTGCTTATTGAGGGAATGACCCGCGGGAAGTTCAGGGATTACATAAGGAGCGCGGAAACCAGGCTCTTCTGGAGCCTGATAGTCCTGTTCACAATACTTGTTTCCTTTGCCATGTTCGAGATTGGCCAGCCCGCGAGGCATGCCCTTTTCCTCACCGTTTCAGCCCTTACCACAGGCGGCTTCACAACACTCGAGACGTATTCAGGCCTCACAATTCTGCTCCTTCTTGTCCTCATGATAATAGGCGGCTACTCGGCTTCGACTGCAGGCGGGATGAAGCTCGTGAGAGCAGGCATAATCGGAAAATCCTTCCCCTGGATAGGGAAGAAGGTCACCCTCCCGCAGGAGGCGATTGTTCCGCTGAAGTATGATGAGCGCGTTATCCGCGATTCTGAAGTGACAACGGTCGCGATATTTGTCGCGATTTACGTGCTCTTCCTTTTCGGGAGCGCAGTTATACTCACATTCATGGGCTATCCACCCTTGAACTCCCTGTTCCAGGCAGCCTCAGCACAGGGGAACGTGGGCCTCTCCGCAATACCCATGGAAACCATAAACCCGCTAGGGAAGCTCCTGCTGATGGTGAATATGCTTCTCGGAAGGCTTGAGATATTCCCGGTCATGGGATTCCTGTACGTGCTTGTGAAAACACAGTTCGGAAGGAAGGATATTGTGAGTGGATAAATCCTGAACTGATTTTACAAATATAAATCCTCAACACAATATCCATAAGCTGAATCAATTTTGGAGGTGTTTACCATGATGTCTGAAATCCCAAAATCCCTTGCAAAGGTGAGGCCTGAGGAGATAAACAAGGAGATACTGCGCACGGGAATGATAGCAGAGCTTGATGCTGTGAGCTTATACGAGCAGCTTGCGGCAATGGCTTCCAATCCGGACATAAAGAAAGTCCTGATGGACATAGCGAAGGAGGAAAAGACGCACATGGCTGAGTTCAAGACGTTGCTTTTCAGGCTGGACAAGGAGCAGGCGGAAGAGAACGAGCACGGGAAGAAAGAGGTGAAAGACCTCACTGGAAAGTGAACCTCACCCTTTTTTATTTATTTTTTATCTTTGTTAAGCTAAATCATTACTATGCTTCCGTTAATTCTAACCTTGCTCGCTTTTTCCATAGCCATACTCTTCATAATCCGACCAGTGACCTTGAAGCTCGGGAAGAGGAAGCTCGCGATAGACTATGCCTGGGGGAGCGTGATTGGCGCCGCGATTATCCTGGCAGGAAGCGTGCTCACCTCCGGCCAGGCATATGATTCCCTCATAGGAAGGCCTGGATTCAGCCCTTATACCATAATAATCCTGTTCATGTCCCTTGCATACATAACCATATCCCTTGACAGCACGGGATTCTTCGAGTTTGCAGCCCTCAAGTTCATAAACCGCTCCAAAGGCGACAAGAAGAGGCTCTTCCTGTACTTCTATTTCCTTAGCAGCCTCATAACGCTGTTCACATCGAATGACATCGTGATCCTCACCCTCACTCCCATAATTTTCTATTTCGGGAAGCATGCGAAAGTGAGAGTCCTTCCTTATCTGATTGCGGAATTTTTCGCCGCGAACATATGGAGCATGTTCCTGTATGTGGGAAACCCCACAAATATAATAGTGGCCATGGCGAACGGCCTGAATTTTTATGAATACACATACTGGATGGCCCTTCCCACAGCCGCTGGAGGATTGCTTTGCCTGGGCCTGCTTTACCTCCTTTTCAGGAAGGATATAACAGGCAGTTTTGAGATACCAAAAGGGATAGATCCCAGGCATTTCATAAAGGACAAAGGATGCACAATCGCTACCCTTTCCATATTCGTGGGAACCATGACGATGTTCATGCTCTCGCCCTTCTTCAACCTGGAATTGTGGTGGATATCCGTTGTGTTTGCAGTAGCACTCTTCCTGTATGATGGTGTGATGGCCTTCGGTGAAAACGCGAACAAGCAGCTGATTTTCTACAGGACGTTCAGGCGCTATGTTTATCACAAGGAGACCAAGGTCTACCAGTTCCGCCTGCACATGATTTTTGAGCACATGCCCTGGAAGATCATCCCGTTCCTGGTAAGCCTGTTCGTGATGGTGGAAGGGCTTCTTGTAACAGGATTCATAGATATGGCAGCGTCTTTTATCGCATGGCTCTCTCCCAATGTGATGGCAGCAGCCATGTCCATGGGATTCATATCCAGCCTTGCCGCGAACGTGGTTAACAACCAGCCCATGACCATCCTCTTCACCAAAATCCTGGAAAGCCCGCAGTTCGTTTTGACAGGAGCCGCAAAATCAGCCTCCATATATTCCCTTATAATAGGCAGCAATCTCGGGGCGAACCTGACTCTGATAGGAGCTCTTGCAGGAATAATGTGGGCAAAGATTATTCAGGACAAGGCGGATGGACAGGAGGAGAAAATAACCTACAGGAAGTTCGCGAAATACGGGTTCATGATAACCCCCGTTGTTATTCTGGTAACATGCGGGATTCTTGCGATAGAGTTCATGCTATTTGGATAATTCTCGGAAAGAAGGTGTCTCTTGACACATTCCCTCCAAAATCAGAAAGCGTGCCCGCCACTCAGGGAAAAGCCAATCCCCCGAAACCAGTCCTCCACTTTATATCCCTGGATATATCATGGATTTTCAAGATCGCAGATTTACCCCCGACCTTGTCAGGATACTATCCCAGCAGGATTAAGCCTCCTTTCTGGGTGGGCACATTCCCACAATTCCAGGCCCTTAATTTTACTATGTCCCGTTCAGCTAATAAAGCTCTTTTGGGGAGTTGGTGCTTGCCGTGGAGTTCATGCTAGCTGGATAAAAATAGAAAGAAGGGGTGATAACACCCCAATAAACCTATTCTATATTCCCCTGTACAAAGGAGGATAATATGGCTGCTCCACTGGAAGCTTTATGGCTTTCAGTTCGCTCAGGTCAGTCAAGCTGTTAGCCTTCACCATCCCGCTTGAGATTGTGTAGAGATTGTTCCCGATGTAAAGCGAGCGTTCTATTGCGAATGGTGAATACCAGTAGTATCCGCTCTTTTCAAGGGATTGCTGGTCCGCATGTGTTATCCGGCCCTTAAGAGAGAACCCGTTCTCCAGGTCCAGGCTAAACACATAAGCTCCCTGGAATGTGTAATCCCCGTATGCGCTTGCCGGAACACCACCCGGATACTTGGATTCATCTATCTCCGCGAGCTGTATGGGAATCACAAGCAGGTTCTTCTCCCTACTGAAAAGGAACGCCTTGTGCTCATGCAGTGCAGTGGAATCCGTCCCCCTGTCCCCTATCACGTACTTTGCGATTTCTTTCGGGCTGTTCACGTCCGAAACATCAAAGAGCGAGAGCTTGACTCCCTGGTACCATGCGAAGTCCCTCTGCTCACCTTCCGCATCCACAGCCTCCTTCCCTATCCCTATTATATGATTCTCATCATACGGGTGTAGGTAATCCGAGTATCCGGGGATTTTCAGTTTGCCCAGGAGCTTCGGGCTGTTCGGGTCGGAAAGGTCTATCACAAAAAGCGGGTCTATCTTCTTGAACGTGACAAGGTAAGCCCTGTCCCCGATAAACCTTGCGGAATATATGCTCTCTCCCGGAGCAAGGTCCTCCAGCTTTCCTGTTATAGCAAGCCCCGCATCAAGCACATACACATGGTTCTTGGAAGGGGTGGCCTGCTGCCCCATCCTGTTCCAGGTTCCTGAGGTGGTAGTAGCCACCCGAAGGAATCCGTTATTCTCATCAAGAGAGAACTGGTTCAGGAGGTGGCCAGGAACCTCTCCCTGGGTCTTGTATTCTATCTTCCCGTTATCTATGGAGATCTTGTGGATAACTGTCTTTTCAGTCTCCTTCGCGATATCCTCATAAACTTTTTGTGTTGCGTCCTGGACTTTCTGCATTAAATCCGCTTTCTGGGTTTCGCTCAGGCTGTTGTAATAGTTCTGGAATATGTCTGCCATTCTCGCCATCCTTAATATGCTGCTCTCGTTGCTTTTCTCCACTTCCGCTATCCTTAGCGAAACGTCATTCGGGAGAATGGGCTTTATAGCCTCAAGCATTCTTTCTGTGGTCTCGGTTTGGCTTATCCTCTTCATGTATGAGATATAGATGTTGTTCTGGGAGACGTACATGTTTTCCGTGTAGCCTGACATTATCACAGTTGTTTGCGGGTCTCCAGAATCCTCCTTTACATTCAGGGATGCTATTATGGTGAACTGGTAACCGTAGTCAGGTATGTCAAAATAGTACAGTTCCGAACATCCGCATGCAGGCCTTGAGTCGCTTTCCGTGTATAGCATTGGAGTTATTATAGGCTCCTTTTCCGTGAAGTATACAGGCTTGTTCATGATTGCATACACATAATCCCCAATCATCCTCGCATCAAAATAGCTTCCCTCTATGGAGATGTTCCTCTTTAGGACAGGATTCGCCCGGTCCGAGATGTCATACACATGTATGTAAGTCTTTGGAGTGCTTGACCTGTAGTATGGAGGCGCGATCATTTTCTCCGCAACCCCACCTGCCAAAGGAACAGGCTCTCCATAATACTCATACTCGTTCCCGAAAACCGCAAGCCTGTCCCCGTTCACGAAAATCTGGCTCACACCCGAGGAGTTTATTGTGGACAGGATTTGCGCCCCCTCAGCAGGATAGGCATCAATAATGAATATGGAATTTCCAGAAACAGTGTAGATGTACTTCCCGTCATTCTTCACAATATCAGGCTCATCCACGCCTGCGACCTGTATGTTCGTGGCGGAATAGTCCTCAGAGCCTGCTCCTCCGCCTCCCTTTTCAGCTCCCGCAGCCGTGGGAGCCATGCCTCCAATATTTTGCATGGCAGTATCCCTCATAACTGCTGAGCTGAACATTCCGTATCCGCCATAGCCTCCTGAGTTCTCACTCAGGAAGCTCTTAATCTGGTCGCACGAGGAGAACTTCTTGAGATCCTGCCCACTTACGGTTCCTGGCGGAACCATGAATTGGGCAGCAAAAACAACACCAAGCCCAACAAGAACAATAAGCCCGAACATCAAAATGGGCGCAAACCCTTTCTTTCTGGAATCCATTTCAAAACCTCCTTAAAGCATTGCAGCTATGTGGGGATAAAATATGGCTATCAGGAGGATAGCCAGCCCAGTAATACCCGCCAGCGCACCAAGCGTTTGTTTTTTCATAATAGAATTAGAGCGAGTATTAATTAAGTACCCTTACGTTTTGTTTCGGGAAAAGGCGAAACTGCATATAAGAACAGGAACTATATTTTATTTCAGGTTGGTTAGGGCCCGTAGCTCAACGGATAGAGCGTCCGATTTGCCTATCTTTGAATAGGCGGAGACGAAGCTTCGGACCGGTAGGTTGGGGGTTCGAGTCCCTCCGGGCTCACTTTTGGAATGGGATATAGATATCTCCCTGAAATTTGGGTATTTACAAGCATTTAAACCCTATCAACAAGCCTCTATTAGGGGGTGTTAATATGGATGAGAAAAAGCCTCAATATAAACCAGAAACTAAAGAGGTTATTGGAGAGTTTTCCAAGAAGAGCCTATCATATCCAGAACCTCAGGTTCAAGCAACGCCTATAGGCGCACAACCTATAAGAAAAATAGTTAAAGAGGAATAATAGATGACAGATAACCTCTTTTATCTTATTTACTTATTGCCAGGTTTCTTAGTCTATGCTATCTCTTATAGATTGTTAAATTATTCAGATAAGAAAGACCCATTTGAGACCACATTTCTGTCACTTTTTCTATCTCTGCTAGTCTACATAGGTTTGAATTATTTCCAATCTTTAGGCTACATTGTATTAACTAATGTGGATTGGATACTAGGTATAATTTTAACCTCTCTTATAGCCTCTCTATCAGCGTTATCAATCGTTGTTGTAAAGTACATATTACCTCGGTTAGAAAGGTTTACTCAAACATTCGATACTGTCAAATCAAGCACAAAGGATATTTTTACTGATATTCTGGATGATATACTTAGAGAGAAAAAAGATTTAGCCTCTAAATATGGTATATGGCTGGCTATTTGCACAAAAGATGATAAAATTTTTACTGGTTATCTTAATAGACAAGGTGCCATATCCGAAGATAAGAAAGGGGTCTATATCAAGAAAGTTAAACAGATTGGTGGCAAAAGAAGCAATTTTAAAATTAAAGAGTTTGAGGGAATGTTATTTCTAGAAGACCAAATTAAGTGGATATCAATAATCAAATATAATTTTAAACGCGGAGTAAAATAGTTGATTTCCTATACAGTTTTATTTTATTCCCATTCTTTTCAACCTGATTTTCATCCGTCTCAGCGTCTCCTCATTCAATCCCTTCTCCCTAGCCTCTTTCCAGGTCATGTTTAGTATACGCTCTTTCAGCTCCTCTTGATTCATGTAAATGGAGTATTCTGGACGGCTCAAAATGCCAGTATTCTCTATATTGCTGGCTTCCTTTCCGATATAGATAATACCATCTGCTATAATGTGTTTCCTCTCTAGAACTCCAATTTCGCCTTCTAACTCTAATCTGGAAAGAAGGTGGCTGAGCCGCCTTCTAACCATTTCTAACGACTTTTATAACCATCCCTCCAATATTAATTATGCAGCTCGGGACAGTTATCGGGAAGACCAAGGGGTGTGGTCTCTCGCTTCCATTGATAATATAACCACGGACGGGGTGAAAACCAAAGCGGACGTGAACGTGATTGGCTTCCGTGACAACCGCGGGTTTCTCAAGACCCCCAAAGTCCCGTTCACACCTGGAACTCCGGTCTTTGCAGCTGAAACCCAGTTCATAAAATCCACCATAGGCATCCGCGATTCAGGAGCATATATAGGCCTGCTGGACGGATATGACTTGAAAGTCCGGCTTCCGATAGAGAACCTGGTAAAGAAGCATGTTTCCGTCCTGGCGAAAACAGGGACAGGCAAGAGCTACCTCACGGGAGTGATAATGGAGGAGCTGGCGGAGAACAGGGTTCCTGCCGTTCTAATCGACCCGCATGGGGAATACTTCACTTTACAGTCCCCAAACAGCAAGCCCTCTGAAATGAGGTTCATGCCGCGGTTCGGGATAGAGCCCAAATCCTACAGGAGCGCCATCCAGCTGTTCGGCTTCAGGATGGGCAGGGAGATTAAGCTCAACTCCCGTCTCTCTGCAGAAGAGATAACCCACATGATACCCGTGAAAATCCCCGCCAGCCAGAAGGCGCTTGTATATTCTGCCGTGAGGAATCTCGAGGGGAGCGAATACACCCTTTCTGATGTGATTGACGAGGTAACAAAATCCAAATCCCAGACAAAATGGTCTCTTATTTCATCCCTGGAATCGCTTCTGAAGACAGGGCTCTTCTCCACAAAACCCACAACCCCGGAAGAGCTTGTGCAGGAGGGGAAGATAAGCATAATAGACCTGAAGGAGGCAAGGCCTGAGATACAGCAGATGGTTGTGCTAAAGCTCACGGAAGAACTGTTCTCCGCCAGGAAGCGGGGGCGAATCCCGGCATGGGTGTTGGGGTGAAGGAAGACATCCGGGACCTTCCGGTGGGAGTGGCCATGATTGTGGGGATAACAGACCAGCCTCTGATAGTGGACATACGCATACGCAGGAGCGAGCACGGCGGCGATACTGTGAAGATGCAGCAGAGGTATGTGGAAGAGGAGCCGGATTCCTCAGCTTCAGCTTACGCAATGTTCCAGCCGAAGGTCTCAAAAGACGAGATTCTGTTTCGTCACAAGGGCGCGGACGCTGTGGATTTCCTGAAATACCCGCTCTGGAAAATCTCCATCAAGCGGAAAAATAAGCCAAGCGCACTTTATATGGACGGGATGACAGGGGAGATTGTTTACGAGAGAGACGGCTCGCTCGAAAGGTCAGCCATTCCGAAAGAAATCCCCACAATCCGGAAGGAGCCCTCAGAACTCTCTTTCGCGGGTCTCTCACTCGAGCCCTCAATCCAGCAGGACTCCATCCACAAGAAACTCTCCTCATGGAAGCTCGAACCCGAAAAAATAGAGCTTGTCTACTACCCTTACTGGCTCGTGAAGAAGAAAGGAAAGAAGACACTTGTGGACGCGGTTAACGACAGGATTGACACGCAAGCCACGGAGGCTGCTCGGGAGAGGGTTTAGGAATCTATGCCATATTATAGAAATATTTCCTCAATATCCATCTTAATTGGTATACCATAAAGCTTTTCCAGATGTGTTCTAACTATCTCCGTTTCAATAAACGCATCCATATTGCTGGCTTCTATGAGATTCTTGCCTTTAAGTTTGCATTCCCTTTTGAGCGCGTATTCTATGTCCCTTGTGCGTGCCGGACTTCTTCCCGTGGAGATTTTGCTGATATTTTTCTGAATGCTAAAATCTCCTTTAATACCAGCCAGATATTGAGGGGCCTCAAACTCCTTGAAAACTATGGAGTCCGGAGTCTTCACATATATCACGAAATTACTCTTGATTTCAAAAGGCTCATCATCCACATAACGGGTTATAACTGCAGGGAGTTTTTGTCCGTCCATGTAAAAATCTTCGCGCGAAGGGATTTAAGCGGATATCTCAAAGCTGGCCTTGTCCCCTTCTTTCAGCCCGATTCTGTCCGAGACTCCGGCATTCACTTCGAGCACGTATTTGGCATTTTTACCGGGATTTATTGTGGGGCACGGATCCTGCTTGCATGGCTGCGTGTCCCTGCTAATAAAAACCACTCCATGGTCCGAGTCCAGCCATATCATGTCCAGGGGGATTAGCGTATTTTTCATCCAGAACGGGTAGACGCCTTCATTCGCGAAGACGAAAAGCATCCCCTTGTCTGAAGCCAGATAATTCCTGTCCATGAGCCCGC
>JAPLVB010000011.1 GCA_026397335.1 Candidatus Aenigmatarchaeota archaeon
GAAAGGGGCTTCAGGGAGTTCAGAAAATGGGGTCTTGGCCTGTGGGTGATATCACAGGTGCTTATGGACTTCAAGGGAACGATAAGGGCGAACATCTCGAATGAAATCCAGATGAGAACCAAGTACACAGGAGACATAAAGAGGATAAGCCAGAAGTACGGATTCCAGTATGCATCAACTTCAACCAAGCTCAAGACAGGAACAGGACTGGTGCAGAATGCAGAATACAATGAAGGCAAGCCTTATTTCATAGAATTCAGACCGCTACTTCATGATACAGGCAGATTGAGCGAAGAGGAGATAGCCGAGTATATTAAGTACGATACAGAAATTATAAAAATAGAGAAGAAAGTTGCCGAGCTGAAAGCAAAAGGAGGAGACATAGCAGATATAGAATTCGAGCTCAAGCTTGCCAAAGACAAGGCAAGGCAAACCATGTTCACAATGGCAAAGACATACATAGACTCAATAAAGAACAGGCTCGCAAAACAGGGCGTTACAATGGATTAAGCGACTGAAGAATGGTGTAATCGAATGGCAAAAGTAAAGGAACCCCCAGAAGAACTGCAGAGGCAGAAAGAGGACATAGAAAACCTGCTCTCCTCTCTTGAAGCAGGTTTTGCTGAAGGCAGCATAACTCAGGAGCATTACAAAGAGGTA
This sequence comes from Candidatus Aenigmatarchaeota archaeon, assembly GCA_026397335.1. Classification (GTDB taxonomy): domain Archaea; phylum Aenigmatarchaeota; class Aenigmatarchaeia; order QMZP01; family QMZP01; genus JAPLVB01. The sequence goes on from JAPLVB010000011.1 coordinate 661, forward strand.
AAGCAAAAAAACCTGGAGAAGCTGGAAGAGATAAAAAAGAAACTGAAGCTGTCTGAAAAACAAGCCCAGAAAAAGGCCGAGAATGAAGCTCCTGAAAAAGCAGAAGCTCAGCCAAAGGAACCGCTGCCAAAGGAGGAAAAGAAGGAAGAAAAGAAGGAAGAAAAGAAGGAAGAAAAGAAGCCCGGAATACTGGGGGAACTCTCCTCGAAAATATCCGGCGAGAGGGAATCAAACGAGGAAAAAATAAAGGAAAAGATAATAATGGAGTTCTCGCCCAAGATAGAAAAAATCAACATCCGGCTTGTTAAGCTTAAGGCCTTTCTGGATGCAATGAAAGAGGACAAAACGGGTGAGAGGGAGAATACCCAGCATATAAATGAAGAGCTTGGCGAGACGCGCTCTGCCCTGAGCAGCATAGAGGGCAGGCTCAGCGAGATGGAAATGAAGCTTGAGGATGCGACAGAGACGCTGGCAGACCTAAAGCCCCAGAGATTTGCAAAGGAGATTCAAAAGAAAGAAGAAGAGCTCAAGATGCACGAAGCAAGGCTGGAGAAACTGGATGACATGAACTCCACCATTCTCAAGAGGGTTAACCAGATACAAATCATTCTTGAGAAACTCGGGAACATAGAAAGCATAGCCACGATGACGAAAGACATCTCTAAAAAGCTCGTGTCAATAGACGACAAGGAGAAGAAGATAACAAGGCTTGCAGACAAGATAGATAACATGTTCGTGGAAATAAACAAGAGGCTTGAGGAATTCATGTTCTACAAAGCCAAGCAGGACTCCCTTGACGACCTTTCAAAGGAAATGCTCAAATCCATGGACGAACTGACAACAAAACTCACAAGATACGCTGAGAAAGATGACCTGGAGATTCTCAGAGACACGTTGGAAAACAAGATTAATACAATCATGAAGGAGGGAGGAACTCCAAGCGTCTCCAAGCAGTTGCAGCAGGAAAAATCTGAGGTAGAATCGCTGATGAAACTGCTTGATGAGCAGTTCAAGAAAGGCCAGATGTCCAAGAAAGACTATGAGAAAGCAAAAGAAGCCAATCTGCAAAAAATCAGGGAGATGGAAGCAACACCGCAAAAAGCAGCACTTCCAATCCCGGCAGAGAGCGAGGAAACCATAATAGAGCAGGCGCCTGCGATTGAAGAAGAGATTCCAGAATCGCAATCCGGACTAGAGCAGGCAGCGAAAATTGCCCAGGCTCCAGAAATCCAGCCAACTCCGAAGAAAGAAGCGAAGGAGGAAAAACAGGCTCCTGCCAAACCAACACCCAGCAAGAAAGTCGCTTCCCGCGAGGAAGAGCCTAGCCAGAAGACAGTTACAAAGGAAGAAATCGCGAAAAAAATAGGAAAAGCGAAAGAAGGCGGAAAGGAGACAGAAGTCGGCAAAGCCGACTTCCAACCAAAATCCGCCTTCATTTCAGAGTCTGAGAAGCCAATCCAGCTAAAGTCTGCGAAACCGCCTGACAAGAAACAGAAGATGCTTGCCGACCTTGAATATTCATTCAGAAAGGGTCTCATAAGCCAGAAGGCCTATGAAACTGCTCAGAAGATGATAATGGCAAAAAGTTTTGACTAATTGGCAGGTTTAGATCATGGAAAACAAAGAAAGGAAAATCGGGTTTATTGTTGTTTTCTTCTTCATGCTGTTCCTGTGGATGCTTCTGACAGGATTCACATACGAGGAAATTATAGCAGGATCCATAGCATCGCTTATAACAGCTGCCATGAGTTATAGACTTTTTACTTGGGAAAAAAGCTACCCAAGGCGTCTCCTCTGGCTGCTGGCTTATATCCCTTACTACATTTATGCAGAAATTATGGCCCATTTGGAAGTTATCTACCTTATCCTTACCGGAAAAATAAACCCCGGCATTGTTGAGATTGACAATCCCCACAGCTCGGATTTCGGAACAACCGCCCTGGCGAATTCAATAACAATGACCCCTGGAACTCTCACGCTCGAGACAAAGCCGGGCAAGCTTTACATTCACTGGCTTAACATGAAGAAAGACAAAAAGGCAATAGCAAGCGGATTTGAAAGGTTCCTCAGAATGGTGTGGCAATGACATATGAAATCCCGATATATATCCTGCTCGCAGCCTCGGCGTTCTGCCTTGTGCGCATAGCAAGGGGGCCTTCCATCCCCGACAGGGTGCTGGCTACAGACACATTCCTCTCAATAATAATATCCATAATGGTTTTGCTCTCTCTGGAAACAAACGATTTCCTGATGGACATCGCAATAGTTTATGCAGTGCTGGGTTTCCTTGGCACAATAGCAGTATCAAAATATCTGGAAGTAAGAAAGCTGGGTGAATGATATGATAGGATGGATTCTGATATTTACAGGCTCTATAATATCAGTTATAGGAGCTTTAGGGCTGATCCGCTTCCCTGACATATACAGCAGAACTCATGCCCAGACAGTGGTCAATGTTGGGGGAACATGCGTCATACTTCTGGGAGTTTTTTTCCAGGCACCTTTCTTCTCTTTATACTCCGTAAAATCCATTCTCCTTATAATCTTCATATTCCTCACCTCGCCCGTGGGCTCCCATGCTATTGCCCGCGCAGCCTACAAATCCGGGGTGAAGCCTAGGAAAATCCATGAAGATGAACTGGGATACAAAATAATCAAGGATGAAAAGCCGTTCGTTCGAGAGAAGGAATACGAAAAAACAAACCAATCAGGATATAAATTCAGAAAAAGAAGATTCTTCAAAAGGAGGCCTTAGAAAGAAGGCATCTGCAGACGCCTTCTGTCGAAGTGCGCCTTCAATAGAGGTAATATGAGAAAAAAAGAATTCCCATACACACCTCTTGGCAGGATTGCAAAGAAATCCGGGGCAAAGCGAATCTCGGACTCCGCGCTGAAAGCCATGAGGAATATGCTGCTGGAAGAGGCTGAAGAGAAGGCAAGAGATATAGTCACTGTTGCAGAGCACTCCGGAAGGAAGACCGTCCTGCGGAGGGACGTGCAGTTCGTGCTGAAGAGGAAGAAGACTGAAGCCCCGGACAGTTCATTATGATAAGAATCAGGCCTGCAAAGCCATCCGACATCATGGGAATCCAGGAAATCGAAAGGAGCTATTACGAAGGCTTCTCCTGCCCCGATAGCATCATGGAATCATGGATAAGCACAGGGAGATTCCTGCTGACAGAAGAAAGCGGCAAGATACTCGGATTCATGTTCTTTGAATACGTGAATAAAGCGGAGGCTCTTCCCTTCATTCACAAACCGCTGGGGAACTCGAGAGGGAAATATTGCTATATCTCCGAGGTCGGGACATCCGGGAGACCTGGTGTTCTGGAAGGATTGATGGAAAGCGTAATCAGGAAGTCCAAAGGAAACGGCTGCAACGTGGTGATTTGGCTGACCGGCTCCAAGAGCAGGCACGACAGGATCGAATCCGATTTCCTGCTCAAGGAAAGTTTCATGAAAATAAGCAACGTAAGGCATTGGGAAGCATATCCCGGCCACTTCGTGCACGACCATCATATCTGGATGAAGAAAATCTCGTAGCATCCTACTTCCTGAAAGCCCCTGCCACCACAAGCGGGAATATTATCGTGGCGTCCCCGTAGACCTTCACGCTTTTTGCCTCTGGCCTGATTTTTCCCCAGGAAACAGCCTCGTCCGGCCTTGCCCCTGCATCCGACCCGTCGAATTCCTGCGCCGTATTTATGTAAACAGCATAATCCGCCCCGTCTCTGAAAAGATTTGCATTGCAAATGTGATGCTTGATTAGGCCTGCACCAAGGAGGATTATCCCTGTCTTTTCTGCGTTTATGGCGATGTCGTTTATCCTTATCAGGTCATCCACCATGTCTATTCTGAAATCCTTGTTCTTCTTCTTGAAGAAGTATGTCATGTCCCCGAATGAGCCGTCTGTCAGGGCGGGACAGAAGACCGGAATATCATTTTTGTAGGCCCAGTAATAAATGGATTGCTCATTGTTTATCTCCTTCCCCAACTCGCGGATTATCTCTGAGGGAGAGAGAACACGGTTCTCTTTCTTCTGCTTTTCTAACATTTTTGACAGAAAAATATTCATGAACTTCTCGAACTTTATATACCTGTCATTGGGCACGAACACGTTCCCTATCCTGTTTATTCCCTTCTCCCTCAGCTCCGCCCCTTTGGCATCAAACCTTCCCAGAACGAAAGGCTTCAGGCACTTTATTATATCCTCCTCTATACCGCCGGCAGTGGTTACAAGCACCTGCACAAGCCTGTTTTTTACAAGATACTGAATAACATCTCTTATTCCCGAGCTCACCATATTGGATGTGTATCCGAAAAAAATCGTGACATTATCCTCTCGCATTTTTTTCACGACTTGGATGGCCCTCGCAAGGTTTGTGGCTTGGAAGCCCGTGCTCATGTAATTTTCCAGAAACCTGTCAAAATCAAGGCCATTCTCGAAATCATAGCCCTTTATGTCAATTCCCTTCAGAGCAGAGCTTTTTTTGAAGACAGCTCCCTTCGCCTTTCCAACTTTGGCTTTCATTGGACCCACCTACTCATTAGAAAGATTCTCACGTAAAGCATAGCACCACAAGAAACCGGTTTATATAGGAAACTTTAAGACTCCCAAAATCAGGTTAAGAGAGAATCCCTTGGCTTCCATAATTCTTTATCCTCAGTAGTTTTTATAAAGGTTTATTAATTTGCAGCCACATAATATTTCACAGTAAAATTTAACGGTTATTCTGATGGTTACAAAACCCACTCAAATAAAGAGCCTTAAAGTAGGGCATTTCGTGATGTCAGAGGATGGCGAGCCCTGCAGGATTGTGGACATAACCATTTCCAAGCCAGGGAAGCACGGCTCCACGAAGGCAAGGGTGGATGTGATGGGGATTTTTGACAACCGCCGGCGCTCAATTCTCAGGCCATCTTCAGACGAGCTGGATGTGCCTGTCATAGAAAAAAGGAAGGCCCAGGTGATATCAGTCTCAGGCGACATAGCGGAACTCATGGACCTTGAAACCTACGAGACGTTCTCTGCCTCCATTCCCGACGAGTTCAAGGGCAAGCTCGAGCCCGGAGGGGAAATCAGCTACTGGAAAATCGAGAACAGGGTTATTATAAAACAGTTCTCTTCTGAATAAACTATCTCCACAGCTCGCAGGTCTTGCATATCTCCTTGGAGGAAGGTTCTCCGCATTTCTTGCAGTAATAAAGCTCTCCTATCTCTTTCTCCATCTGGCTTCTGAGCGAAGGCAGAATCCTGTCAAAAGTCTCAAGAATCGAGAATTTTATCCCTGAATGCTTCTCTTCCAATTTGTTCACAAAGTCTCTGACTTCCAGCCGCAGTCCGCACCTGTACGGGCATTCTTTGTTGTGATACTTCAGTCCAGAAAGAATTGCATAAAGCGCAACCTCTTTCTCAGGAATAATCCTGAGGGGCTTTATCCTTCCTATGAACTTCCCGTTGCGTACAATCGGCTCAGGACCCATTCTTGATGCCCTGTAAAGGTCTCCCCTTATGTAGTTCATGAGCACCGCCTGGCTCTCATCATCCAGGTTGTGACCTGTACAAAGCTTGGTTAGTTTCAGTTCCCTGGACTTCTTATTCAGCAGATATCTCCTAGCCACACCGCACAGTGTGCAGGAAACCTCTATCCCGCATTCCTTTCCGGATTTTTTGACCTGCCTGACTTTCTGGTCCAGTGTCTTACCAAACTCCTTCCTGAAGGAGTAAACATAATGCCTTATCCCGAGCTTTCTGCACAACTCCTTCGCGTATTTCAGGCTGGATTCCCTGTATCCCCTTATACCCTCATCAAGAGAAATGGACACAATCTCAATATCCCTTCTCGGGCTCAGTATCTTGTGCATAAGATAAAGAGTAACCATTGAGTCCTTTCCTCCAGAAACACCAATCCCAATCTTATCTCCAGGCTTTACAAGATTGTGTATCCTTATGTTCTTCTTTACCTTCCTCTCCACAGACTGCAGGAAGTGCACCTTACAAAGATAGCTTCCTTCATACTTCCTGAAAATAACAGCAGGCTTCCCACACTTGCACAGAGGCTTTTTCTGGCTCATAAAAACCACTTGGTTTGGTGCTTATTAATTTTTAAAGAAACAGCTACTTCTTCAGCCGGTTAATAACAAAAACGATTACTGAGGACAACAAATACCAGTATAGCAGCACGAATGCCACATCAATGACACTATCTATTAACATAGGAAAAGTATTGAACATGGAGAGAACCTGCCAGACAGGATCCGATATAAATGAAAACTGAGGATTTTCCTGAAAATGAGAGTGATTAAAAACAGGATAAAAACTGTACAGAAAGAATACCTGGGATATCAGCACAAAAACAAACAGCTTTCTAAAATCGGGATAAAGAAATTCCTTTACCTTAGCTTTATTCATATATATAATTATTGCCGTCTTATAGATATAAATTGCATACAAAAATAATGCCGAGGTGGCAGAACCAGGTTAATGCGCTCGTCTCGAAAACGAGTTTCCGAAAGGAAATGCAGGTTCAAAAGCCGAGCCCTTCTTTCTCGAAAGAAGGTCTAGGCCTCATCCCAAGAAAGGGATTTACTGAGAATCCTGCCCTCGGCGCTCATTCTTTATTTAAACATTTCTACCCAATCTCTAACATGGCAGTAGCTGTAGAAGTGGCAAGAGTCAGGGGAGCTATGCTAAATCGAGGTTATTACTCTAGAATTTCATATGTAGAACCACCCTTACCAGAACTCTCGCCTGTGAAAACATGGATAAAATCTGATTTTAACTTGTACGATTTGATAAAAGAAACACAAGAATATTGCAGAACTGAAAGAGCCAAAATCTTAGAACAGCTCAAGAAATACAAGAAATAACATTCTTAGCCCTTTTTATACCTAAGCTCTCCCCTTATTACCTTTTCCTCCTCCCCGCTAAGGTCAATCACGATGGAAGGAGGGCCTGAAAGAACCCCACCATCTATGACAAAATTAACTTTGGGAAACTTCACTTGCGATACCTTTTTTATTGGCTGCTTTCCTGAGAGGTTTGCAGAAGTGGAAACAAAAGGAATCCCTATCTCCCTCACGATTTTTGTTATTGGGTGGCTAGGGATTCTTATCCCTAGAGTAGGTAACGGGGAGACGTCCCTTAGGAAGAATGGCTCCTTTTTCCTGAAGATAAGAGTGTAAGGGCCTGGCAGGACATTCAGGGACCTTTTACTCTCCACAACCAGGTTCTTGAGAATCCATTCAGTGGACGGAGCTATGACTGAAAAGGGATGATCACTCTTCTTTATCCCCCTTATCTTCTTGACAGAAGCAGATATCAAAGCATTGCATCCGATACCATAAACCGTATCAGTCGGGTAAACAAAAATCGATCCTGTCTTCATCTCCTCAATTATTTCGTTCCTCACGTCCTTGTTTCCAAGAATCTCTTCCAGCTTAACGGTTTTCATATTTATTTTTATGTTTGTCTCAATATAAATCAACGAGTTGCATTAATATTATGGCACTGGCAGACTTCCAGGGAAGGATAAAGAAGCTGAGGAGCCTGATGGAAAAAAACAGGCTTGATGCCTGCCTCATTAACAGCAGGAATGATGTTTATTATTACACAGGAAATGACATAGGGGATTCCTGCTTCCTTCTAATCTCGGAAGCCAAGCCCTGTATTTTTGTCACATCTCTCAGCAACGAGATAGAGTCAGCCAAAGAGTTCAACGCCATTTTCATAAAAGGAGTTTCAGACATCTCAAAAAGATTAAAGAGATTCAGGAGAGTTGGGTTTGATGAGTATTCAACGAGTTATAAGGTTTTTTCAGATCTGAAAAAATCCAAACCGGTTCTGAAGCCATCAGCATCCATAATCAAGGAGCCAAGGATGGTAAAGGACGAATGGGAAATGGAGCAAATATCAAAAGCAGCGGGTATTACCGCAAAAACAATGTCCAACCTTGGAGAGATTTTAGGCAAGTCTGAGACAGACCTCTCTGAACAAATAGAGTTATCATTCAGAAAAGCGGGAGCAAAGCCATCTTTCGATACAATAATTGCTTCCGGAAAGCATTCAGCCTTTATCCATCACAAGCCAGACAAAGCCATGATAAAGCAGGATGATCTGGTAATAATTGACATTGGCGCCGTTTTCAACAGCTACTGCTCAGACATGACTAGGACCTTCTGCAAGAAGCCAGGCCCTAAGGAAAGGAAGATAATCGAAAACATATCAGGAATCCAAGGTGAACTTATAGACATGGCAAAAGATGGGATCAAATACGATGACATGCAGAAGCGTTATGAAGCGCTCCTCAAAAGAAAGGGGTACAAGCTCTTGCATTCATTCGGTCATGGAATTGGGATAGGTGTTCATGAAAGGCCTGCAAAAGGCGATACTCTAAAATCAGGGATGGTAATTACAGTGGAACCGGGGACTTACATAAAAGGGTTTGGCGGCTACAGAATAGAAGATATGGTAATTGTAAGGAAGGGGAGATCCAAAATCCTTACAAGATGATTCTGGAAAGAAGGTGGATTTCAGTTAGAAGGTGTCTCTTGACACCTTCAGTCTAACGTTCCACCTTCAACCTCAAACTAAACAACGCCTTCTTTCGCTTTCTTCGTTTCCTCTTCCTCAACAGGAGCTGTCACATGCTTTATTATGACTATATCCCCTATTGCCTGGACCATCGGGAAAGGCACGATAAGACCTTTCTTGTTCCCCACCATTTTTGAAAGGTAGGAACCCTTCATGGCGTTTATAACAAGAGACCTAAGCTTGAACCTCTTTATGTCACACTCGACATCCTCAACCTTTCCGCAGTACAATCCCTTGTCAGTGAAAACATCCTTTGACCATGTCTGGGAAACGCTGGATATCCTGATAGCCATATAATCACCCCATTTCTTGGAAAGACGGCTTTGCTCACGCAAAATAAGCCGTCGATTGAACGGTTACCCTAATACCATTCACAATATACTAATATTGCGGGAATGCTTATAAAAGTATTGTGTAACCAGCATAATCTAACGCTATTCCTTCTTGAACCGTGACAAAAATTGAGCGCTGGGAGAGGGATTTGAACCCTCGCGTGCTTTCGCACACAGGTTGTTTGCAATTTTCCGTTAACGCTTTTGCGCGAAGCGGAAAAGGGTTATAGCAAACCTGCGCCTTAAACCTAGCTCGGCCATCCCAGCACATTCATTCTAGGTAAGTGGACCGACCGGGATTTGAACCCGGAGCCTCTGCCATGCCGAGACAGCGATCTACCAGTTGATCTATCGGCCCGTGGGTCGGGGCAGAATTGAACTGCCGACCTCTGCCTTGTAAGGGCAGCGTCTCAGTCGGAAAGGCGTCCTTCGGACGTCCACCTATAACCACTAGACCACCGACCCAAGCGGTTTATATAGTTTATGCAAGTCTATATATTTTTATATTTAAAAGCCCCTAATCGCTTAAGAAAAGCACGCATCAGTAGTCTAGTGGCAGGACACAGGCTTCCCAAGCCTGTAATGCGGGTTCGATTCGAGATTGAAGGCGGAACGATAGAGAGAAGGCGCCGAAGCGCCTTCCAGCCGAAATCCGCCTTCCTTCCAAGAAACTCCCGCCTGATGCATCATGATAAAAGCCATTATTTTCGACATAGGCGGGGTTGTCATAAACGATGATTTCCTGTCTTACGCGGAAAGATTCACAAAAAAGACAGGAATGACAAAGGAACAGATTTATCGCTCAGTTATAGGAAGCAGTGAATGGAGGCTTTATTTCAAGGGCAAAATAACAGGGGAGGAAGTCTGGAAAGCAATAAAAAGCAAATACCTGCCTCCGGACATTGCGGAAGATATTAGAAAAACATGGAAGGATATACTTGTCCCCATACCCGCAACTATAGAGCTCATAAAAAAGCTGAAACCTAGATACAAAATCTGCTTCATTTCAAATGTGGACAAAGACACTGCCCTGCATGTCAGGAAGAAGTATCCGGAAATTTTCAGGCTCTTTAACGGCGAAGTGTTTTCATACAAAACCGGGATGGCAAAACCGGAAAAGGAAATTTACGAGCATGCACTCAAAGAATTCAGGCTAAAACCGGAGGAATGCATATTCATAGACAACCAGCCCGAGAACATAGCTCCGGCGAAGGAACTGGGTATAAATGCAATAAGGTTCCGGGGAATCGGAAAGCTGAAGGAGGCGCTGAGAACCATGGGGATAAAGTTCTGATTTTCAGGGAAATTCTATCCTGCACTTGAGCATCTCCCTTATCTTGCTTGCGTATTCATCCCTCTTTTCGGGAAAGGCTTCAAGGTCTTTTTTCAGTTCGTTCAGATACGCAGGAAGAGCTCTGTCACCAACAGCGTAAATCTTTTAAGCTTATATTGTGCGTGCACAATCCTTTCTTATGGTATTCCAGGTTCTTAACCGCCTCAAATGGAAAGGTGGACTTGAAAAGTGCGAGATTATAATTCTTCACAGGGGAGCCCCAGGAGACAGGAAAACAATATACGGCTCGCATGTTACTGAGATACGCAGGTCTTATTTCTCTTACAAAAATGGCAGAGAGATCACAATCCCCTTGCACAGGATTCTGGAAGTCAGGCTAGAAGAAAAAATGATATGGAAAAGGAAAGAAAAACCACAAAAACAGAATTAGTATCGGCTGGTGTATAAAGTAAATCAAGAGCGAGTTTCTTCCCAGGAAACGCAGCGGGATTATAACCCGACTGTTTGAAAAATCTCTTATCCCGAATCTTTTTCCCCCTTCTGGATAAAGCAGGTTTCCTAAAAAAACCCCTATTAGGAACAATCCAAACCACGGGAAAATCGGGACATAATCCACGCTATAAAAGCCTTCTGGCTTGAAACCGAGCCACACAAGCCACGGAAAGCCAAAAGCGAGGTTTTGCAGATAGATTCCTATTAGTATAAACAAAATCCCCAGGAAAAGGCTCAGTCTCTTGTTTTTGACAAGCAAATGTCCCAGAATAATTGAAATCCCAATCAAATGCAGAATCCCGAACAGGATGAAGTCCTGCTTCAGAAATATCCAGGTCACAAGGGTTATGAGCATTCCCAGACCGAAGATTTTTGCCCCCCTTAGCAGGTATTTCTTGTGGATTTCACGGGAGGGCCTGTTCCTGACCTTTGAATAGCTGAGTGTAAGGGATATTCCTGCCAGAAGAATAAACATGGACACAACTAGCCTTGCAAAAAACAGCCAGAAGCCAGAATATATGTTAATGCTGTAAATTCCAAAAAAGCTGACATCTGTGACAAAATTGGAAATGACCATAAGGATTATGGCAATGCCGCGCAAGGAATCTATTTCCCACAGTCTCTTGGCATGCATGAGGATATTTTGGATTTTAGGGATATATTATTGGAGAGAAGGTGTTTTCATATCATTAACCATACAATCTGTTAATGATACGAACACCTTCATTCGTTTTTATTAACCAGGCTGACCGTTACACTCAATCCTGTTTCCCTTAACCTTGAATTTCACATCCAGAAATCTCTCTATAACACTCATGTTCGTTTTTGCATGCTGCGTAACTCGTGCCACACTCACCTCTGATTTGCCCTTGGCAAGGGCCAGATAAGGTAGAATCTGGTCAGCCATCCATTCATCCAGGCATGCTCCTGAATCCAGATTTCTCTTCAGGAGGGAGGCTGCCTCCTGGCCAACCTTCTCGGCACCCTTTCCTCGTTCCCCTATGGAACTTGCCCCAAGGAAGCAGTTTCCAAAGAATGAAACCAGTGTTATTGCCGAACCCGGAGAGAGGGAGGGAACGTATTTCACGGATTTCTTAACTTCACCGAGGACTTTCTCCGCAGCTTCCATCTGCCTCTCCGCGACATGGTTTTTTACCAAATCCTTTGAGGCAGAGCTCCAGCCTTCCGTAAAAACATGCTTTCCCCTGGAAGTCAGGCTAACCGGTATGAGAAGCGATGAAGGCTTCACAATTACCATTATTTTCCCGCCACCCTTCGGGTAGAATCCATAAGAAAGGGTTTCGGATTCAACATTCGCGCCCATCTTGCCAATAAACTCACAGAAGACGTGACGAAAGTAGCCTGTTGTCGGGCTCCAGTTCACATGACTCCCGCCCGTTATCTCAAATATAAGCTCTTTCCCGGCAACAACAGCCGGAATCATAAGGGTCTGCAGGACAAGCGTGACAGAGCCTGCTGTTCCCACATCTATCTGCAGCTTCTGCTCCGAAATTTCCTTGGGATAAAATTCTATTTCCTGGGAGCCGATTTTCAGGCCTTTCACCTGCGCATTGCAGAGCTTTGCAGCCGCCTCTATCCCCTTGAGATGCTGGGCCTTGAGGCCGGGGACAGGGCGACCTTTCCTTATGTTGAAGATTTTCACGGGTTTCCCAGTAACACAGGAAAGGCCTATGGCAGTCCTAACTATCTGGCCTCCGGCTTCCAAGTGACCGCCATCTATTGTCAGAATTTCCGGCATAATAAGAAATTGTTTTGGTTATACTTTAATCTTGTCCCCGTTGGCAGGCGCATAAGCGTCAAATCCCATATGCTTCAGCTCCTGGGCAAATTCAGGAGTCCTGTCACCATGCACGAGAACTATTTTTCCGGGGTTAGTCTTCTTGAAGAATTCTATAAGGTGGTCATGATCGGTGTGAGCCGAGAAGTCTATCTGTTCGACTTTCATATTCGGTTTGATGTCTAACCCTTCGTTTATGTATCTTCCTGTATCCAAGAGTTTCCTTCCAACTGTTCCCTCCACCTGAAATCCACTGATAACCATAGTACAGTTCTCGCGTTTGTGGAGTCTTTTTATGTAATATCCGATGGGGCCCCCGTTAAGCATCCCTGCGGTTGTTATCACGATGCATGGCTTGCTTAGTATGGCTTCCCTCTGCGAGGATTTTGCTATCTTGTGCGCCTTTCCAAAAGCCTTCTTAAGCCTTTCAATATTCCTTACAGACTCGGGATAAGACATGATTACCTCAGTAGCGGTTATGCCCATTCCATCCAAGTAAATGGGAAATCCAAGGTCATGAAGGATAAGGAGCAGCTCCTGTGTTCTTCCCACGGCGAATGTCGGAAGGAGAAGTATCCCATTATTGTAAATTGTTTCCTGTGCAATTTCCCTCAACCTATCCTCTGCCGCTGTCCTCTCGGGATGATTTTTATGGGAGTAAGTGGCCTCGGTAATAAGCATGTCTATGTTCTGATAAGAAAGCGCGGCAGCCTTCATGAGCTGCGTGTCTATAAAATTTATGTCACCCGTGAACATTACCCTCTTCTGGTTGGAATTTATTATGAAAGAAACGCTTCCCGGTACATGGCCTGATGAATGGACTTCTACAACAGATGAGCCCACATGTTCTTTGCGGCCGAATTCAACAATCTTTTTCTTCCGCTCCATTTCCTTTATGTCATGGGCCATGTACATAGGCTCTATCCCGTTCCTATCCTGAATTTTCAGGGAATCCCTCAGAAGCAGGGAAGACAGGTCGAATGTGACTCCGGTTCCGTAAACATTCCCTCCATAGCCGCTTTTGTAAAGGCCCGGAACATATCCGGAATGGTCAAGCTGCGCATGGCTGAGAAGAATAGCATCCAAAGGAAGCTTGGGCTTTATGGGCATTTCAAAGCTCTGGACCTCAATCCCGTGGTCAAGAATGAATTTTTCTGTTCCAGTTTCCAGAAGAACAGACAGCCTTCCAACCTCCCTTCCTCCTCCAAGTATTGTGATTTCAGGCATACAGAACAACTTTCTATAAATATCCAAAAGTAATTTAATATTATGTCTTACTTGGATTTAAGCTACAAGCCGAAAAGTGATTTAGTCTGCGAATTCTATCTGGAGCCGGCAAAAGGAATTTCTATAAAGGACGCTGCTGAGCATATTGCAGGAGAATCCTCAATAGGCACATGGACTGAAGTCTCCACATCAACCCCGCGAATCAGGAAAATGGCTGCAAAAGTCTTCTCAATAAAAGGCAATTACGTGAAGATAGCATACCCCCAGGAGCTTTTCGAGCCTGGAAACATGCCGCAGATAATGAGCAGTATAGCAGGGAACATATTCGGGATGAAGGCTATCGAGAATCTAAGGCTTGAAGACATAGATTTCCCGAAAGAGATTGCGAAATCGTTCAAAGGCCCTGAAATCGGGCTTGATGACCTGAGAAAAATCAGCGGAATAAAAGGACGGCCAATCCTGGGAACAATATACAAGCCCAAGCTGGGCATGAATCCGAAAGAGATGGAAGACCTTGCGTATAAAGTCTATTCCTCAGGGCTTGACTACACAAAGGACGACGAGAACCTCTGCTCAATGAGTTTCAACAAATTCGAGGACAGGGTTTCAAGGATTCTTGGCGTTGCTGACAGAATCAAAAGCGAGCAGGGGAGGACAGTTATTTACGCGGCAAACATAACCGCTCCTGCGCATGAAATGCTCAAGCGTGCGCAGTTCGTTAAGGATCATGGCGGGAAATGCATAATGATTGACATAATGACAGCAGGCTGGAGCGGTCTTCAGTACATAAGGGAACAGAACCTCGGGATGATAATCCACGCACACAGGGCAATGCACGCAGCCATCACGAGGAATCCCAAGCATGGGATTTCCATGCTTTCAATCGCGAAGGCCGCAAGGCTTGTAGGAGTGACAGCCCTGCACACAGGCACTGTTGTCGGAAAGATGGAAGGCCCAAAAGATGAGGTTATAGAGATAGACAATTTCCGCAAGTCGGATTTCTAATGAATCAAAAAAATCATGCCAAGCGCATCCGGTGGCTTTCATCCAGGACTTGTCCCGGACCTCCTGAAAATCCTCGGTAACGACTTGGTAATAACTTTCGGCGGCGGGCTATGGGGACATCCCGGAGGGCCTGAATCAGGCGTAAGAGCAATCAAGCAGGCAGTCGAATCTTCCATGCAGAAAATCCCTCTTGAGGAATACGCGAAAACACACAGGGAGCTGGCTCAAGCTCTCATGCAGTGGAAGTAGCTCTCACCCAAAAACCCTCTTTGCCTCCCTCTCGAAAATCTCCCAAGTCCTGAAATCCAGAGCCTTGGGATTTTTCTTCTTTATAAGAGAAACAGCTTCTTGGTCTATCTCCAACGCACTTTTTCCGGAAAGGTAGCCTATGTCAGGGCAGACAATCTTTCCTGGATTTGAGAGGCAGTCACAGAACTCTGTTATGTTCTTTAGCACAGTTATGAAAGCTATCCTGCCTCTGAAATGGTCAGTCACCTGTTTTGCAGCCAGGCAGAAAAGGCGGAAGCTGTCTTCCACAGCATCTGGCTTTAGACGCAGCGCTCCTGTTGGGCAGGCCTCTATGCACTGTCCGCACCCGCAGCAAATGTTTTCCCTGATTTTGAATCCTTCAGGACCTTTAACCCTGATTATGTGGCAGAAGCATGCTTTTTCACAGGCAAGGCATTCCTTGCATTTGGATTTTTCATAAACAGGCATCATTGGCCTGTGAATCTGGTTTTTTGACTCCTTGTTTGCGCAGCCCATTCCCAGATTCTTTACAGCGCCTCCGTAAGCAGTTATGCCATGGCCTTTTCCATGACTCAAGACAAGAAGGGAATCAGCCTCAAGAACAGCTTTTGCGATTTTGAATCCACCCTTTATCACATAATCCTCATCCCTTGCAATTACCACAGGAAAGTCTCCAAAACCGTTTTCTTTGGCCACTTTCATGTACCCTTCAGGCGTCTTTCTAGGCCCGGTATACAGGCATGTGGTGTCAACAAGGAATGGCTCGCACCCGGACTTCTTGAGCTTGTCAAAAACTATCCTCACATCCTCTGGGGAAACATGGGTCTTGTTTCCCCTCTCTCCCATGTGGATTTTTATCACAACCCTTCCTTCAAGCTTTACCGGGATGTCAGAAATCCTTTGGTATAGCATAAACCTCACAATATAAGATGGCTCATGCAAATAAATATTAGTTTGAAGGCGAATGCCTTCTTTCGAACAGTTAGACTGAAGGTGTCTCTTGACACCTTCTATCGGAAATCGGGTGGTATTTTGGAACTGTACGAAGTCAGGATACATGGCCGCGGAGGGGAAGGAGTGCGCATGGCGGCTCACATTCTCGGGAGAGCGGGCTTCCTTTCGGGACTGAAGACACAGGACTTCGCGATATACGGTTCGGAAAGGAGGGGAGCACCTATAGCTTCTTTCTGCAGGCTCTCGAGCGAGAGCATACTCACGCGCGGGTATATATTCAATCCTGATTCTGTAATTGTGCTTGATCACACTCTGGATAATGAGACATGCCTGAAAGGATTGAAAGAAGGGGGAAAGATTATAGTCAATTCCGAGAAACCAATTTCCAAATTTCCAAATGCAATTTTTGTGGACGCGACAAAGGTGGCGCTTGACACAATAGGGAGACCAATACCAAATGTTGCGGTGCTTGGTGCTTTTCTCAAGGTTACAGGAATACTTTCGCTTGAAAAACTCAAGCAGGCTGTGAGGGAGGAGATGGCAGGAAGCCACCCTGAAGCGATAGAAGGGAACATCAAGGCATGCGAGCTCTGTTACAACATGGTTAACCAAGATTCTTACGCTACGTCCGAAGGACGTATTCTATCTGTTAAACAAGTTTCAAGGTGAATAATGCTTGGATTCATTTTCGGCTGGCCGAGGAAGATAAGGAAGCTCAGGAAGAGATGGGACAGGCTGCGCGAGAAGACCCTCAAGAAGAAAGGCCTTGTGAAAAAAACAGCTATGGAGAAGCTGGACATGACAGAGCAGAAGCTCAGGACACTGGAAGAGCAGAAAATCACAAGGCTTGACAGGAGCCGCCTAGCCAGGGAGGTTGACCTTGACTTGACAGAAATCAAGGCAATGCTCAAGGCTACGCCTGACGAGATTATTCAGGCTTCGCAGGCTCCCTTAAGGCAGCAGCAGAAACAGGCAAGGCCTGTGCAGTAATTACAGGTATTTCTTGAACCAATTCACGGTGAGATCTAATAGCGATTTTTTCCGAGTCAGGGTCATGGAAGCCATGCTCGGCACCTTTACTATCTCCAGTTTTTTCGGCTCTTTCAAAACCTTCAAAAGTTCCAGAGAATTCTTCCACGGAAGTACACTATCCTTATCACCATGGATTACTAATACAGGGCAGGATATTTTTCTGGCTTCCGATAAAATATCTAACTTTTCAACTTCATCCAGCAATTTTTTACCTATTGTTAAAAATTTATTCCTTTTGTACTTGTAAATTACACAAAATCCCTTTGTCTTTAAATCTCCCTTCCAGTTTCTATTATGAGAGGATAGATAATTTTCAAAACTAATCACTTTGGAAACTGGATTCCATAGAACCATGGTTTGAATGCTTTTTGAATAACCTAGTATAGAGACCGCTCCTCCAAAACTTTGTCCCACCAGACCGATTTTCTTATAGCCTTTATTTTTTACGAATTCAATTGCAGAGTTAAGGTCTTCTATCCCGCTTGAGAATGACATTTCTGAGAATTCACCCTCACTCTCTCCCGAACCTGCAAAATCGAATCTCAAGGCTGAAAATCCGTTTTTATTGAGATTTTCAGCTGTTCTGACAAAAATTCCTTGCTCGTCTTTATCTCCACCAAAACCATGTAAAAGTATCACTACTTTGTCGGAATCGGCTTCGTGCAAGATACCCGCAAGCTTCTGCCCCCTGCCGTTCTGGAAAGAGACTTTTTTCATAAACTATCAATATACTCAGGCCTGATAATAGGCTTCTTGAACAAAGAAATATCCTCCGCAAGCCTGGGGCACGCACAGTCCACAAGGCATTCCAGCTTGAGGCCGAGAATTTTCTCAGGCGTGAATTCTCCCGCGACAAGAATCCATGCGTTCTTTCCCTTGCTCTCCAATTCTTTCTTGGCTTTTTCCGCGAGAGCGAGAGAGCCCTGTCCAGGCTTTGTGGAAACCAGTATCCCAAAATTCTTCGCTTCCTTTGCTTTCTCCAATTGCGCGGCGCGGATTTTCATGAGCCTGAATTTTTCCTTCTCGAGATTTTCCAGTTTCCCAGTCTCGAAATCCAGGAAAAGTACAGGATTCTCCACATTAATTGCAACCCCGAGCGGATGGAATTTTCCTGAGCCCAGGAAAAGGAAGCAGTCTGCCTCCTTTTCGCAAGCCTTAGCCGTTGAGTAATCGCAGCCCAGAATCTGTCCCGGATATTTTGCCACTTTAGGCTTTCCTATGAGAACCTTCTTTCCTTTCGATTCAAGGAATTTTTTGGCAGGCTCCAGAGAGGAGATGAACTGCAGGGTCGTGAGAAGGCAGATTTTTCCGTAATTCTCAAGCGAGCGGAGATTTTTCTCCAGCAAGGGAACCGGGTCATAGTCCATCCTATATTCCTCATAAATTACAGGCACTTGGGTCTTTATCATTTCCGAGTGGCCCACATGGATAATAAGGTCGCAGCCGAGCGATTTGGCTTCCCTGTCCAGGATATCACAAGCACCGTAGCATGTCTCAATCGAGAGGAGAATCTCTGCCCCTGATTTTTCCAGAGTCCGGGCTATCTCCAGGGCCTGCATCTTCAGACCTTCCGGAAGCTGGAGCAGAACACTTTTGGCTTTTCTCTTCTTGATTTCCTGAGAAAGTTTTCCATAATCGAGCATATGGGAAATAGTTGGCAGATGGGTTTATATTTAAGCTTAACCAAAATATAATGTAAATGAGAAACATCCTTATACCTTGGATGGTTTTTTCTGGAAATTATCAGATTGAACTACCCGAAGATGTTTTTTGGATAGAAATTGCTTCAATTCTCCCAAAGGAAGAAATTAGGAACCCCAAGAAAGTAATGAGATGGATGGAGAAATATGACAAAGTGCTTAGTGAAAAAGGCTTTAAAAATCAGCACTGCGTGGGTGATGGAAAAGTGCGCCTAATCCATCCGGAAAGCCAGAAGGAAATGGAAATAGGATATTTGTGCGGAGTACCTTTACCTGAAAAAATCGTGGAAACCGTTGACAGGCTAAATTCTTACACTCCTGGAGTTTGTGATTATTGCTATGTGGATACGCGGATAAAAACCCAGGCAAAAAGATTGGCTGTCGGACTGCCTATATCTTCCCCCGCCTATATTTAAAACCCTCTGTTCTATATTATTCCCATGGAAAAGAGAAGCGATATATCCGGTTTTCACGAGCTTAGCCCAAAGAAGAGACTAGAACTCGTAAAGAAGTTTGCGGACCTTACAAACGAGGAAGCAAAGCTCTTGGAGAGGACGGGAGCGCTGGACGGAAAGACAGCAGACATGATGATAGAGAACGTGATAGGCACGACTGAGCTCCCGTTCGGGATAGCCACAAATTTCCTGATTAACGGGAAGGATTATCTCATTCCCATGGTTATAGAGGAGCCTTCAGTCGTGGCGGCAGCCTCCTATGCCGCAAAGCTTGCAAGGCCTGCCGGAGGGTTCACAGCCACAAGCACAGACCCTATAATGATTGGCCAGGTTCAGCTTGTCACTGTCAGGAACCCGGAGAAGGCAGCTAGGGACATAATTACCAAGAAGAAGGAGATAATTGATTATGCGAACCAGATTGACCCGTGCGTACTTGTGAAGTTTGGCGGGGGACTGAAGGACATAGAAGCGAGAGTTATAGCCACTCCGGCGGGAAAGATGGTTATAATCCACCTTCTCGTGGACTGCAGGGATGCCATGGGCGCGAACGCAGTCAACACGCTTGCAGAAACATTGGCTCCTATGTTTGAGGACATTTCCGGAGGAAAGGCCAGATTGCGCATAATATCAAATCTTGCTGACAAAAGGCTTGCTAGAGCTAAGGCGGTTTGGAGGAAAGATGTGCTTGAGCAGGCTTTCAAAGGCCAGCTGAAGGGAGAGGACATAGTTAACGGCATAATCGAGGCATGGGCCTTCGCTTTTTCCGACCCGTACAGGGCCACCACACACAACAAGGGAATAATGAACGGAGTTGACGCGGTTGTGATAGCCACAGGCAATGACTGGAGGGCTGTGGAGGCCGGGGCGCATGCATACGCTTCCATTCGGGGTAGATACGGACCGCTTACAAAATATTACAAGGACAAAAACGGAGACCTAGTGGGAGAGATTGAGATTCCGGCAGCAATAGGGCTTGTGGGAGGTGTCACGAAAACACATCCAGTCGCAAAAGTGGCTGTGAAAATACTTGGAGTTAAGTCAGCAAAGGAGCTGTCAGAGGTTATAGCTTCCGTGGGTCTGGCGCAGAATTTTGCAGCTCTCCGTGCGCTTGCAACAGAGGGAATCCAAAAAGGGCATATGAGGTTGCATGCAAGGAACATTGCAGTTATGGCAGGCGCTCAGAGTAAAGATATAGAAATAGTGGCCGCGAAAATTGTAGAAGAGAAGAAAATAAGGGTGGACAGGGCCAAGGAGATTCTGGAGGAAATTCAGAGAAACAAAAAATAAAGCTCTATTTTTTCTTCTTGATTTTATGTTCCCCGACTTTGTGCTTGAACATATGCCTCATGCTCATGTAGGGCATGATGTTTTTTCTCATGTCAACTTCCATCTTGTTTCTCAGCCTGCGCATGGCAAAACCTATGCCCAGAAATAGTACTGACAGAACCAGCAGGAGAATGTCCATCACACTAACTTCAGCCATATCAAACCAGTTCCTTCTTTGGTTTCTTGGGAGGTGTGGGCTTCCTGACAGCAGGTTTGGAATCCTCTTTCAGGGTCTTTACAGTTTCTGTGAGGAGCTTTAGGGATTCCATCATGGGCGTCATGCCGTCGCGCAGCGCCTTTTCCACAGTTTCCATCCGGCTGTGCATGCCCGTCACAGACTCACTGTACATGCGTATCTTATCATCAAGCCTTTCTAGGCTGGGATTTTTTACAGTCTGCATTTTCGCCACTTTATCTTCTATGGAAGCCAGCTTTTCAGTTATGCCAGCCACATTCATGTTCATGGAATTCACGGAATCCTTGAACCCCTTCATGTTCCCTGAAATCAGATCATCCACATCCATGTCATCATCAAGGTCATCCATATCAGGAGCTTTTCTTGTAGACCTCCTGAAAATACTTGTTGGTGAAGCAATGGGGGCTCCAGGCTCGTAAATAAAAGTTTCCGGGAGACTCCTTTCAAACCTTTCGGGAGCCGGAGCTGGAGGAATGGATTGCTGGGGTGCAGGAGATTTTGGCTGGAAGGCTGGAAAATCAAATCCATTAGCTCGTTTGGGAGGATCTAGCTTAGGGGGATCAGGAGGACTGTAGTTCTCCATGAACCTCTTTGCTGTCTCCATCTTTTCGTAAAGAGACTCTTCCTTTTGCAACTCATTTTCCATTTTCCTGATTGCAAGGTTGATTTTTTCAAGGATAGAATCGAAGGTCTTTTCGTGCTTGGCTATCATGGTGTTTACCTGGGAAACCACGTCAGCTTTCAGTTTTTTTATTTCTTCATCATTTTCTTCAAGTTTTTCAGGCATGCTTTTAGCGAATTCCGAGATTTCTGTTATCCTCTTATCCATCAGCCTGAGCACCTCTTCGCTTCTTTCGCTGGATTTTCTCGCCTCTGTTTCAATCTTCTGAATCCTTCCATTAAAGTTTTTTATTAAGTTATCCATCTGCTTTAGCTGCTTGGAGTTGGAATCCACAAGCTCCTTTACCTGCTGGGCGATTTCCCTGTATCTGCCTTTCCAAAGCTCTTCCTTCCCCTTAAGACTC
Source organism: Candidatus Aenigmatarchaeota archaeon (assembly GCA_026397335.1). Classification (GTDB taxonomy): domain Archaea; phylum Aenigmatarchaeota; class Aenigmatarchaeia; order QMZP01; family QMZP01; genus JAPLVB01. Next base: position 22,339 of record JAPLVB010000011.1, read on the forward strand.
ACAATCCGCTTCTCGATTTTTTTGTAAACTTCAGGCATGTTTGCACCCGAACCTTCCGATTGAAGTCGGCTCTAGCCGACTTCCTTCCAAGTGTTCGTTTGAAGGTGGCATGTAGCCACCTTCCTTCCAACAGTTCAATCCTCTTCTTTGAGAAGCTCGTAAAGCTTTATCTGCTCCTCCTGCCATTCCTTTATGTCTTTCTTGAGGTCTGCTATTTCCTCCCGCAGTTTTGAAATCTCCGCCTTGTCGGACTGCTGTTCTTCAAGCAGCTTTCTCATCATCTCCTCTTTATCCTCAGAGAGCCTCTTCTCGAGCCTTTTATCCTCAACGTTTACGTTCTCTATCATCTTCACAACCCTTGTTAACGCAGATTCCATACCCTTCACATATTCCTGCTGGCTGGAAACCCTTTTCTCAATCTCAGTCCTGAATTCCGCATTTTTAGCCTGCTCCTTTATAAGATTCTGAAAATCAATATGGTGCTTTTCGACTTTTGAGCCGATGGCGGAGTCAATAGCCTGCAGCTGTTTCATCCGGGTTTCCGCCCCGGAGATCCTTTTATCAGCAGAAACTTTCGAGGAGCTGAGCGCATTAAGCTGCTTGTTAAGGGCGGATGTTACCAAAGAAGATGTCCTGAGGCTGCTTTCCATGGACTTTACTTTCTCCAATAAGGCCTTTCTCTCTGAATAAATCTGGGATTCCATTCTTCCTAACTTAACATTTAAATCCTTGGAGAAGGAGCCCGATTTCTCAAGGCCTGTTGCGAGGGAATCAATCCTTTTCAGGGCATCTGATACTTCCTCCTCGTTTTTCTCTATTTTCTCTGAAGCAGAATACTCGTGTTTCTTAATCCTGCTGTCAAGGGACTTGGTGAACTCGTTCAGCCTGGCTATTGCCTGGACGGTGTTTCTTATATTCTCTGAAAACTTTGCCCTCTGCTCTGCCAGGTTCTTCTTCTCTGCAGATACATCCCCGGAAAGCCCGGAAATCCTTTGCCATGATTTTTCAGAAAGGCCGGTTATCTTGGATGAGAGGGCTTTCTGCTCCTCCCTTATTCCCCTCTCCAAGACAATCTTCATTTCAGCAACAGCCTTTTTCTCGGAAGCCACGTGCGAGCTGACATGCGAGATTCTGTTTTCAATATGATCATAAGATTCTGAAAGTTTTGAATCAAAATTCTCCTGCGATTCCTTGATTCTCTCATTTATCAGGGATTCTACATCCGCTATATCCCGCCTCTCGCCAGCAAGACTTTCATTAATCTTGGCTATCCTGCCTGCAAACTCCTCATAAACCGCTTTGAGCCTGGCCTCGAGAAGTTCAGCATGCCTTTTCTGGTTCAAATCAGCATGCGCTTTCAGCTGCCCTGCCTTTGAGCTTATGCTCTCCTCAGCGCTTTTCCTGATTTCAGAAATCTTTCTGTCAAATTCAGCAATCGCCTTAAGCCTTCTTTCAATAAGCTCAACCTGCTTCTGGTCGCTTATCTCAATGTGCGATTTGAGCTGTCCCACTTTATAATCTATTGCCTCTGCTGCATGCTTCCTGACACCAGCAATCTCCTTCTCAAGCCTGCTTTCACGCAGGGAAACGGTTTTTTGGGATTCAGCTATCTTCCTGCTTATCAGGGATTCTATACTTCCCATTTCCTTTCTTTCGCTGGCAAGCCTCTCATTTATCTTGGCTACCCTGGCCGCAAAATCCTCATAAACAGCTTTCATCCGCGTTTCGAACAGTTCAGCCTGCCTTTTCTGGTTCAAATCAAAATGCGCTTTCAGCTGCCCTGTCTTTGAGCTTATGCTCTCATCAGCACTCTTCCTCAGCTCAGCCAGCCTCTTCTCAAGCTTCTCATCCTCAAGATTTATGCTGTCCAGCCTCTTTGCGATTTTGGATACAGCGGAATCCAGCTCCTTTATTGAGGCCTGGTGGCCTGAGACTCTCTTCTCGATTTCAGCCCTGGAGAATCCTGCATTCTCAAGCTGCTTCTTGAGAGAAACGGTGTTAACCTTGAGCTGCCTGACAAAAAGCGAGGTCCGGGAAAGATTCCTCTTCAGCTCCTCATGTGATGCAGCCAGCACATTTACCGAGTCTGTCGCGTCTTGGAGAACCTCCTCTGAGGCTTCTGATATCTTCAGGGAAAGCCTGTCCTGTGCTGTTTTCAGCTGTGTTTCAAAATGACCTTTTGTCTCAGTCAGCCTGGATTCCAGCGCTTCGTCCTCTTTGGCTTCCTTCTCCCTCAACCTCTCTATATGGCTTTTTGAGAGGCTGGTCAGTTCACTGAGCTTTTTTATAACCTTCTCAGCCTCGAGAAGCCGGTTCTTAAGCGACTCATCTCCTGAGCGGATTTTTGAGAGATAGGAAGTATGGATTTTGAGCTCCTGCTCAATGGCGGATATCTTCCTGGTTTCGGCCTTCAGCTCCGCGATCTGGTTTTTTATGGGAGCTGTCTCCTTGTCCACAAAATCCAGGATGCGCTTTCCGGCTTCCTCATAAATGACATAGGCTTCCCCGAGCTTCTGGCCAAGGAACCTTGTCCTCTCGATTAGAAATGCGCGATCCTTCTGCAGTTGTTCTATCAATCGCTTCTGGCTGTCAGAATTCTTCTTGAGCTTTTCTATCCCGGTGCTCAGCTCATCAATCTCTTTCATGACTTCAGCTCCCTAAGAAGCTCGCTTACCTTCACCCTCTCCCTCTTTATCCTCTCTTCCACATGCTTCCTCTCGGTAACAGTCTGGTTCAGGACGGATTCAAGCCGGGCCTTGTCAGCCGCGTTTTGAGCTTCAAGCATGGACTGCCTCTCATTAATGGCAGCAATATCACTCTCCATTTTTTTCACCATAACGGCAAGATTCTCCTTATCCGCAAGTTTCTTGCCAACGGCTTTCATGGAAATCTCCGTTTCTGTAAGCTTGTCTCTCAGGGGTCTTATGTCAGAAATAATCTTCTGGACGGCTTCGAGATTGTCTGAAAGCTTGTCAAACCTCGATTCCGCATCCCTCAGGTTCTGCTCAAGGACTATGGTGCGCTCCCTCTCCGCGGCCATCTTGGCATCCAGGCTCTTGGTTGCAGCAGCCAGATTCTCAGACCTCTTGGCAAACACGTCTTTGAGGTCAATCACCTTGTTTATTGTGGAAAACTGGTCGCTCATCTTCCTTGAAATATCGTTTATGGATGACTCGAATGTTTTCTGCCTTTCCTTCAGGCTGGCAATCGTATCCGTGTTTTTGCCTGAGTCCTTTTTGACAGCCTGCACATCATAATAAACCTTTCTTTCTATATCCCTGGTCCTGTCCGCAATCCATTTCCTCAGGTTCTCGGGAGCCTCCATGTCCTCTATCATTCCAAGAATCTCCCTGTCCTTCTCAACCAAAGCCCTTGCCTTCTCATCATTAAGCATAAGGCGCTTCTCTATCTCCTGCATCCTGTTCTCAAACAGCTCATTAACAACATCCTTTACGCTGGTCTCTATCATCCTCGGAGAGGCGAACTCCTGCATTTTTGCAAGCTGGTTCTGGTACTTCTCCATCATCTTGTCCATGCGCTTGTGAATGTTCATCTTGATGATTGCAAGCCCCCCAAGGAACTTCGCCTCCTCTTCCGCAAACTTCTTGTAAAGCTTGTCCTTCTCGAGCCTGAGCTCGTTTATCGTTTCCCGGAATTTCTTGAGCTCCCTCACTTCCCCGTCCATGAGCGAGATTCTCTTTTCAAGCTCGTTTGTTGATTCCCTGTTGGCCTTCAGGCTGTTAATTATGGGATCTATCCTCTTCCTCATCTTCCTGCTAACTGTCTCCGGAATCAGTTCCTCCATAAGCTCGTCTGCGGAGAAAACTATCTTCTTGAGCTTCTGTATGTTTTCAGCACCCAGCTTGTCATTTATTTCCCTGAACTGTAACTCAAGCGCTTTCAGCTTCTCCAGCTCCTTGAGCTTGTCCTCTGCAGAAGTAAGCCTGTATTCGACTTTCTTGCTCATGTTGCTGAGCGCCATATTAATGGAATCAATAGTTTTGCGAACGTCATTAAGCTCGCTCTCAAAATCAACCTGCTCCCCAAAAGAAGCCAGCCCCTGGGAAACCGCTCCAGGCTGTTTTGGCTGGTATAGGGGGCTGCTCAATCTCTCGTTAATCTGGGCTATCTTATCACCCAAATCCTTTATCCTTTCAAGCTCCTTGAGCTTGTCAGATATCTCCCCAAGCTTGGGGTCAAACTTTTCCTTCATCAGGATGGCTACCTGTTTCTTGACCTCGTCTTTGTCCTTACCCGAAGATACTGACTCCTCAAGCTTTCTTATTTTTGCATCGAATTTTTCCCCCATATCCTTCAGGGCACTCTCTACCCCTGAATCAGGCTTCTGGTCAGATAGGCTCTCTATTATTTCAGCCAAGCCCTTGCTCTTGTCAGCAAGTTCTGCCTTCTCTTTCTCCAACTGCACGATTTTTTTCCTGCTTTCTTCAAGTTCCTTGTCAACTAGCTGGCCTTCAGCCATAATCAGTCACCCAGCCCCTTTATGAGCTTCTCTATAACAGCCTCCTGCCTCTCTATACTTGCCTGTATCTCCTTCATTTTGTAGTCCATATCGCTCATTCTCAATTTGGATTCAGAATCTGTTGTACCTTTATTCAATTCTTTAGTCATTTCCGGCATGCTTAGTGAAGGAAGAAACCTGTAGTAATGCATGCGTTCCTGGTAAACCTGGTTTATTTTAAAGAACTCATACGTCAGGAAACATACAGAGCCTACCAGAACTATGAGGAGAGCAAGTTCTAGCATAATAAAATATTGAAATCCATGTTTATTAATGAATTTGTACAACTATAATAGTATAGAAGTATTAAAAAAATGGCCTGAAAAAAACCGCGCCAAAATAATGTGCCAGAACGAAATCGAGGGGGGTCGCCACGACTATGACCCCTTTCGGGAAAAATTATAGTATGGCCATATAACTGAAGCTAGAAAGTGAGACGCATGACGAAACTGACTGACTATAAGAATTTCTGGATGATTTGGCTGAGTGCCGCAGGAAGGCCACAAGGTGTATCGCTTTTTTCCATCCAGAATGACTGGAACATAAAGACAAACTACCTTTATCATGAAGAGACTGGAATTGGCAAGCCTTTATACGCAGCTATGATTAGAGAAGGGTTTCTTGAAAAACAGGGAAAAAAGCTCAAGGCCAAGTTTGGTTGGATTCCAGATTTTGTTAAAGAAAAATACCAACCTTTGGGGCATGTGGACTACTGGATCCCATACACAATTATAAGTACAAAATGGCCCCAGATCCAGGCTTTCATAGAGAAGAACGCGCATACCTTGTTTGACATAAATAACATAAGGATTCTCTACAGGAATAACAAGAACATACTCGGGAATTCGGGCCAGCACATATTCACTGACGTATTCATTTATGTGCTTTTCAATAATATCACCATATTCTGCAAGAAGTACAAGGCGGAGATAGTCCTGCGCATTCTCCTGACGACTTTCTCAGTCTTCACAGACCGGGATATCATGAACTATATGCGGCATCTCAATACCCAGCTCAGCAAGGAAGTGCCCCTGATAATAGGGGATGAGGCTGAAATGAATGCGCTTATGTGCCCGTTCAACTGGTGATTCTTGGAAAGACAGCCTGTGACATTGTATAAAGCCGTCAGGTAAGGACTTTTGAAAATCTGGCCTTAAAGCCCTCAAAATTTGACCGAATCATTTTTATGGGAGTTCTGGAAATCTGGAATAAGCTGGTTTTAAGCAAATTCCTAATAAATTTGACCCAGTCATTTTTTATATACCTTCCCCTGAAATTGAGCATACAGTATCCTGGAGGTACGTTTTTATTGTTGCAGGAGAATTATAACATATAGATTATCCAATAGAAGGCTTGCTAACATCATTAACCATCAATCCATTAATGATGTGATACCTTCCTTCTAATATTCTGGGTGGCTAAATGACCCGAATAATAGGCATAGTTTCTGGGAAAGGAGGGGTTGGAAAAACCACAATAGTCGCCAACCTTGGGGCAATACTTGCATCCCAGTACAAGAAGCGCGTGATAATAGTTGACTGCAACATCACCACCTCCCACCTCGGCCTTTACCTTGGAATGTATTATCATCCTATCTCCTTGAATCAGGTATTGAGGGGAGAAGCCTCCATGGACGATGCGATATATGATTACACAATTCCCGGGCTCAAGATAATTCCCGCCTCCCTCTCTCTGGACGAGCTCAAGGGCGTGGATATAGGAGAGCTCAAATACAGAATAAAGGACCTTTTCGGAAAGGCCGACTTCGTTTTGTTAGATTCTGCTCCGGGACTTGGTAAGGAGGGCATGGCAACCCTGAGAGCAAGCGATGAGCTTCTCTTTGTGACAACACCTTTTGTCCCGCATGTAATTGATGTCATAAAAGCGCACCAAATCGCGAATGAGGTAGGAGCCAAGTCCTTAGGGATTGTTCTGAACATGTCCGGCGAGGGCCGCCACGAGCTCACTCCGCAGGACATAGAGAAGCTGGTTGAGATTCCTATTATCTCCATAATCCCCAGGGACAAGCACATCCTGAGAAGCCTTGCGTCCAAAATCCCAGTGGTTGACCTGAACCCGAATTCCCCGGCAAGCAGGGAGATTAAAAAACTCGCGGCTGTCATGTTAGGCGAGGAATACAAGCCCATCAGGCTCAGAAGGATGGAAAGGATAGCCAGAGCGCTCAGGATGAAGTGACAGGATACACAATTATTTTTGAGAATCCGGCTCCTCAAAGAGTTATGCTTTAAGAAAGCCCTATCCCCACCTTATATAACAACGGATAAAATATTATCATGAGCATGCAAAAATCCCGAACGCATGTAAAACTCAAAGAGCTTCCGGAAGAGGAGCGCCCAAGGGAACGTATCATGAGATTGGGCCCCGATGCCCTCAGCAATCAGGAGCTTATAGCGGCTATACTGGGGACAGGCAACAAAAAGGAAACAGTAATTGATATCGCACGAAGGGTGTTGTCAAAACACAGCCTAGAAGATTTATCACAAGTCACAGTGACAGAGCTCAAGGGAACATTCGGCATAAACAACGCCAAGGCCTGCCAGCTGATTGCCGCTGTCGAGCTGGGGAAAAGAACAGTGGCGCACACGGTAAAAAGAAAAAAGACAATAGAAACCGCTGCTGATGTTGCAAAAATTTTCATGCCTGGAATGAAGGGGCTCAAAAAGGAGGTTCTGAAATGCCTCTACGTGGATTCCAAACTCCACCCTCTAAATGAGGATACGGTTTCCATCGGAGGACTGAACACAAACTCCATTGACGCCTGCAACGTGTTCAGAACTGCCATTTCAGAAGGGGCCTCAGCCATAATACTGGTTCATAACCACCCGTCAGGCGACCCGGAGCCCAGCAGGAGGGACATAGAGGCCACAAAAAGTCTTGCGAAGGCGGGGAAGCTTATAGGGATAGCGGTGCTTGACCACATAGTAATCGGCAGCAATCGGTATGCAAGCATGAAAGAAGCAGGCTTATTCTGATTTCTCGGGCTCAAGCCTTTTTATGCCTTCGGCCAGCCTCACGACCTTTCTGCCTTTTTCAGAAATAGAGTAAATCGAGACTGACCTTCCTCCCAGCCTTTTAGCCCTTACTTTTATGAGCTCCAAAGATTCCAGCTCCCTGAGCCTTTGCACTCTCATCTTTTCCACGGTGCAGGCGTCTGACAAGGCCTTGAAGCGCTTGGGACTCTTTTCAAGGCTCATAAGCATCTCGTACGTATATTTTTTCCCAAGAAGCCTTATGATCCCCTTTTCTCCTTTGGCCATTTTTAAGTTTGAATAATTAGTTCCTTATGCGTTTTTGAACCAATATGGTATAATACTTACAAAAAGTAAAGTTTATTAACAGATATTCCAATTAAAATTATGGACACCAAAACCCTGCTTCTGAAGAGGATATTGAAGGAAATCACGGCCATAAGGAAGGAACTAGAAAAACAACGAGGAAACAGGATGCGGTATTGAAAGCGCCGGATGGAAGAACCCTACGAGGCCCCTCCATAAGGAACCCGGCCTCAAAGAGAAGTACAAGGAATGACTGCCAATATCCATGTTTATACATTATTCTTGTTCTTATGCAACCAAAACCAAAATTAATATAGACAATAATGCAGGTCAGGGTGGCATGGTGGCATGAAATCCGGGAGTATCCAAATGAAAACCAACGGGAGCAACACATCCTTAAAAGGAATAACTATTTTTTTGTTTTCCGAGAAAGACTACGCCAGAAAAATGGAGAATATAATGCTTTCCACCTCTTCTGCCTTCAGCAGGATATGCTACGTTTCCCTCAACAAGCCCTACTCAGTCATTTCAGAATCACTAAAAAAACAAGGAATCGACACAAAAAAGTTCTTTTTCATAGACTGCACTGAAAACCACGCGGATGAAAAGGCAGGCCAGGTGGTTAATGTCTCCTCCCCGAAGGCCCTCACGGAAATGAGCATAACAATAGGGAAGGTCCTGGAACTTGGAAAAATAGAGGCCATGGTTTTCGACTCCCTCTCCACGCTCCTCGTTTACGAAGACCCCTCCACCGTGGTGAAGTTCACGCACTCCCTCATATCCTCTCTAAGAGGCAAGAAAGTGTCAGGCGTTCTTGTGTGCCTGGAAGGCGGGAAAGGCACGGGGTTGATCAAGGACATATCCATGTTCGCTGACAGGGTGGTGAGATAACGGGCAAAAAGAACGAAGATGCGGCGGTGCAAAGGAATGGATTATCTCTGCAAAGCGAGGACAAGTTCAGGGCAATCTTTGAGGGAACGAATGATGGGATACTTGTAGCTGATGGCAAAACAAGGAAATTCATTCTCGCGAATTCCAGGATATGCGAAATAACAGGCTACTCCCAGGAGGAACTGCTCAAATTAAACGTGAACAGCATACATCCCAAAAAAGACTTGCCTCACGTAATCAGCGAGTTCACGAAACTGCTGCAGAAAAAAATAATCACTGCAAAAGGCATACCCGTGCTGAGAAAAGGCAAAGGAGTGGTTTACTGCGATATCAATTCCAAGATTGTAAAAATCGGCGGCCGGGAATGCCTAGTGGGATTTTTCAGGGACATAACCGAGCGCAAACAGATGGAGGATGAGTTACGAAAAAGCGAGCAAAAGCACAGGTTCCTAATGGACAACATAGACGAAATCGTTCTTATAATCAGCAAAACAGGCAATATCGTCTTTGCCAATAACAAGGCACTGAAAACCTTCGGATATTCCAGCGAGGAGATAATAGGCAAGTCCATCGTGAGTTTCCTGACTAAAAGATCAATCAAGAAGGCAATGTACGCGCTTGCACAGGAGTTCATGGGGAAGCACCAGGCCGAAATGGATGTTGAAGCCAGGACAAAATCAGGGGAAATCCGGACACTGGGCGTTGCACCGTCATCGATTCCGGTTTACGAGAAGGGCAAAATGGTAGGCATACAGGTGAACTGCAGCGACATAACCGAGCGCATGAAGGCGGAGGAAGCGCTCAGGGAAAGGGAGGAAATGTACAGGCTGCAGTTCGAAGAGGCAATTGACGCCATTTTCATAGCAGATGCAAAGACGGGGATACTGGTAAACTGCAACCGGGCGGCAACAAGGCTGGTCGAGAGGGACAAATCAGAGATTATAGGCCAGCACCAGAGCATACTTCACCCCCCGGAAAAAACCAGGGGAGAATTCACCAACACCTTCAAAAAGCACATGAAAGAAGCCGAAGGCCAGACCCTGGAAGCCAAGGTCATAACCAAAAGCGGCAAACTGAAGGACGTTGCAATAAAGGCCAACTTCATCGAACTGGGCGGGAAAAAATACCTTCACGGCATATTCAGCGACATCACTGAGCGCATGAAGGCGGATGAGGCTGTAAAGCAGAGCGAGCAGAAGCTTTCCCAGATAATACAGGGAAGCTCTGTTGCAACCTTCGTGATAGACAAGAACCATAAAGTTATTTACTGGAACAGCGCATGCAAAAACCTGACAGGAATCCCGGCAGAAAGGATGATAGGGAAGGACGTCCAATGGTCGGCATTTTACAAGGAGAAGAGGTCGCTGCTGGCAGACCTGATAGTTGATGGCGCAAAGGAAAGCGAGATAAATAAGCTTTATGAAGGCACGTCCAGGAAATCCCAAGTCCTTCAAGGGGCATACGAGGCAGAGAGATTCTTACCGAAGCTTGGCAAAAGCGGCAGATGGCTTTTGTTCACTGCAGCACCCCTGAAAAACAGCAAAGGCCAGATAACAGGGGCAATCGAAACACTCCAGGACATAACAGAGAGGAAGGGCGTGGAAGAGGAGCTTAAAGAAAGCGAGGAACGGCACAGGATACTGTATGAATCCTCCTGGGATGCGATCATGACGCTTGCACCTCCGAGCTGGCTTTTCACTTCAGGAAACCCGGCTACAGTAAAGCTGTTCGGCGCAAGGAGCGAGAAGGAATTCATCACCAAGGGGCTCTGGGACGTTTCGCCGGAATGTCAGCCTGACGGGATTCCCTCTTCAGACAAATCCAAGAAGATGATTGAGAAGGCCATGAAAGAGGACTCCAACTTCTTCGAATGGACCCACAAGAAGCTAAGCGGCGAAGACTTTCCCGCGACAGTCCTGCTCACCAGAATGAAGATTAAGGACCAGACATTCCTGCAGGCGACCGTAAGAGACATAACAGAGCAGAAGAAAGCCGAGGAGGAGCTCAAGTCAAAAGTCGAAGAGCTGGAGAGGTTCAACAAGCTTGCAGTGGGAAGGGAGCTCAAGATGATTGAACTGAAGAAGAGGATTGGGGAGCTGGAAAAGGCAGGAAAATAAAGGAGGGATGGCATGTTAAAATGCAGGATTGGTTTCATGCAGAAAATGCTGCTCGCAACTTTATTGATTGCGGTTCTGTTCCTGAGCGGTTGCACAACGCAAACAGGGAAGGTTTACCATGTGGGCATCCTGTCTGGCCTGGACGCTTTGTCCGGCATAGCCGATAGCTTTAAGGCCAAAATGACAGAGTTAGGCTATATAGAGGGTAAAAATATTGTTTATGATATACAGAAGACAAACTTTGAGCCTGATAAAGAGCAGCAAATTCTCAAGAAATTTGTAGACGATAAGGTTGACTTGATTTTCACGTTCCCCACTGAGCCGGCTGTAGCAGCCAAGGCGGCTACCCAGGGAACAGGAATTCCTGTGGTTTTTTCCTTCGCTACAATAGAAGATAATAATCTTGTAGATAGTGTGCGCCAGCCTGGCGGGAACATAACTGGCGTGCGGGAGCCTGGTCCAGACATTTTTGTCAAGCGCTTGGAGATTTTACATGAGTTGGCGCCTCAGGCCAAACGAGTTTATATAACTTATAACCCAAATGCCCCTCCTGTCCCGCCAGCGCTTGATGTATTGCGTAAGGCAGCTCCTCTAATGAATGTAACATTAGTGGAGAATCCTGTTGCAACCGTGGAAGAGATTGAGACTGATTTGCAGGCGCGAAACAAATCAGCTGATATTGGCATGGACGCCATACTAATGATGGGTGAACCTCTTTCTGTCTCGCCTCCTGCTCTTGAAGCAATGACTAAGTTTGCAACCGAACACAAGATACCCATTGGAGGAGTTGGAAGTTACACAATCAGAGGGAGTATTGTTTTTAGTTATGAGATTGTGCTTGATGATATGGGTAAGCTGGCTGCCCCTCTCACCGACAAAATCCTCAAAGGCACACCGGCCGGCACCATCCCAGTCGTCACACCCGAGGCAAAGTTGCTGATCAATTACAAACTGGCTAAAGAGCTGAATCTGACAGTGAGCGAAGGCCTGCTGGCCCGTGCGGATGAAATAATTCGTTAGAGAGGTGATAAGAATGGTTAGAGATAAAAGAATGGGATTTGGATTGCAGGCAGTTCTTGCATCCTTGCTGGTTGCAGTCATTTTTCTTGGAGGCTGCACCACCACACAGAATGAGAAGGTTTATCATGTCGGGGTCCTGTCCGGCCTGAGTTTTGTTGCCGACATAACGGACGGCTTAAAGGCCAAGATGACCGAGCTAGGCTACACAGAGGGAAAGAACATAGTCTATGACGTGCAGGAAACGAACGTTGACCCGGCCGCGTACCGGCAAGTCCTCAATAAATTCGTAGCCAATAAGGTGGACTTGATTCTCGCGTTTCCCACTGAGGTCGCTCTAGAGGCTAAAGCAGCCACCCAAGGGATAGGCATCCCCGTGGTTTTTGCCAATGCCGTTATAGAAAATACAGGCCTGGTCAATAGCGTGCGCGAGCCGGGAGGGAACATCACGGGCGTGCGCTTCTCAACCTCGGACCTTGCGTTACGGCGTTTTGAAATCTTGCACGAGCTAGCGCCGCATGCCAAGCAGATGTGGATACCATATCAGCGGGGTTATCCCATCGTAGCCAGCCAGTTAGGGGCATTGCAACCAGTAGCGGCATCAGCGGGAGTAACAATGATAGAGGTCCCAGCCGACAATGCAACAGAACTTGAGACTAATTTGCAGACGCGCGTGAAATCGTCTGATATTAGCTCCGATGCCATATTATGTATAGTTGAACCTCTTATGACGATGCCCGATACCCTTGCGGTCCTCGGTAAGTTTGCAGCTGAACACAAATTGCCGATTGGTGGTTGTCCAATATCGAATAATAGTAGCGGATCGATTTTTATGACGGCGCCTGACAATGTTGACGTCGGCAAGCTCGCTGCATCCATAGCCGACAAAATCCTCAAAGGCACCCCGGCCGGCACAATCCCGGTTGTCACACCCGAGTCAAGACTACGAATAAATTATAAAGTGATTCAAGAACTGGGACTGAACGTCAGCGAGGGCCTGCTGAACAGGGCAGATGAGATAATCCGTTAGAGAGGTGATAGGAAATGATTAGAAATAAAAGAACGGGATTCGGATTGCAAGCAGTTCTTGCATCCTTGCTGGTTGCAGTCATTTTTCTTGGAGGCTGCACCACCACACAGAATGAGAAGGTTTATCATGTCGGGGTCCTGTCAGGCCTGAGTTTTGTTGCCGACATAACGGACGGCTTAAAGGCCAAGATGACCGAGCTAGGCTACACAGAGGGAAAGAACATAGTCTATGACGTGCAGAAAATGGACTTTGACATGGTTGCATACAGGAGCGCACTCAACAAATTCGTGGATGACAAAGTCGACGTGATTGTCGTGTTTCCCACAGAGGCGTCCATGGAGGCAAAAAAAGCCACAGAAGGAACAGGCACCCCCGTGGTTTTCACCTTTGCCCTCATAGAAGGGATGGGCCTCGTAGACAGCATACGTGAACCAGGCGGAAACATAACCGGCGTGCGCTATCCCGGCCCGGACATCGTGCTCAAGCGTTTTGAGATCATGCACGAGATGGTGCCGCAGGCCAAACGATTCTTGGTTCCCTATCAGCGCGGTTACCCCATCGTTGACCCCCAGTTAGAGGCGCTGCGCCCAGCTGCTGAAGCAGCAGGTATAACGCTGGTAGAGCTTCCCGCCAGCAACGCAACAGAACTTCAAGCCTACCTTGATCCGCGAAACAAATCGGCCGATGCGGGCTTCGATGCCATCCTGATAATAGTCGAACCTCTGGCCGTGACGCCTGACGCCTTCGGAGCGCTTGGCAAGTTTGCGTATGAGCATAAGCTGCCGATTGGCGGAGCCCTGATGGCAGCGGGGGATTATAAATCCATCTTTGGCGTAAACGTCAATGACATTGCGGTTGGCAGGCAGACCGCACCTCTGGTCGACAAAGTTCTCAGAGGGACCCCAGCTGGCACCATACCAGTTGTCTCAGCAGACAGCTATTTCCAGATTAATTACAAAGCAGCTCAGGCATTCGGCCTGAACGTGAGCGAGGGCCTGCTGGCCAGGGCGGACGAGATAATACGATAGCCTCATGAAATCAGGATAAAATGCCCACGCAGAATGAAGCGAAAAAGGGAAGGAATTTCCGCAGCCTCACGGTTACCTTAGCTCTCGCTTTCCTGGCGCTGAGCACGGTAGTCCTGCTGATTGCCAGCGGCCTGGAGCTGTATTTCAATTTCCAGACCCAGCAGCAGGTCATTGTCAGCCAGCAGCAGCTCATTGCCCAGGACGCAGCCAACACGGTAAAGAGCTTTGTCCAGGATAAATTCAGCATGATGGAGTCAACGGCCAGCATTAGCAGCATGGCTATTGAGAACCAGGAACAGCAGAAAAACGTCTTGGACAAGCTGCTTGGCCGCGAACCGTCGTTCCGCCAGCTTGTTCTGCTGGATGCGCAAAACCGGAAACTAGCGGAAGTTTCGCGCCTGTCGCAATCTGCTTCCAGAATAGACAGCAGGCTGGACAGCAATTTGTTCGCCCAGATACAAGACGGTGAAAAATACGTCAGTTCGGTATACATAGACAATATCACAAGCGAGCCCATGATGATAATGACCGTTCCAGTCAAGGACATCTTTGGGGATTTAAAGGGGACCCTGGTTGCCGAAGTGAACCTGAAATTCATGTGGGACCTAGTGGGCAGGATAAAGATTGGCGATAAAGGCGTGGCCTATGTGGTTGACAGGCAGGGCGATCTGATAGCTTTTGGCGACATCAGCCGCGTTTTAAGGGGAGAAAATCTAATCCACCTGGAAAAGGTAAACGATTTTGTCAGCAGCAAGGGATTGATTATCACGGGCGAATCCGGGACATCAAAGGGCATCCAGGGCAATTCAGTAATAGCCAACTATGCACCTCTTGGCATGCCCGACTGGGCGGTTGTGGTTGAATTGCCGGTCGAGGAGGCATACCAGGCTGTAGCCCAGGGGGTTGTAATGTCAGCATTGATTATGCTTCTGGGCATTTTCCTGGCCGTCGTGGCAGGCATCTATCTCTCAAGAAGAATCACAAGGCCGATAATAGGCCTGAGGGATGCCGCAATAAAAATAGGCCAGGGCGCACTGGACACGCAGATAGAAGTCAAGTCAAGGAATGAGATAGGGGACCTGGCAAGCGCTTTCAGGCAGATGATGGATGACCTGAAGAAATCCAGGGCAAAGCTGGAGCATCACCAGCAGGAGCTTGAGAAGAATGTGGACGAGAGGACAAAGGAGCTGCAGGCAAAGGTCGAAGAGCTGCAAAAATTCAACAGGCTTGCGGTGGGCAGGGAGCTCAGGATGATAGAGCTGAAGAAGAGGATCAGGGAGCTGGAAAGTAAGCGCCGATAGAAAGGGGAAATGAGAAAATGAAAATAGGAATAAAAATATTATCTGTTATTTTGATAATGTCACTCATACCTTTAGTCATTATACAATATCTTTCAATTCTTACTATTGAAGATGTGAGTTCTTCTATGAATTCTGAACAAAACAGAATGGACGTTGTGATAACCAATTATACGATAGATGCACTTGAAGACCTAGGAAAGGAAATTATAAAGCAAAAGGCGATAGATGTAGCAAAACAAGTAGAAATATACATTAGATATCACCCTAATATGACCTTGCAGGATTTGAAGAATGATGAAAGATTCAGGGAAATATCAGTTCAGCCTGTTGGAGAGACAGGATATACCGCTATTGTTGATGCTAATCAGTTCGTTATAATACTTCATAAATTTCCTGGCCAGGAAGGTAAGGATCTGACTAAACTTAAAGATAGCTTACCTTCGTTCTGGAAAGTTATTGAACCTTCGGCTGGCGGCAAGCAGAGTTCAGGTTACTATGACTGGAAAGAACTTGACAATTCAACCAGGAAGAAATATGCATTTATCGAGCCAATTAATGCTACAACAGCGGATGGGAAGCGCGGGCTAACTTTATGGGCAACCACCTACATAGATGAATTTTCAAAACCCATGTCAGATATCATTGAAAAAATCCAGTTGTCTAAAAACGAAACAACCGAGAAAATTAAAACTTTAGGAAATCAGTCCCTAAGCACATCTTTATTGATATTCTCTATTTTATCTATTATTGCCGCTGTGATTGGATTTCTGTTAACAAAAACGCTATCCAATCCGATAATCAGATTAACAAATGCCAGTAATGAACTAGGAAAAGGAAACTTGGATGTTAAGGTTGATATAAAAAGCAAAGATGAGATAGGAATGCTGGCAAAGAGCTTCAACCAAATGGCCGCAGACCTTGAGAGGTCAAGGAATGAAATCAAGAAGCACAGCGAAGAGCTGGAGAAGGTCGTGTCGGACAGGACAGGAGAGCTTGACACCAAGTTAAGAGAGCTTGGAGACAACAGGACCGCGATCCTGAACATGATGGAAGACTCGGAGGAGGCAAACAGGCAGCTAATGAAGGTGCAGAAAGAGCTCAAGAAAGCTGTGGATGAGCTGAAGAAGACGGACGTGAAGAAGGATGAGTTCATATCAATTACCGCGCATGAGTTCAAGACGCCCCTTACTGCGATACACGGCTTCGCCCAGCTGCTGCAGGGAAAGAAGATTGACCGGGAGTCAATGCAGAAATACCTGAGGATAATGATGGAGGAGACCGACAGGCTCGCGAAACTCGTCACGGAGATACTTGACCTCTCGAGAATGGACCTGGGGACATTCAAGTTCAACTTCGAGGCAGCTGATTTGGCAAAGCTTGTTGATGATGTCAGCAATGAGATTAAGGAGATTGCGGGCAAAAAGGGGCTGAAACTGCGATACTCAATATCCCCCGGCGTCCCCAAGCAGATAACAACTGATCCGGAAAGGCTCAGGCAGGTACTAATAAACCTGGTTATAAATGCTGTCAAGTACACTCCCAAGGGCAGTATAGAGCTGAAAGTAGCTAAAGAGCATGGAGAGCTGAAATTCAGCGTGAAGGACACCGGAATAGGCATCCCGAAGGAGGAGATTCCCAAGCTTTTCCACAGATTTTACCAGATAGATTCCTCCTATACGAGGGAAACAAAAGGAAGCGGCCTGGGGCTTGCCCTGTGCAAGGAGATTGTGCAGGGCATGGGGGGAAAGATATGGATGGAGAGCGAGGCCGGCAGGGGCTCGACCTTCCATTTCACGCTCCCGTTTAAACCTAAAATAAATAGGGGCCAAGCCAATAAATTATAAAGGAGTTTATATGGAAAAAACCCATGCAGGACTGGCGGTTGTGGGAATTTTGATAATAGCCGACATATTTTTATTCATATGGAGGCCGCTTGGCGAGAATTTCTTCATAATAGCGGACTTGCTTGTGGTAGTTCTGGCATTTGCCTCTTTCCTTTTCGGTCTGTATGCATACAAGCTCCATGGTTTCAGAAGCCTGCAGGGAAAAGCGCTCCTTTTCCTTTCTCTCGGGATTTTCTTCTGGTTCTTGGGGGAATCCGCATGGGCGGTTTATGAAATTGCCCTTGGGATAGAAGCCCCTATTGCCTCATTTGCCGATCTTATGTGGTATGCAGGCTATCCGCTTTTTATCGCAGGCCTGTATTATGAATGGAAAATTACAAGAATCCCGCTCACAAAAGACAGAAAATTCTTAGCCGTGCTTCTTTTGATGGCTGTTTTAATTCTAGTAAGCTGGTATGGCATAATACCCACCGTGCAAAACTCCGAGACGGATTTGCTTGAAAAATCCGTTGTAATAGGCTATGTGGCAGGAGACCTGGCTATAATGCTTGGCTGCTCCATAATAATAGTCTCTTTCCTGGGAGGAAAATTCGCCAAGCCATGGATTATTATAACAATGGCAATAATCCTGACCTCCCTTGCCGATATTGGCTATTCCTATTTGAGCACAGCGTACGAGACAGGGAACTGGATAGACCTTCTCTGGGATATTGATTATCTGCTGCTCGCTTACGGGTTCTTCTACTACAGGCAGTCCGTCAAGGAAATAGAAATCCCGGTGAAAAAAAAGAGGGGGGTTGAATGACCCTGAAAGAAGAGGCAAAAAGGGTACTCAATGAGCTTTTCGGCCCGGAGGTGGCGAAGCAAGTGGACAGGTTTGACAAGCCGGAAAACTATCCGAAAGACTTCCTGGACGAATGTGTGTTCTTCCTAGGCAAGTTCATAGGCGATAATGCAGCAAAGAGGAAGTTTGAGCCGCTCTACAAAAAATATACAAGTGACACGGATATGCAAACAGAGCACGCCCCAAAAACCAGAAAAAGAGCAGTCTCCATATTCGATTTTTCAGCATCATTTTCCGTATTTAAAGAAATTTCACATAATATTAGATAAGCCAGTGGATGGTGCAAATGCCCAAGAAAAAGATAATGGTAGTGGATGACGAGCAGAGCCTCATCGAGCTTGTCAGGGCGATACTCGGGCAGGAGGGCTTTGACGTGGTAACCGCTTACAGCGGTTCCGAATGCCTTGAAAAGCTGAAGAGCGAGAAGCCGGACCTCATCCTGATGGACATGATGATGCCGGGAATGAGCGGACGCGAAACCACGGAGAAGATAAGGTCCAACCCCAAAACCAAAGGCCTTAAGATAGCGTTCCTTACAGTTGCCCGGTTCTCCGAGGTCGGAAAGAGCTCGCTGAAAAACCTGAACGTGGCTGACTACATAACCAAGCCCTTTGACAACAAGGACCTGATCTCAAGGGTGAAAAAACTCGCCAAGTGATAAAGACATTAATGGAGTTCGCCAAGAAGAAGCTTTCACTGCTTTAGGAGAAGTACACCGCAAAATGATGTTTTTATTTTGAATCCCTTTTCTTGGGAACGGCAGGAATTTCAGCCATATGTTTGGTGTAATACATTCCAAGCCCTATTGTAAAGAAAGCCAAGGCAAACAGGACGTCGGGAAAGCTTCCTGTGTAATAGGTTCCGGTTGCAGTTGTCCATGAAAAGGAAAAATCCGCTATAGCCTCTATTATAAACCCAGCACATATTATTGCAATTGGTTTGAACAGATTCCCTCCCCTTATGAGGCTCAGTATCACAAAACCGAGAGACAAAAACACCACATCACCCATAGGATAAGCAACATTTAGGATTTTCTCAATAAGCGAAACGTCTTCCGCAAGCTTTGTCTGTATGAACAGCCAGTATGTGAAAAGGAAGGAAACCAAAGGAAGGGCTGTCACCTTCAGGATGGTTTTCTTGTCAAAGGTGATTTTTATGCTTTTGAGCAGCCAGAAAAGGCCGTATGCGGCTAAGGGTATTATTCCAAGAAACCCTATATCGGCTAGGGAGGGATACGGAACCTCTATCTGCATAATAATATTGTAGTAAAAATATGCTAGGATTCCTGCACCCCAGGCAAGCAGACCAAGCGAAATAAAGAAGAGCGCTTTGCCCAGTCCGCTCCTGAAGGAGAAGGACTTCGCCCATTGGAAGCCTATTAGAGCGGCTACAAGTATGATGAGAAATTCTCCAACATCGGAAATAACGTATCTCGTCAAGGAAGGCGATCCTCCAGAAGGCTCCAGAATAAGCCCGATTACAACGGTTGCTGTTGTCAGAACCAGAGCCAAGAGCTTTTTGTCCAAATCATCCACCTTTAATAAATTACCGTTCAGTTAATATATTCCTATCGGTCTGTCCGTTCCGTATATCAACAACCTTGTCCGCGAACATCTCCAAATCCGTGACCAGCCTCCTGCTCTCATTCTCGGGAATAACATCCTCCCTGACAACGAGATACATCTTCCTTGTTTCGGCACACTTGTTTTCAGTCATGAGGCTGTGCGTGAACTTCAGTATCGAGAAGAGGTCGCTGTACTCAAGCAGGCTGGATATTGCGTCAAATATCACCATCTCGCAGCCCTTTTCCTTTATCGCAGAGGAAAGGCTTTCCCTTATCTCGTCAAGGGATGAGGGTGAGGAAACGAAAAAACAGTTTTCGCATGGCAGCTTCTCCTCGTAATGGCTGCTCAGGGTATCTATGAAGAAGAACTTGTCAATAGTAATGTTGGCCGGCCTCATCCATGCGAGAACATCCTCATAGGTCGTGCTCAGGCAGACGTAGCATACTCTTTTGTGGTGCTTCTCCGCTGCACTCACTATCCTGCGTATGCGGTCAGGATATCCAACCTCGTTTATCAGGAAGACTATGAACTTGTTCTCATTTATAAGGTCCGCAATTTTGTCATTCACACAATCAACTTTAATAAATTATATATTTGTTTAAATATAAACCTTAAATGGTTAAACTATTTATATTAAAAATTTATTTAAATATATATGTCAGATAATAAACCAAACGGAATTTTATTCGCTATAAAGGAGGTTCGCGCCTTTGTTAGGGCAGAAACCGGCCTGTTTGTATCCGGTATTGCGCTTTCGGGTTATCTGCTTTTCAATAACATTAGTCTGGCAGCATTTTTTGTGATGGCAGCCGCCTTTTTTTCAAGCTGCGCCATATACTCCTATAACCACCTGAAAGACAAGAAAGAGTATCTGGTGAATAATGAAAGGATTAACCACTTTGCTGCAGGAAGGAGCGGCCATTACATAACCGCGGCATGCATTTGCCTTTCTTTCATGTTCTCGCTCTTTCTCTCTCTTTTTTCCTTTCTGGCCTATTTCGTTTCGCTTGCGTGCGGAATGCTTTATTCAGCCTTTAGGATGAAAACATTCTATTTCTTTAAGAACATTTACACAGGCCTGGTTTTTTCAATTGTTTTCCTTATGGGAGAGGTTACTGCAGGCATCTTTACGTATGAAATGGTTGAATATCTCGCAGTGCCTTTTCTCGCCGGCATAATTCTGAACCTTCTTGGGGATATCAGGGGACACAAAGGCGACAGGTCGGCCGGCCTGAAAACGCTTCCTGTAACTATCGGTGTGGAGAGAGCCAAACTCATACTTCATGTGGTGGTATGGTCTCTGGTTTTACTGATATCAGTAAGATATACAACACTGTTTTCGATGGTCCCCTTTCTGGTCATGTTATCTGTTTTCCTCATAAACAACAATATGAAAGTCACAAGGGCGTGCATACTGCTTTCCTTCGTCACTGTGCCTGTTTTCTTAATGGTGATTAAATGGATATAACAAAAAGGTCGACGTCCCGGCTAATGAAGCACATTTTTGGAAGTGACATGAATATGATAATTGAACACTATAACGGGCATATAGCAGAACTCGCGGCGCGGCATATCTATCTAAAAAATGTTTTCTCCGAGTGTGTCAGCAGAACAGGATTTCTTCTTCCCTATATGTCAGCTGAATATGGGTACTATTCAATAAAAGGGACCTTTATGCCGGTCAAGATAAAGGAAATGGTAACAGGATTCGGTCTGATAGGCCTCGCCATCTCTATAGATGATGACATAGCGGACGAATATGCGGACAACCATCTAAAGATGATATCCAATATATCTGTATCGGAACTCATACAGAATTTTGCATATTCACTTATTTTTCGGAATTTGCGTAAGGAAAGCAAGATAATAATGTCAGAAACAAGCAAGGCCGTCTCTGCCACAACCGAATATCAGTGTGCCGATGCTGCCAACATAATCAGTTTCCAGAAAGGGGGTTTTGATATCACAAGTTACCTTCATGCCACCAAAAAAACATCATGCCCGATAAAGTATGGGTTAAGATTAGGAATGATTCTGGCTGAAGGGCAAGAATTCATAGAGACCACCGAAAATATAGGAGAGCGCCTAGGGATTGTTCTGCAACTGATAGATGACCTCTTGGACCTTAATGATGATGTAAAAAACCACAAAGGCAATGTGACGCTTCCCATTTTCTTGATGCGGAACGGACAGACGTTCGATAAAATTTTCAGTATGATTGACTACAGCTTGGACGTATGCATGAAAGAGGCTAAAAAAGTCCCTTACAGTATAAAACTGGAACAGATGATAAAAGGCTTTCACAAAATAAAACTGATGGCAAAGCAGAGATCAGATGAAACAACGCTATTTCTTAAAAACGTCCCGGATGGAATATAAAATCTTCAGATTCTTCCCGAAATTAATTTCAGAAATGCTAGCCTTTCTGTTAATAAGGAAAATATATCCTAGTATCATGTTGGCAAAAAATGTCCAATTATCCTCTTCTTTCTGTATGCCAAAGGGAGGATTGCTTATCTCAATCTCTATTCTATTTCCCCCGTAAATTATTTTTACCTTCCCCCATCCGAATACCTCAAGGATGTTCTTTAGCAAAAATATCTTCTCATTTACTGTTGATTCGGAATCTATGATAGCGCTAAAGCACAAGTGAGAAATATCAGGAACCTTGCCCATAAGTATGTTCTTGCTCCCAAAAATGTGGAATATTGTATTTTCTCCTATCACAACAGACTTTTTTCTGAAATACATGTGGTTTCCTTTTAGAACGATTATCTTCATTTTAAGATACTTCTGCAGTTCCCCCTTTCCTGCAAAAGTCTTGTTTAAATTGACGTAATGGTTTTTGCTTTTTGATTCTATGTTAAATGGGATATCCTTTAAAGAATAGGTGTAAATGCAATCCGGGAAAGAACACTGTGATGATAAAGATTCTGCATAACGGCCATAAAGACCGCTTATAACGCCTTCCCAAAGACCATTGCAGAATTCGTTTTTACCTATGCATCGGGTTATAGACTCATTATGTGAGAAAAAAGTTATAGTGTTATCCTTTATAGAAGCCTTGAAATCGTCAAGGAGCCCGAGGTTTATCCAGACTTTCTTCAGTATCCTGTTGAGAAGAACAGTTTTCGGCATTTTAAACATAAATTCCGGCAGGAAGTTTTTCGTGTAAAGGAATGACCAGGTCTTTGCTATACCATTCATATCCTCTTTGTAGCCAGAATCTTCGCATGCCTTTATATAGTTTGCAAGTATTTCCTCAAAAAGCAGGACATTTCTTCTCTTGTATATCTTGAATTTGTTAATTATGCCTTCAGCCCGGGTTTCAAGTATGTCCCTTCTGATGGATTCCGAGAGCCTCATATTTAAAACTATCGCTTTCCGCTAAATAAGGATTTAAGATTTGCCTCTGTATGATTAGTGTGGTTGCATGTCCACCAACATGCTCATTCTAAGGAAAATAGCGAAAACGCTGGATGGCATAGAGAGCGAACTAAAGGAAATAAACAAAAAAATTGAATCACGAAAATGAACTATATGATTTTAGTCTCCCCCAGCTTGAGCCCCGTCTGCTCTATCACAAGCTCGTGAGGGACCTTGGCATCGAATGAGGAGTAGCGCAGCTTATGCACGGTCAGGGTGCGCATCGGTTTCTCCTCCAGCTCCATGAAGGACAGTTGCACAATACCGTCACACTCAAAGGCCTCCCCGTTCCCGCTGTCTATTCCCTCGTTCTCTGTCTCGCAGAGAATAAGGCTGCAGCCTATATTCTTTAGATACTTCAGCATCTCCGAGAAGTGTATCCTGTAGCTCCTTGGATTGTCAGAGAACATGAACATCTTGTTAGCATTATCTATCACAATCCTCTCAAGCTTGGGATATTCGCTCAGGAGAGTCACGAATCTCTTGAGAGACATGTTGCTCTCCCCCAGGTATATGTGCTCTATCGCGAGGTTCTTCCCCAGGAATTCCTCAACATCCTTGAGCCTCTCGATGCTTTTGCATGCCCTGACAAGCTCCTCTGAACTCTCGTTAAGGCTAACATAGCAACATTTCTCCCCTTTCCTGGCTCCCTCAAGAATGAAATTCATCCCGAAAAGAGTCTTCCCTGTTCCAGGCCCTCCTGAAACAAGTATGGTTGTCTTGTCAGGGAACCCTCCCCCAAGCAGCTTGTCAAGCCTGGGAAGTCCTGTTGCAATTTTTGTCATCACTCTTCACCCCCGAAAACAGGTACCCCGTTCCTCTTGCCATGGAGCCGCGTCAAGAGATAGACGTTCCCTTGCATCCTGAAAATCCTGCCAGGAACCTTTCTGTCCATTTTCTTGACGTCCAGCTTGTCCAGTATCTTCTTTGGAAGCATGAGCCTGTTGCTGTTCCCCAGTTTTCCCGTAGTGAGAAGATTGTTCATGAACTTGGGGCTGACAGGAACAACCATAAGATCTGCGGTGGCCTGCTTAAGGAACTCGTACTCCTCTTTCGAGATTTTCAGGCTGAGGATTATCTCATCTTTTTTCATGTCTATGGAGCTCACGTCGGCCATGGTTTATATGTCCCTTTCAAATATTTAAACCTTTTGGTCATTTTTTGGTTTTTTATATTGCAGAACGATATTATATATTAAGGTGGTAGATTGGCGCAGCCCAAAAAAGTCAAGAATAAAGCGGACAAAAAAACCCCCTTTGACATTGATAAAATAAAAAAAGCAGTGGAAACAGAGCTGAAAACTTCTGCCAAAAAAACCCCTGAAGACACGAAAGACTACATAAAAACCGGTATAAAGGGGTTTGATGGGCTTTTTGAGAGGGGAATCCCGAAAGGAAACTCTGTTCTGATAGCAGGAGGGACGGGCTCGGGAAAAACCATAATGTGCCTGCAGATTCTTGCTGATGCAGCTAGACGGGGAGAGAAGTGCCTGTACATGAGCTTTGAGGAGTCGGAAGAGAGGCTCAGGCGCCACATGAAGGACTTCGGCTGGAATCCGAGCGAACTGGAGAAGAAAGGAAACCTGCTCATAAAGAGGTTCAGCATCTTTGACATAGCCAGGTCCATAGACGCGCTCCTTGCAAAAAGGAAGGGCGAACTGCTCATAGACGTGAAGCCAGTGATACTTCCGGAAGGGTTCAGGCCGGACAAGGTTGTGATAGATTCCCTCACAGCAATAGCCTCTGCTTTCATTGGAAACGAAACG
>JAPLVB010000042.1 GCA_026397335.1 Candidatus Aenigmatarchaeota archaeon
AGGAAAATCCTGCGCAAGTGCGGGAGCGGGAAGAGCACTTTCTACGTTTTTGCGTGAGAAAGGATTCGAAAAGAATAAATATTTTCCCTTGTTATTATCCTTATGCATGAAAAGCCGATTTTTGGAGAACACAGCGAAGAAGCTTATTTGAACTTGAGAACAAAGGAACTGTTTGACCTTTATGTGAGCATGCTTATGCAGAAAAGGGTTCATGATAAAAGGTTTCACCCCGGTGACAGGGATGAGCTGGAGAAAGTGCAAGGCGTGCTTTATAACAACACGCTTCCGGAAAAATTCTATTTCTACCAGAGCCTCGGGGGATGGCAAAAAAGCCTGTATAAGGGTTTCCTGATACTTAAATGAGAAATTATCCTGTTATCCCCGTCCCTACTTTCTTTTGCTGAACAGCTTTTCCGCCAGGCATCCAAGCTCCCTCTGTTTGCAGAATTTGCATGCGCATGATCCTCTTATGAAGCCTGTTCCTCCCAGGAAAATAACTGTAAGGAGGGCGAGCAGGCCTGCAAGAATCCAGGAGAAGCCCATAACCAGAAGTATTATTCCCCCTACAAGAGGTAGTATGAAAACAAGAAAGTCCGGAAGGATTTGAACCCAGGATATTTTTTTCGCAAGGAACATCTTGGGATCTCCTTTTTTGAAAAACAGCGAGCACAGTTTTCCTTTACCAAAAGCGCAGACCTTCCCGTAATAGTAGCAGTTCACGCAGCTCATTTGGATAACCCTGAGTTCCACCCAGAGGCAGTAAAGCAGATACAGGACTGAAAAAAGTATTCCGAATCCGGAAAGGATGTATGCTCCTATTGCATAAACAGAGAGGGAAATGAGAATTGCCAGAGTAGGAATCCATAAAGGGAAATTCTCATAGGTTTTTTCTGGCATAATCAATCACTTTGTTATCTCCGTCCCCGCGTTCCCCTTAATGGCCAGAACAGCCTTCTCCGGAGAAGTTATCACAGCTCGAGTGCCTCCATGCTTTAAAAACCGTATGGAAGCCAGGATTTTCGGGCCCATGCTTCCCGGAGGGAACTGGCCCTGCTTGTAAAGCATCTCAGCCTCTTTCAAGGAAAGCTTCCTAAGCGGCTTTTGTTTGGGAGTCCCATAATCTAGGTAAGCGCATTCCACATCAGTGAGAATGAGCAGTATGTGAGCTCCCAAAGAAGCGGCCAGCCTTTCGCTCGCTAAATCCTTGTCTATTACAGCTTCCGCGCCTTCATAACCTTTTGCGGTTTTGAAGACAGGGATTCCGCCTCCTCCGCATGCTATCACAATAAAGTCTTCCTGCACAAGTCTCTGGATTTCTTTTGACTCCACAATCTCAAGCGGTTCCGGGGAAGGGACAACTTTCCTGTAACCGCGGTTGGAATCTTTCTTCATTCCAGGCTCCTTCCTTGAGAAAAAAGGGCCTATGAACTTGGTGGGATTCCTGAATGCAGGGTCTTTCCTGTCCACCACTGTCTGGGTGAGAACCGTGATAATGGGCTTGTGCACAAGCGGGCGTAGTGCGCGCTGAATGACATAACCCAGCTCTCCCTGTGTCTGCGCCCCGCAAACATCCAGGGGCATTGGAGGAACAAGCCTTCTTGCAAGCTTCTGCTGGAGGAGAATGTCTCCCACTTGCGGGCCGTTACCGTGAGTCAAAACAATCCTGTATCCGAGTTGGGATATGTTTTTTATCTGCAGGCAGGCGGAATGGACATTCTCCATTTCCTGGTGGAAGCTGAACCTTTTCTTTGCGCTCAGGAGGCTGTTCCCGCCAAGCGCGATTATAACAAGAGATTGAGGTCGATTTCGAGTGTGAAGGCGTCTCTTGGCGCCTTCCTTCTTTCGTTGACGACTTCCTTCCAACTGTTCCATGATATATATTTGTGCGCAACTAAACTAAATAATATGAACGCGAAATGCGCTGAGTGCAGGTTTTTCACGCCTGTCACGAACAAGATAGGAAGGTGCCTTTGGCACAATATTCCGGCAGACATGGATACGAGCAAGTGTGCTGGCGGGATATTCAGGCCCAAAGGCTGAAGATAAAAAAAGAGCAGCCAACCAAGCGTCTTCATTTGGCAAGCATTATGAACCTGATTGCCAGGATTATTATTATAATCAGGGTTATGATTACTATTGCGAGAAGCTTCCACTGATTCGTGTCAAGTCCCAGAATGAGACCTCCTGTGATGTTCCCGCCTATCATGTTGGTTTCATTCCCAACCGGTGGCGGGGTTATTCCTCCGCCGCCTGTTATGTTCTCTACAACGCCCACTGCTATGTTCTTCACGACTTGGGCAGAAGGCGAGCTGGCCTTGATTGTCATTTCATACACCTTCTTCTCCACCCCGAAGCATGGGGAGAAGTAAAGGTAGACTTCCTGCTGCTGGCCGCCTGACAGCTCTACTACGTTCGGGCTTATGTAAGCCCACTGCGGACCGTCTATCGAGAGGTTGTACTTGTCCTTTTTCTCGCCCGTGTTCTTTATGGCAACAGGCAGCGTTGTGGCATTGCATATCTGGACCAGCTTGGCCTCATCCTTCGGGATAATCTGCACAGAATAGCATGAAGTCTTTGGCTTCACGCTAAGGAGGGACTGGCTGCCGGCTGATGTGTGCTCGGACTGCAGGGTCACCTTTATCAGGTAATCATTTGCCTGGGGTTCAGACGGGACCTGTATGGTAAAGTACTCCATCCTTACCTGGTTAGGCCCGAGAGTGAACTGCTTTGTCAGGTTGGTTACAGGGCTATCCGCCCTCAGGGTATAATTGTCAGAAAGCTTTCCTGTGTTCTTGACAGCAACCGTATAGCTCACAGGCGTACCGAAGCACACTGAGATGTTCTGCGGGGATATGTCCATGCTTGCTGAGTAGCAGTTATCCACTACTACAATAACACTGTCATCATCCGAAATACCATCTGATTGTGCTTTCACTTTCACGCTGTAATTTCCCGGCGATGTGATGTTAAGGATCTTGAGCTTGAATTCCTTTGTCTCCTTCGGGTCCAGGACAACCTTATTGAAGTCCAGAACTCCGGAGGTGGCTGTCACATTGAACGTGTCCTGTATGGTTCCAAGGTTCTTAACAGTCACTGTGAACTCCGATTCCACACCCTGGCATACGTAAGAGCTGGCTGGCGTTGCTATAACTGCAACCCCCCTGCATTCCTGCGCATCAACTGATGCGGAAAGGACAGCCCTGAGGACAGGATCCTTGGCTGAAACCACTGTCACGTTAAAGAATGTCTTGCCCTTCTGCGCGGGCTTAAGAGTGAGACTCACATCAGCGGATTTCTTTGCATCTATGGAAACAACAGGCTTGTCAGCTGTCACCCAGTTCGGGACAATCACGGAATAATTGTCAGCCTTTATTCCGGTGTTGGCTATCGTAACCTTCTGGTTCACAACCTCTCCAAGGCATATGCTCACCTCGGAAGGCTGCAAATCAGCTGTCATGGAATAGCAGTCCTGTATGTTCAGCTGTATCGTGTCCATATCGTTTGAATAGAATTTCTGCGACTTAACATAAACATTAATAAGCTGAAGGCCTTTCGTTCCGGAGGGAGGGGTGAGGGCTAAAGCGACTGTCTTGGACTTCCCTGCATCTATCGTTACCGGGTTGTCCGAGAAAGATGCCCAGGGAACAGAGGCAGAAAGGTCATATGTGTCTGAATATTTTCCCCTGTTCTGCAAAACCAGATAAAATACAGAGGAAGTGTTCTCCTCTGTGCACATATCCCTGTATTTGCTCTCTATGTTCAGCTGCACCTCATAGCAGTTAAGGACGCTAAGACTAAGGGTTTTTGTCTGCGTCTCTCCGGTGGTTCCTGATTTCGCCTTTATAACAACATTATAATCTCCCGGCAGGACTGAACATCCGATATTTATCAGAAACAGGTCAAGGTTTCTTGTGTCGCCCTGGTTTACAACCAGGTTCTGCTGGACCTGCGGTGTGATGCCAGCTGGTGCGTCTATAACGAATGAGTACGTGTCAGGATACTGGTAGAGGTTCTTTATAGATATCTGCACGTTCTGCGGCGTGATGGAGCTGCAGGGACAGGCTGAAATGATGGATGGTGAAACCTGGAAGTCGAAGTTTGCTGCATAAACGGTACTGTTCAAAAAAGCAAAAACAAGGGATATCGCCAAAACAAATACAAAAACATTCCTTTTCATATTTAAACCTATAGTAATTTAATGACTGCAAAATTTTTTAAACGCATATGCAATAAGCTTTTAAGCTTATCGCCGTGTATCTCATCACTTAGGGGTGCGGGAGTTGTTTATCCCTTCTTTCTCACCTTCGACTGAAGGCGACTCTTGTCACATTCTTTCTCACTTTCTGCGGACTGGCCTGTATGTCCTGTACGGATACATGGGCTCGTAAAACTCCTCGTCCGGCTTGAGCCTTGTTGCCCCTATGAATATAACTACCACACCCACCACGATTATCAGAACTATCCAGAAGATGGGGCTTTTTGCAGCCTCAATCAGGGAGCCTGTTATTCCCCCATCTTGCGGGGGCTTCTCCGGGCAGGGTGCCGTGTAAATAGAGACATCCTGCTCATAGTCCTTCCTCTCAGTCCCAGCCGTTACCCTGATTTTTATATTGTGTGTTCCCAGTTCCTTGGGCCCTGCATAAACATAAAGCTGCCTGTCACCCTGCTTTACTATAGTCTGGGACTGGTAGCTCACCCACTCGCCTGGAACGCCTGAGACCTGTATGGTGAAAACCTGCTCCACCGAATTGTGTATATTTATTGTGATGAACTTGGCATCGCACAGGCACGTATCAACCGAGCTAGGGTATATGCTCACGGCTGTGGGCAATGAAGGGGCAGGCTGCGGTGTCGGGTAAGGATACGGGTATGGGGAAGGCTGCCCTGACTGCAGAACATTCACAGTTGCTGTTCTCGTGTCCGAGGTTCCGCAGTTGGTCTCGGCCTTTGCCAGGATCTGGTGCGTTCCCGCAGCCGGATAATAGTAAAATGTCCTAAGGAAGTGGAGCCTGTGCTTACAGTTGAGGGATATGACTCCTTCAGCTGGCCATCCACCCAAAGGGAGAGGGTTATTGTCTCCTGGCGGTCTGCTGTGTTCCTGGCTTCCAGAGTAACATAAGCAGCATTCCCTGCAACAATACTGGTCTGGTAATCAAACTTCTGGATTGAAACCCCGCACTGCCCACCTGTTCCTGTGCAGAACCCGTTTGAGCATCCTGAAGAGCAGGATTCGTAATTCACCCACAGACTGGAGCAGTCGCTGTTCTGGTACTTCCTCTGTGACCAGCTTCCACTGCACCTGTACTCATCCAGGTATTTCTTCTGGCAGATTCCATGGTCCCCATCAATTGAAAGGAACTCAGTATCTGTGGAGCCGCATTCTGCCTTGGCCTTTACCTTCACGATAGAATCCCCTATATCAAAACTAAATGTCTCTTCTATGCTGTCCCATTCATCCTCATCCAGGGATATTGAGTGCTCAATTATAACCTCGCTTTCCACATAAACCTTGTAATTTATGCTTTCCGTGTCCTGGCCCGTGTTCCTTATCCTGAACCTTATCTCATTATTATCAATGGACTCAAGGTTGTACACATCCACCCCGCAGCCCTGCTCTCCTCCTATGGTCACCACATCCGAGTCCGAGTCCTCATTCGCGTCCCTGTCAAAAACCCTTGCCTCGCACCTGACCTCATCCCCCCCGTTGAACCAGCCTGAGCTCAAGGTGTCCTCCACATCATCATGGCTCCCGCTCACATATATTGTGCGTGTCCTCTCGAGGTCACCTTCCACGAGCCACTTTAGCTGCACCCTGTCCAAATCCCCTTCGTCGTCAGACAGTTCCACCCTGCATGTGAGCTCATCCCCCTCTTCCGGGCTTGAAGGGGTTATCCTTACGGAATCCACCACAGGGTCTTCATTTCCCGGCTGGGGACCTGGGCACGAGCTCGTCTCCGGGCAAGGATTCAGGACTTCATGCACAATTGTTTCAGAATCCGTGGAGCCGCACTGTGCAGTTGCCTTTACCTTTACTATGAAACTCCCTATGCCAAAACTATAGCTGTTCTGTATAATCTCCAGCTCATCCAAATTCAGGGTTACTGAGCTCTCTCCTATAATCCCCCCGTCCACATAAACCTTGTAGTTTATATTCTGCTGGCTGTTTCCCGTGTTCCTTATCCTGAACCTTATCTTGTTGTTGTCTATGACCTCCAGGTTCAGCACATCCACCCCACAGTCCTGCCTTTGTATTACCACTGCATCAAAATCAGAATCCTGCAATCCCGTGCTATCATAAGCAGCTGCCTCGCACTTCACCTCATCCCCGAGGCCTGAACGGCTTGAGTCCAGTGTGTCCTGGACTGTGCTTGAACTTCCAGAAACTTGGATTGTGCGTGTCCTGTCCAGCGCCCCGTCCACAAGCCACCTGAACTGGACGCTCTGAAGGTTACCATCTTGGTCAGAAACCTGCGCAGTGCAGGTAAGGGTATCCGTGTCTTCCGGGCTTGAAGGCGTTATCCTTAAAGAGTTTATCACAGGCGCATGGTCTCCAGATGGAGGCTGGCTCTGGACAGTTATTCTAAAAGTATCAGCAGATGAAAGCCCTCCCGTATCAGTAACACTGACTGTTACGTCAGAAAACCCTGTACTCTGCGCAGCACCACAGCCAACATACCTGTTCCCGGTTATATAACAATTTATAACACCCGGATTGGACTGTGAATCTATGCTAAAGCTAAAAGCAGTATCCGGGTCCTGGCTATCAGAAGCATATGCGAACAAATCCACCAGGCTTATAGTCTGCCCCAAATTTATTGTCAAATCAGGAATCCCGCTGATCACAGGCGGAGTGTTGGCAGGAGGCTGGCTCTGGACAGTTATCCTGAAGCTATCCGTATCGCTCAATCCTCCAGTATCCGTTACCCTTACAATAATATCGGAAAAGCCTGCCTTCTGTGCAGTCCCGCACTGGGCATACCTGTTGCTGGCAATGCTGCAGCTTATCACGCTCCCCTCAGACTGCGAATCTATAGAGAAAACCAAAGCACTATCAGAGTCCTGTGCATCCGAAGCATAGCCAAAAAGGTCTATGGAAGGTATGCTCTGCCCCGCATTTACCGTATAATCAGGAATCCCTGAGATCATGGGCGGGGTGTTCACAGGAGGAGGGCTCTGGACAGTTATCCTGAAGGAGTCAGTATCAATCAATCCTCCGGTGTCAGTAACCCTTACAGTTATATCAGAATATCCTGCTGACTGCGCATTATTGCAGCCAACATACCTGTTCCCGGTTATATAGCAGTTTATAACAGAGGGATTGGACTGGTAATCTATTGAGAACATCAAATCCGTATAATAATCCTCTGTGTCAGAAGCATATGTGTAAAGGTCCCAAAAAGGAGTAGACTGGCCTACCATGACTGTCTGGTCAGGCAGGCCAGCTATCGATGGGGGGTTGTTTGGAAAGCATTCAGGGTAACAGTGAGCATTAGAAAAACCAGCCAAGACTGCAAATACGAGCAATGCCGTCAGCGGCAAAATCACTTTCAAGTTATCCCCTCTTTTTAAAACATTATTCACTGATAGATAGTAACAATATGATGCAAAGCTTTAAAAACCTTTCGGATTGCCTAAATAAGCATGCTTTCAGCGTCGCCCGCGTCCTGGGATGTGGCTTCCGGGCGCCTGTAATCCTGAGCTTTTACCCCTTTGGACTCCCTGATTCCCCAAATTCTGCGGGCCTGGACTGCGCTGTAAATTGTAATTGCTCTGTGGGACCGCTTGCTGCCTGTAGAGTTCCCTGCGACTCTGGTTGGGCTGACTATTCGGATGATTTGAGGGATTGTTTTTTGGAAGCTGATTGCTCCTGTAAACCTCAGGGAAAGGCTGTTTCTCTTGGCGGTGATCAAGATCCCTTCCACGATTCCTGCGCTTGCCCTCAAATCCGCGCTTATCCAAGAGTTCCCCGCCTTGGCTGCGGTCACCAATCAGTTCTCTCCTGTGGCGCTCAAATTCACGCGGGCTTTCCCTGCGGTGTCGGTCATGAGAATCAAAACCCTTCCCTCCCTTTTCCCAGTGCTTCCCGTCCGGTAACCCGTGATGGCCACTGTAATAGTCACGGAACAGCGAGCGTGGCCCATGATAATCAAAAATCCTCCCATCCCAGCGCCTCCCGCGGAAACCGTGGCCATAACCCTCTAAAATTCCCCAGTACATCCAGTCGAAGCCATTCCAGTAATATATGGATCCGTTCAGCATTCCATACGGATATGGAATGCCCGGAAACCATCCCGGCTGGCCGAAAATGATGCCGCCATAGCTTCCGTAGCCCTCCACGGCCGGCGGCTGCGCATACCCTCCTTCCATGTCCTCCAGCATCTCCCTGAGCTCTTCGTTCTCTTTCCACAGCTCGTCTATCTCCCCGCTGTAGTCCTTCTGCCTAGGACTCTTTTCCAGCTCCTCTATCCTCTTTTCGTGCGCCGTGTATTTCTCCCTCAGTTCGGCTATGTCCTGCTCGTAGAGCTTCTCCAGCTCCTGGAGCTTCCCCTTCAGGAATTCCAGGTCCTTTTCCATGGGTCCCGGCTTTCCGCGCTGC
Source organism: Candidatus Aenigmatarchaeota archaeon (assembly GCA_026397335.1). Classification (GTDB taxonomy): domain Archaea; phylum Aenigmatarchaeota; class Aenigmatarchaeia; order QMZP01; family QMZP01; genus JAPLVB01. The sequence goes on from JAPLVB010000042.1 coordinate 8,597, forward strand.
TCAATCATCTCCTTCTCGAGCTCCCGCACATAATTCACCATGAGCTGATATTTGCACGGCACGCTCAGTGAAGGCATTTCAATCTTCCTGTAAGAATTGAAGTCTGCCAGCGCTTTCCTTGTTATCCTGTATGAAAGGTCCGTTCCGAAGAAATCCTCTGCCCATTCATGGACTCGCTTGGCAATATCATCAAAGGTCTCGCTGCCCTCAAGATGGCCTTTATAGGAAACCTTGTCCCCCATAGGCAGTTTTGTTTTTGTTATCTCGCTTGTTTTTATTCCCGCCTTCTCTGCTTCCTTCTGGCTCACGTAGAACGCTTCACCTAGTTCTGGGGCAAGAGCAATTGAAATCCCAAGAGCTGCGCCAAAGGCATAACCAAGATACTTGTTCTTCATGCAATCACCAATTATGACTGCTCAATGACACAGGATTGGAAGGAAATAATTTAAGCTTTGCGAGGCCTCACCGGACTGCATAAATGCCGCCAGTTAGCCCGTCCACTACAATCTCCTTCCCGTTCTGCAAAATAACACCCGCGTTCTCAATCCCGCATACTATCGGAATCCCCAGCTCCCTTCCAAGAGAGGCCATGCACGATCCGCAGCCTCCCTGTTCTGTAACAATCCCAGAGAACCATCTCATGAAAGGGAGGAGCTCAATCGCGAGATTCTTCGTCACGAGAACTGCAGGCTCTTCTGGTTTCAGTATTCCAGAAATCTCATTAATCACCTTTACTTTCCCTTTACCTATTCCAGCTGAAACCCCCAACCCAGAAAATATTTTTTCACCAAATTCCTGCTGCGGACTCTGTCCCTTGGAAAAAACCACGGGCCTTGACTGGAGTATCACAATCCTTCCCCTCTCCACAGCCCACTCCACATGCTGCTGTCCGAGGAGAGACTCAATCTTCTGTGCAATGGAGGCGAATTTCTCGAAATCCCTGTCCGAGAGGGTGTCCATATAAACCCTGCTCGCGGGAACTTTCTCCTGGATGGTCATTCCAGAAAGCGGGCCTCTCCTCCTGAGCCAGATTTTCTTCCCTGTTCTTCTGGAAACCAGCACACCATCCTTCGCAATCAGGTACTGGTCCGGCAAAACGCAGCCGCAGCATAAAGTCTCCCCAAGGCCCCACCATCCCTCTATAAGAATCTTGCTGTCTCCGGAAACAGGCTCGGACGTGAAGAGATTCCCGGATAACTCAGAATCCACCATTTTCTGCACTATCAGAGCCAGCGAACCCTCTATTCCTTGAATCTTCCTGTAAATTAGCGCCTCGGGGCTGAAGAAAGAAAGCCAGCAGTCCTTTATTCCCGCAAGAATCTGCCTGTAGCCTATAAGGTTCAGATATGCTTTCCCGTGGCCTGCAAAACTCACCGGCTTCTCGCACGCGACAGAGGACCTTACAGAAACAAAGCAGTCCCCCCTTCCGGCCCTTATCAGGTCAAGAGCCATACCTCCCACAATGCTCACATCCTTCCCGAACGAGAGCTCGTTATAAGCGCCTTTCACCTCCCTGATAAGGAAATCGGTTCCGGAGAACTTTGCAAACAGCTCTTTTATCTGATTAAAAGCCAGAACAGCAGTCCTGGGCTCCTCCTGGCTCACGTTCTCCAGAATCTTCGGGAGAAGAAGCCTTATTCCCGTGTCAGTAAGGAATTTCTCAAACGCTTCTGTTTTTATCACAAACCCGGGAGGGACCTGGAAACCGGCCTTCGCAAGAGTACCAAGGCTTGCCGCCTTGGAGCCCACTCCTTGCGTCCCCCCATCCACAGAATCAAGGTTTATAATATACATAGTAACTAGTTGTGGAGAAAGAGATTTTAAATGAGGACACCCTTCCCGGCAACTCTTTTAAAACTTATTATGATTCTAATTGCATGTTCAAAACGGATAAGAAATCGCTGGAAGAATATTCCTTCCGTTTTAGCGAGGGAGATGTCGCTAATCTTATGGGGATTCTTAAGTACCTTAAGGAAAGCAATTATTTAACAATACCTGATAAAGAAGCCCAGAGAGCCATTAGGGGCTTAGAGAAAATCGGGAAATTAAAGCTTGATGGAAAGATTTACGCCTTCCACGTATTTGATAACTGCGCAGCAAAGCAGGACTTTGACGGCGGAGACGGGGTGGAACTGTACCTGAGGCATGGGGATTCCTTAAGGGAATTTTTTGTCCCGGTCAGCAGGGATTTCACCTATTCCGCAGAGGATGCTGTTGAATATCTCAAAAGCGCGGAAAAATCGACTGTTTATACCGGTCCATTTCCCCCAGGTTCCAGTTTTTTAGGTGCTCAGCAGGAGTATGATGAAGACGATCCTATAACGTACCATATGTTGGAATATCATGAAATCGATGAGTTTGAGTCTGGTGGCATCCGGGTAATAAAGTTAGACCATCTGATTTAATTGATTTTCTTCTCGGTCTGAAATCTTTAAAATCACAGATCCAACTTAATGAAGGAATCATGGACAAAACTGGAGAAACCCTGAAAAAAGAAACAGAGAAGTGGCTCTCCAGGCTTGAGAAGGAACGCAAATCCCTTAAGACTATTTCTGAAGACAAGAAAATCCGCTCAGTCCTGAAAAACCTTGACGCATACATAAGCGACACAAAACATTTCCTGGAAAAAAAGGACATGGTGCGCGCGTTCGAGGCTGCTATTTACGCGTGGGGAATTCTCGAGACATGCGAGCACCTAGGGATTGTGGAAAGGAAGAAATAATTTATGGAGGCCTGAGCCCGACCGCATAAGCGTCCTGGAAGGTTATCCCGCTCTCATCTCCGTGGCAGCTTAAATCATACCTCACTGTTTTAGGCGTGCTGTCTTTTTTGAACATGGCACGGATAGCGACCCCGCTGATATTACCTGAGTAGCCTTTGCTTGTAAGCTTCACTGCAGCCTGCGTATAAAAAGCAGAATCATGATATTCCTTGATGGAGCATGATATTGGCTCTTCCATGTAATTCGTGTATAAAAGCAGCCATCCGCCATCATAATAGCTCCCATTCGCAGGATTAGAATATATCTGGTAGCCATCAAAATTCCTTGCAGGCGAAGGCGGCAGCTTATACCAGGAGTCCGGCTCTGGAGAATCCTGCTGGATGTACATTATCACTTTATAAGTGCCGTATGTTTTTACAGGACTTGTTGGCGTTCCCGGGCCCTCATCATTGTCACAGATTCTGTTGTTGTTTTCATCCAGGCAGCATCCGCTCCCCTTTACTATGTAAGGAGGATTGCATGCAATCTGTGTGGCGCATCCAGAAACAAGCATGACAAAAAACAGCGCGGCAATCCCGGGCAAGGCCATTCTCATGAATAAGATTTGGCCTAGGGTTTAAAAAAGCTTTATGGGCTGGGCTAGCCCGGCCCTAAAATTATTGGACTTAACATATGCCGCTAAACGAAGCCCACGCTGGCGGGTAAGTATGTAGATTTCTTGTTATCACCCGGTTATCTGTGCGTGGGCTTGGGTGAGCCGGGGCGAGCCGTTTAGCGGCTGTTAGTTGCCCCGAACCGATAGCGTAGAAGGGTTCGAGCGAAGCGAGAAAGTCGGCGAGCGACAGATTTATAAAATTTGTATTTATTCTTTAGTAGTATGCCTCATATAGATTTTGCGAATGCTCTGTGGAAGAAACAGGAATGGTACACGAAAGAGAGGGGAAATTATATTGATAGATTTAATGCATTTCAGAATATTTTTAATTATTTTCAAACGGGGCAGACTGTTGCTCAAATAGCATGTGGGAGTATTCTTGATGATTTATTTCTTACAGTGGAAAGAGTAGGAAAAAGAGGAAGAATAATTTTAATTGATGAAGATCCAGCATTTGTATATAATAGAGCATCAAAAATTCTTGGTGAGGAAAATCTTCCAAGAAAAAAAGAATTTTATATCCAAACAGAAGAAGGAAAACAATTATTAAAGGACCTTTTTTCTCAAGTTAACATAGAAGTATATGTTCAGCATTTACCACCTTATCCACAGCAAATAAATGATGAATCGATAGACCATGTTATGGCTATAAATGCTGCTTTCGAGCTTATGGCAACACCTATCGGAGGGACACCAGCAAATATCGAAGGTCTTATTAGTGAAACATACAAAAAATTGAGAAATGGTGGAAGTTTGATTGTACAAGGATTAATGGGTTCTGATATTGATTTATTTAGAATGCATATTTACAATACAATAAAGAGAAATGGATTGAGTCTTGAAGAAGATCTTGAAGTTCTAGAAAGCTTGGACGGACCTCTTTCACCT
>JAPLVB010000038.1 GCA_026397335.1 Candidatus Aenigmatarchaeota archaeon
GCTGTACACAGAAACCGCGATGGGGTATTCCGTGTACCAGGGCTGTTATGACAACCTGCAGAAAGGCGGGTGGGAAAAGCTGGCTACTGACACAATGTATTCTAACGGGCTTGCCCTTTGGTCCGTGGTCAAATACCCGAATGAGGACCAGTTCATAGGGAACTTGCAGGAATCCATAAACGCGAGCCTTGAGCTCTACAGGAAATCCTCCTACAAGTTCCTGTCAGATTATTTGGTGGACATGCCTTCCCATACCATAATCATAAAAGATTATGACAGCTCCAGCATGTCCGTGACAGCATCCTCTGACAGGAGCTTCTCAATAGAGAAGACGCAGGAGAGCGGGGAGTACATAAGGCTGGAGAAGGAGAGCACAATCCAGAATGATGATGAATACAAGGTGAACTGCTACGGGATTTATCAGAAAGGGATGGACGTCTATGCAGCAGAAAGGGACATCATCCAGACTTTCATAGACAGCATTTCAGCAGACCCGAACGTCTATAATCCTCAGGATTTCAACAGTGACATAAAGAAGCAAATTCTCAGCACATGGGGAAGTGAAGAGAGTGTCACATGGAGGGAGGATGACCAGTATCTGATTACTGCACAAGTACTGAACGCGAATCTTGGGCAGAAAACAGTCGGCCCTGAAGGAAACACATATAATGCGGACATAAAGGTGAAGTTTGAGATAGTGAATGAGACTGGAAATGAATTTCCTGTGTATGATGGCAGCAAGGTGGTTTTCGCTCCCATGAAGATGGTTTTTGTCTTGAGCATAAACCAGAACGTGCCTCTGAAACGTGTAATTAAGGTAACGGTAAGCCCGGAGAAGAAAGTCTCAGCAAGTTCTGCCTTGGGATATTCTGGCACCTACAGCTACCAAGAGGCAAGCGAATGCGAAGGAGAGAATTGCCCTGAGGAGTCAATGTATATTGTGAGATCCTTTGATGAGGATAACAACATATTGGATGAAATCCAGGTCCCGGAAAGCGAAATAGAGAGCGTGGTAAATGACATGCGGGAAGATGGCTTGACTGTTGTGGAGGAGATACAAAGCCAGCCGGCTGGAGCAGGGGGGCTTTCATTTTCAGGTGAGGTTCTGGGGCTGGTGCTTCCCAAGGCAAAGCCTGTGCTTGTGCCTCCAAAAGGGACAGAATATCTCCAGAGAATAGTTGCCAGATATGCGGATCTAAGGGGAATATCCAGACCGCTCCTTTTCGCCCTTGTGCAGCAGGAGAGCAGGTGGAAAGCGAACGCAAGAAGCAGGAAAGGTGCTAGAGGCCTTATGCAGGTAATGCCAAAAACTGCAGGAGGGATTGGATGGACTCAAAATGAAGGAAGCCTTTACAACCCTGAGATAAATTCCAAATACGGCTCGCTTTATTTCAGGAATATGCTCGCCGAGTTTGGGGATGAGAGGCTTGCTTTGGCTGCATATAATGCGGGTCCCACACGTGTTTCAAAAATCCTGGACAAGTACTGCAAGAAAAACCCCACCTATGATTGCGCGAAGCTGTATCTGCCGGTGGAGACACTAATTTATGTGCCGGAGATAACCCTGAGATACAAAAAACTCTATGCAGCGCTTCCTGGAATAGGCACGGCCTGAATCCTGCCGTAACAAATTGTGAATGCTTAAAAATCCTCCTTACAATAGCACAATACTAAAGCCAGTGCAACAGCGAACGCTAGTCTGAAGGCGGCCGCTTGACCAAGTTCTTGCGGACGCCTTCTTTCCAGAATCGGGGTGATTTCAATGGCAGAAAAGAAGCACGCAAGCAGTGAGGAAGCGAAACCAGCAGAACCAGAGCCGGAAGCAAAGATAGAAAGGTCAGAACAACCTAAAGAAATGTTCGAGAGGCCGGAACGTTCGAAGGAAGGCGGAAGAAAGATAGAAAGTGAACGAAAGGAAGAAGTTGCGAAGCAACTTCAATCGCAAATCGCACCTTCAAGCGAGGGTTCCACCTTCAGGCGAGAATCGAGGAAAGCGGGAAGGGGTGACAACGTGGTTTATGTGGGGAAGAAGCCCACCATGAGCTATGTCCTTGCAGTGATAACGCAGTTCTCGGACGGGAATAACGAGGTGTTCGTGAAAGCGCGAGGACGCTCCATCTCGACTGTGATAGACGTTGTGGAAGTGGTGAAGAAGAAATTCATGCAGGACTTGAAGTGCGAGATAGAGACGGACACGGAAGTGATAACTGACGAGAGGAACCAGAGGATAAACGTGTCCACGCTGAGCGCGAGGCTTTTCAAGTGAACGCAAAGCGCAAGCGCCTTCAGACTGAGATTTAGCAGTGGAAATATGAGAATCGCTATTTGTGGTAGTGTGAAATTTGCCGATAGACTTGTTGAAATCTATCACAAGCTGGAAGAGCTGGGACATGAGCCATTGATGCATGAGGACATGTTCGGCCTCGCCAACGGGACTGCCAGGTAGCTGAATGACATGGGGAGCGAGCATCACGAGATAAAGAGGAAATATAATTTCATAAAATGGTGGCATGACCTGATAAAGTCCGGGGATGCCATCCTTGTGTGCAACTTCGACAAGAACGAGATAAAGAACTATATAGGAGCCAACACCTTCCTGGAGATAGGCTTCGCCCACGTGAACGGGAAGAAGGTATTCCTTCTGAACCCTATACCAGAACAGGTCCCTTATGTGGATGAGATAAAGGCCATGACAGATTCTGTGATAAATGGGGATTTGGGGAAAATACGATAATATAAAACTTACTTTCAATTAGGTTTATGGGAGAAATTCATAGAACTGAAAGAAAGTTTTTTGATGCCGTTTTTCGGTCGCAACCTGGCGAATATGTAGACGGCGTCTTCGCAGCAGATTTCCATCAGGAATATCCCGTCCTTATCCCATTCTACGGCTCCCAATATGCCATAGAAAAGAATCATCCAGCGTGGTTCATATTTTACGTGAGGGAATTCAATCCTGACGTTCTGGGCCCTGAGTACAAAGGTTATGTCCTGGACGAATTCGGGACACCGCTAATAATACACGGTTACGGCTTGATTCGGCCGAACACCTTTGCCGCGAAAAGGCCTGCAGAGAGAAATTGTGACGAAGAATTGATGAAATTCTTATCGGAAATCCGCAAGGTTTATGGCAGTACCATACCGGAAATAGAAAAGGACTCTGGAGCCTTTTATTTTTCGCCTGATGGCAAAATTTTCGCAAGAAGCTGCCAGGATCTGAGAGGCGTCATGAGCAAGGCGGAAATGGGAAGTATAAGTATTGAAGGTAATACTATCATATCAAGAAACAGAGGCTCTTCAAAAGATGCCGCTAGCATACCAAAATACCAAGTTGACCCCGAATGTTAGTTCTCTTTAATATGAGCCTTCTCCTTCCCGCTTTTTATGGTCCCGGACACGCGCACGGTCTGGAAGATGACCTTCTGGTCGCCTATCTGGTGGATTAAAGCGATGGCGAGCTTCACGGAATCCACGTACTTGGGAGCGCAGCGTATAAAACCCGTCTGCTCCTTCCCGTTCCAGAGGTTCTTGATTATATGGATGTCCGCATTGGGGGCCTCGTTGTCCCCCAGCCAGTTGAGGACGGAGTTCCAGACAGCGTTCTTCATGTCCTGGAAGTCCGCAGGCTCGCTTGAATGGAGCCTGAAAATAAGGTAGCGCTTCTTGGAGCGCATTGAAGGGGGCTTCTTGAGGGACATAATAAGTATTGGGGAGGCATATTAAAATCTCCGCTTCAATGGAGCGCACTCATCAAGAGATTTTGTGCCTATCATCTCAAGGAATTCCTGGAGTGTCGCAGGCGCTTTCACGGTTTTCACGTATTGCCTTTTATCTACAAAATCCCTGTACTGATCTTCATTTTCAAACGGATACCATACTTTTATGCCCTTCCAGAAAAATCCGCTTTCATTCTCCAGAACCGCCCCGTAAACCATGTTCCCACGGTTTATATTTGGCAAAAAACCTTAAAAACGCCTGAAGGGGACACAGCTGTCCCCTGCCCATATAGAATTACTTTAAGCAAAGATCATTCCATGCCTTGCCAAAGCAATCCCTATATCTTGGTTTCCCCGGTTTTACAAAATCAAATGACAGCTGCGGGTCTTCTGATTCGTTCCTGTATCTGACCTTTCTAGAATTGTATTCCAGAGCTGCGTCCGCAAAAAAACCTATGCAAACAGCAGCCGGAATGCCAACAATAGGCAGATATGCTGTAAATTCGCTCATGTTTTTAATTGTATGCAAACTTTTTAACCTTTTAGGAGACTTCTGGCACGCATTTTTATTATCTGTGCGCAAATATCATGTATGAATTACCGCATGAGCGTTTCCGAATTCCTTGAGAAGGCGGACTCCATAAACCTCCAGGATTTCTACAGCAAGCTTTTCACGAGAGTGGCACAGCTAGACCAGAAGTACGGGTTCTTTGTGACTGTTGCTGAAAAGCCCCATAAAGACGGGCTTAAGAAGAGCCAAGGGAAGCTGAAAGGCCTCCCTGTCTCTGTAAAGGATAACATATGCGTGCAGGGCATGAGGTGCACTGCAGGGAGCAGGATTCTGGAAAGCTATATCCCTCCTTTTGATTCGACTGTGGCGGCCAGGATAAAGAAGGATGGAGGTCTCATAATCGGCAAGACCAGCCAGGACGAGTTCGGGTTCGGGACCTTCTGCGTGAACTCCGCCTTCAATGTTCCCAAGAACCCGATTGACTCCACAAGGTCCTGCGGAGGCTCCTCAGGAGGGGCTGCAGGGCTAACTGCAGCCCTGGATATGCCCCATATCGCGATAGGCCAGTCCACGGGAGGGAGCATATCCGCTCCCGCAAGCTTCTGCGGGGTTATAGGCCTTACCCCCACGTATGGACTGGTCTCAAGATACGGTCTTATAGACTATGCAAACTCCCTGGACAAGATAGGCCCAATTGGAAGGGGCGTGGAGGATGTGGCTCTCATGTTATCTGTTATAGCAGGGCATGACCCCAGGGATTTCACCACTGTGAAAAAGGGAGGGGGAACCTATGCAAAATACCTGGAAAAGCCTGTGAAAGGGATGAGAATTGGAGTCCCGAAGGACTATTTCGGGGAGGGTGTGGATTCCAGGGTCTCAGAGCAGGTTTGGAGGGGGATAAAAGCGCTGGAGAGCGAGGGCATGAAATACACAGAGATTTCCCTTCCTATGACCAGGCATTCCCTTTCGGCTTACTATATAATAGCCTGTGCGGAGGCGTCCACAAACCTGGCCAAATTCTGCGGCATGAGGTACGGGGCGGAAGGGCCTGTGGAGGAGAGCTTTAATGAATATTTCTCGGGTGTGAGGAGTGGTTATTTTGGGGAGGAAGCCAAGAGGAGAATCCTTCTTGGAACGTATGCAAGAATGGCCGGCTTCCGAGAGAAATTCTACCTGAAAGCCCTGCAAGTCAGGACCCTGATAATAAGGGAGTTCAGGAACGCGTTCAGGAGCCATGATGTGCTTATAGCTCCCACAATGCCTGTCATAGCGCCAAAGTTCTCGGAGATAGCAAAACTCACTCCTGTTGAGAACTATATGATGGATATTCTCACAGTCGCTCCTAATCTTGCAGGAATACCCATGCTCTCTATCCCGTGCGGCAAGGTCTCAGGGATGCCAGTGGGCCTGCACATAATGGGAGACTACCTGCAGGAAGGTAAGCTGTTACAGGTGGGGCATGCATTTGAAGGAATCTAGAATCAGCCAAGAGATTCCAAAAATTTTCTGTGCGGAATCCTCTCCCATTCGTCCAGGAAAATGTGCACACGATTCCCCTTTATTATTATTGCCATCCCGGGGAATTCCTTTGACTCGAAAACGTTCTCCTCTATTTCCGCGTATTTCCTGCCTGACCTGAGCGATCTGATATACATCTCATCAGACAGCCCTGCCCGGTAGTAGAAGTCGCTTCCCTTGTACACGCTTTTGGGTGTAAGGATTACTATAAAGTCCTCCAGGTCGAAAACGTCCTCATTTATTTTCTCGTAGCGGCCTAGATTCTTCCTGAGCCTCACAAGGGTGCCCATAATGGGAAATTGGGGATAAATCTTAAATAGAGATTCTAGTCCTTCTTGAAGTTGTACATGCCTCCCTTTCCTGAAGCCTTGAAGTAGCGGCCTGTTCCTGAGCCTATCCCCGAGCGGAAGACTGCGGTGGTTATGAACGGGGAAATCATGTTCGTCCCCACGAATACCACCACAAGCATGGACAGCAGCACGGGGTTGGTGGTGGAGAAGGCCATGGCTGCTATGACCACTGTTATCTCTGAAAGGGAAATCATGGCTGAGCCTATCTTTACCGAATCCTCCATGGAATTGTTGAACATCCTGAAGGTCACGGTTGTCAGGAGCCACTTTATCCCTATAAGGGCTACCATGAACGCGATTATGAAGTATATCTGCGGCATGACAGCTGCAAGGTTTATGGCAAGCCCTATGGACGCGAAGAATATGGGTATGAAGAAGCTCTCCCCCACATCCTTGACCTTCTTTGCTGCTGTAGCATACTGGCTGCTCTTGCTGAGCAGCATGCCTGTCATGAACACGCCTAGGAGAGTGGCGAGCTTCAGCTCCTCTGTTATCATTCCGAAAACAAAGGCCAGCACCAGCGTGAAGGCCAGCAGGAGCTCCTCTATCCCGTTCTTCTGTATTATAGTGGTGAGCTTGTTTATCATCCTGCCGCCCACCCTTCCTACAACCACAAAAAACCCTACAAGGAGGAGCACGAGTGTGAATATGGGCTCTACACTTATGGTGGAAGTGGCTATGAAGCCCGCAAGTATGGTTATAATCATTATGCTGAATATGTCCCCCATTATGTTTGTGGACAGCAGGACCTCTCCCACAGAGCTCTTGAGTTCGTTAAGGTCTATCAGGGTTCTGGATATCACAGCTGTGCTGGTCAGGATAGCTATCAGCCCCACCACAACCTTTGTATAGAAGTCCCACTGTATGTAGCTGCCTATGAGGAAAACTGCCCCGAATATGAGGATTGCCTTGGTTATCTCTATCCAG
>JAPLVB010000031.1 GCA_026397335.1 Candidatus Aenigmatarchaeota archaeon
GAAATTTTGACTATGCTATAATAAATGAATTTGAGATACCTGAGGGGTTTCAGAGGATATTTCAATCCAAGAAAACAAAACCCACACCGTTCGGATTCGGGAAAATTGCAACTATAAGAAGAATAGAAAACACTTTAAGACACTATAACGTTCTCGATTCTTATTTTGTTTTTGTTCTGGATCGCATAATTCCAGAATATCAAGATCACAAGGCCGTTCACGAATATGTGGAGCTTCACACAGACGATTGCAGGCTGGCTTTACTGAAAGAGTTTCACACAGCTTCTCTTAAAGGAGACAACTTTCTTGAAAGATACACTAAAGACTGGATGGAGGAACATAAAGATTGGTTAGTTGTATCTCCCACAGAGAAAAAACATCACTTGAATTACCTTCCTTCCCTATCTAGACAAATCCTTAAGAAGGGGGAATTTCTTTAAATCACTTCCCCATGTACCTCTTCTCCCATTCCTCCAAATCTTTTTCCGTGAGCGCAGGCTTCTCCCTTTCTTTTTTCTGTTCTGGATGTAGCTTCCTCAGCCACAGTCCGTAAATCGCCCCGTAAGCCATTCCTGCGAGATGCGCACCGTGCGCTATGTTATCAGGCGAGAAAAATCCTATCAAGTCCAGGGTTATCCAGATGAAAAACGCGGCCAGCACGTACATGGGAACTCCCAGAACCCAGACCACGGACCTCGGACGGAAAATCGCGAAACACCCGAGAACCGCGAATATCGCGCCTGAAGCCCCGAGAGAGGACTGGTAGAAAACAAGGTCAGCTGCTGCAGAAGCCAGCCCACCCATGAAAAACACTATCAGGAGATTCCTGGAGCCGGCCTGCTTCTCAAAGAGCGAGCCGAAAACCGCGAGCGCGAACATGTTGAAATAAAGGTGGGTGAAGTCCGCGTGCATGAATATGTGCGTGACTATGGTCCATGGCTGGAACAGCACGGAGCTTCTGGAGAGCACAAAATTCCCGTAGAAGAAGTCCGGGAATATCTGCGAGAGGATGAAAACTATTATGCAGATTCCAGTGAGCTCCAGGGCTCTCCACTGGAATTTTCCCACAGCAGGAGCAGAGACTACTTTCATTAGAAATAATTGGTTACTCCTTTTTTATGTTCCATTCTGGGTAAAACAACTTTATTTTATCCAAATGCTCCTCGTCTGTGCCAAGGTCATAATCCATGCTGTAAGCTTCAAAAATAAATGGAAAGCCATTCAGATAAACCACATAGTCTTTTTTCTTCATATAAAAAATAGCTTCCCTTTCCTTTGGTGATATCCTTGCCTTTCCCATACCAGGAATCTCATACCAGCCTGATTTCAGAGATGGGAAAGTTTTTGAACCAATCTGTTCTTCAGGACATTCCTTCTCCAGAGCTAAAGCGGTCCTTCTTATTATACTTTTGTGGTATTCCTCTGGGAATGAACCGAATATAAGATACGGTTCTCCCTTTATGTACATCTGGACGAATTTGAAAAATTCAGATGATGCAGGCCAGTTCGCCCTCGGAAGTTCTTTCATGAATCTAGAAAGAGAACAAGCTTTTTAACCCTTCGCTTCTGGCTTTTCCTTGTGCCCCAGCTTCCTGTCTGCAATGTAGGCAAGCGGCAGCAGGACTACGGTAAGCACAACCAGAACATCAATCACGCACAAGAAATCCGGACACAATGACATTTCAGCACCTCCCTTAAGCCTTTCCAGTAGGGACAAATCCCCTTTTCCTTATCTCTTCGCAAACCTTGCTTATGAAGCTGTCCAGCCTGACTCCGAACTGGACTTTCTTGTCCCCCCGCGTGCGCACGGCTATACTCTTGCTGTTCTCCTCTTTGTCCCCTATCACAATCATATATGGGATTTTCTGGAGTTCCGCATCCCTGACTTTGTGTTCCACAGTCCTGTTCTCTATATCAAGTTCTGCCCTTATTCCCGCCTCCAGAAACTTTTCATGAACTTTTTTGGCTGCGGGATTGTTCCTCTCCGTGAATGAGAGCACGCGCACCTGCACAGGAGAAAGCCAGACCGGGAGATTCCCGTTCAGATGCTCGAGCAGCACTCCTATGAACCTCTCTATCGCCCCATAGACAACCCTGTGTATCATGACAGGTGTATGGGGATTGTTATCCTCCCCTGTGTAGGTTATCTCGAACCTCTCAGGCATTGCAAAATCCAGCTGTATGGTTGCGCACTGCCACGTTCTTCCCTGCGAATCCTTTATGTGGAAATCTATTTTAGGCCCGTAGAAAGCCCCGTCCCCCTTGTTAATCTTGTACTTGATTTTCTTCTTCTTGAGCACATCTTCCAGGATTCTCTCAGCTTTGTCCCAGAACTTGTCATTCCCGATTCGCTTCTCAGGCCTCGTGGACAGTTCCACATGATAATCAAATCCGAACTTCCTGTAGAACCTGTCAACCATGTCCATGATCCCCACTATCTCATTCTCAAGCTGGTCCTCTGTGCAGAATATGTGGGCATCATCCTGCGTGAACTTTATCGCCCTGAACAGTCCGGTCAGCACTCCTGAGAGCTCATGCCTGTGCACCACACCGAGTTCCGCTATCCTCAAAGGAAGATCCCTGTATGATTTTGGCCTGGACTTGTAGACAAGCAATGCCCCAGGGCAGTTCATGGGCTTCACTGCAAAATCCCTGTTCTCATATTTTGTCAGGAAAATATTCTCCCTGTATTTTTCCCAGTGGCCTGAAATCTGCCACAGCTTCTTGTCCAGAACCACGGGAGTGGAAATCTCCTGGTATCCGGCTTTCCTGTGCTCCTCCCTCCAGAAGCTTATCAGCTCATTGTACAATGTCCAGCCCTTGTCATGCCAGAAAACCATTCCAGGAGCCCCGTCACTGAAGCTGAACAAATCCATCCTCTGGCCAAGAATGCGATGGTCATTCTCCTTCAGGAGCTCCCTGTCAAGCTTGGATTTTGAGATTTCCCTGAGAAGCTGGTGCGGGTCTATCTTCTCGTCCTGCTGGAAAGACCCCCTTTCCGGTTCCTGGGAAACCCTTCCCTTCGCTGCCGGGGCCGCTGCTCCCTCTGCAGAGATACTCTTGCTCAGTTCGGAAAGCGGGTGGCCCTTGCACTTCAGATTAAAGGCCTTGTACCATCCGAACGGAGCCCTCACAACAGGCGCTTTCTTTCCAAGGTCGCTTTCCATATCCTTAAGGACTTTGAGCGCGACGCTTGGCTGGGCAAGATCAGATGAAAGATGGGCATAAGGGTAAAGGACAATTGTCTTGGCCTTCACCTGCCTGAAAACATCCAGGATCTCTTTAATCGAATTGCGGACCACTTTTTCCTGGTCTTTCTCATCTGATTTTTCGACTGCAGTAAAAACAACAAGAGCCTCGTTCACTTTTTTAGGTTTCTTCTCTACATCTTCAGCCATGGGAACGGCCTTTTTCTTTGGTTCCCACTCTATGAAGTCCGAGTGTAACAATAGGATTTTCATTTAGAAAACACCTGCAAATTAATTATTAAGGGCTTCAGGGCTTAAAAAAGCTCCCTGCACAACGCCCTCACAGCTCTCTCGAAATCTCCCGATTCCACATAGTAATTTATCACTGTAGGGCCAACCTTCTCGTCACTCTGGGATTGCATAGATATGCTTATTCCTTCTTTTGCGAGGATACCAGATGTTCTAGCAATCATACCAGGTGTCCCTCTCATGGCGTCTCCTGTAAGGCTCATGCCAGCCACATCTCTGTATCCTACGTATCTGGGCTCATATCCGTATTCTCCCAGACACACCTCAAGGTTCTTTTTCACCTTTTCTATATCAACCTTTTTGCCATCATAACTGCTGTATACTGCAAAACTCATCACTTTCGCAGGTGTTGCGGTATCTGCATAGCTTGCACCTGAATCAGCTATTATCCTTGTTACAAGGCTTCCATATCCCCTGCTCTCCTCCGGAACGGACATGGCAGAATCGTTCACACTAAGAAGGTAAAAAAGCCCAGTGGATATAGCTGCCACGGGGTTTTCCGGCGTGGTTATGGACTTTCTGGATATAAGAGTCCCCTTTTCACCACCAAGGGATTTCACCCTTATTGGAAGGTCTGCATCTTCCGCTATGTCTATGGCGGAAGGATGGACCACTTTGGAACCCCTGATTGCTATCTGGCAGGATTCATTATAGCTCATGAAGGGAATTACATCCGTCTTTATCTCTATTGTGTTACCGTTAATAGTTATCTTAGGCTCAATCCTGTAAACACCCGGCGCATCTTTTATTATCTGGTACTCGCGCGCTCCAAGACCCACTGAAACCACCGCTCCCGATACGTCTGTGGTGTTTCTTCCTAGTATTATGGGCTCTCCCGTATCTATTCTCCTGCCTATGTACCCGCCAACCACTGGGGTTCTTCCAGGGCCCACACGATTCTTAAGGGATTCCTGTATCTGCATGGAGGAGACGGCCCTCTTTACCATTCCCCTCGAGCTGGCTACAATTCCAACCTCCATTCCATCCAGGTAAACGGATTCTATCCCGACGTCTCTGAGCATGCCGCTCAGCCATCTGCCTGAATGGTTCTCAGGCAGGGCCTTTCTGACCTGATCGTTACCGTCCTCGAGCAAATACACTCTCAATTTTTCAACTTCCTCTTCCATCTCATCCAGAAGCCTGCCTCCATAGGACCCAAGTTTCTGTATCTCTCCTGAGTAGAGACCCATTATGCCATTCTTTATTCCCTTTACGAACCTTTCCTTGGACCCGCTGGCCGCCTCAGCAGCCTTCACGACTATCGGGATTTTTGACTCGAATTCATGATCAACCAACCATCTCTCTGCATCAAGCACAACGTCGCTCATACCTTCTGGTGCAGAAACTATCGCCACAGGATAGTTACCTTCCTTCTGCAAATTAATTAGATAATCCCTTGCCTGGGAAAACCCTCCATAAAGATCCTTCTTGGGAAATGTTGATCCTCCAAGTTTTGCACCTACCACTCTGCTCATACCATCACCCTTTCCAGTAAACGCCTCCGTGTGTTTATAGCTTAAACTGGGGTGGAAACCCAAAAAGAATTTGTCACCCCAGTAGAACAATGACAACTAATAAGACTTGCCTGTCTTCTTTGTCGTCATCGTAGCGGAGTGCATAGTAGATTATTTGGATGGAAAGATATTTAAGTCTTCACAAATTCTGGAGAAACGCAAATTCAGGTAGTTAAGTATTTAAGGCTCATCCCTAATTTTAATTACTATATAGTGAAGAGTCGGAACCCATGAAAAAGGAAATTTCTGTTGGTTTTGTAGGAACCGGTAATATAGGATCTTCCGCAGTAAAACACATTGATGGGAGTCTTGATATTATTTACGCAAAAACAGGATATAAGCTGATTCCTGAGATGGTTTATGATAAAAGACCTGAGAGTCTCGAGTTTCTAGCCGACCTGAAAAATGTACGGCCGAGAATAGCAGGGTCGGCTGAAGAGGTCGTTGATAATCCTAACATAGAAATTCTTGTGGAGGCCACGGGAACCCTTGATTTTGCGCGAGACCTTATTTATAAAGCATTCAAAAACGGAAAGAGCGTAGTTACCCCTGGAAAAAAAGTTGTTGCGAGGTGCATGAAAGAGATTACTGAAGAGGCAATTAAGTATGGGCAGAGCATTGGCTTCGAAGCCAGTATCATGGCCAGTGTTCCTATAATAAACACACTCAGGGATACCACAGATGAAGTTATAAGCTATCTTGCCATCGCTAACGGAACCACAAACTACATTTTAACAAAAATGTATGATGGTAAAGAATTTGAACTGGCCCTTAAGGAGGCACAAAAAAAGGGTTTCGCCGAACCGGATCCCACCGAAGACATTGAAGGGTTTGATACCGCACATAAAAATGTTATTTGTACGGCAGTTGCATATAGAACCTATGTTGGTTGTGAACCTATAGAAAGCGAACTGTACAGGGAAGGGATAGGAAAAATATCAAAACAAGACATCGAACTTGCCTTGAATGAATTTGGGCTTAAGGTCAAACTGCTGGCAAAATCCAAGTTAAGAGGGGATGGAAAGCTTGAAATAGGAACATATCCGTTACTGATACCAGCAGACCATGAACTCGCGGCTGTAAAAGATAATTTTAATGCTATCTATATTGTTTTTGTGAATAAGGATGTTCACTTTTACAAGGGTAAGGGTGCGGGCGCAGACCCAACAAAAGTGCCTGTTGTCGATGATATAATCCGCATAGCAACAGAAAAACGGGCCGGAAGAGCTTATGTTCCACCAATCGATAGGGAAATTGAACTTGTAAATCCATTAGAGCAAGTTTATCCTTTTTACCTGAGATTTGATGCGTTTGATAAGACCGGTGTCCTTTCAAAATTATCCGCAGTCCTTGCTGATAATAATGTCGGCATCGCGAGCGTAAAACAAACGAAAAGAGACTACACAGGCAATAATACCACAGTTCCTGTTGTTATGCTAACACACGAGGCAAAAACAGAGGACGTTCTTGAAGCTGTCAAATATATTAATAGAAGACTGAAAGGAAATGCAATAAACAATGAAACTGTTGTTATAAGAGTGGGAAATGGAAATTAATTACCATATTTTTTGCAGTTTTGAATTTGCGCATTTTATACTCAGTCCCTGTTTAGTACAAACTCAGGAAAATCAGGAAAAAGCAAGGTGGGAAGGGGCGACTCTAAACTTCGATTGAAGCCAGCTTTTCGTTGGAAGGTGGCAAAGCCACCTTCAGTCTAGGTTCGACTTCTTTCTAGTGTTCCACCTTCCGGTTGTTTTTAATCACCTAAGGGATATTGGATTTTTCTGCTTAGCTCTTCATCCCTGTATTTACACGGACCTTCATATTCTGCGCATGCGGGTCCCAGCAGCAACAGACAATCCACTGCAATTGTGCCTTCTATATCATTTTTCAGCGGGCATTTTCCATTGCGCCTTATCACATCCAAAACGGATTCCATATTAACCTCCCTTTCTTAAAACACTCGCGCTTCGGCTGGGGCA
>JAPLVB010000059.1 GCA_026397335.1 Candidatus Aenigmatarchaeota archaeon
TGTATGTAATTGACAAGTACGCGGAAGAAGGGGATTTCAGGAACTTCCTCAAGATTGTTATCCTGATTCTAGGTCTTGCGCCTGGATTGAGGGATGCTATAAGACTTGGCGCGTGGGTTTGAGAAAGAAGGCGTCAAGAGGCACCTTCCAAGCATTTCGGCTCGGGGCGGGGGTTAACTCTTTGCTTCACATCTGCCAGTGGTCTGGTTACAGACTCCGTTACTAACGAAAGTAGCCCCTGCTGCATTGCAATCCTGTGCAGAGGCAACATCGCTACAATACCACGCAAGGTCATTCGCATTCTGACAACATCCGCTGGTTGAGGTTCCGCCCGTCCCTCCACCGCAGTTCTGTGTCTTGGGCGCGCATATTCCTTTGCCGGATACCTTGTCCTCAGGGCAGCATTTCTGGTCGTTCGTGCACACTCCGGTCTCCTGCGTGCAGCACCAGCTACCGAACTCCACCTTTACAAGCTTCTGTTGGGAGTTTGTGTAAGTGTAGTTTGCGTGCGCGGTTATTGCGTAGGTCTTGGTGGGGCTGGTTCCAAGCTTGCTTGTGGACCCCTGCTTCAGGGCCTTGAAATGGCAGAAGAAAATCTGGTCACCTGATTGTTTGTTCGTCCACGTTACCGTTTTTCCTCCATTCTGGGTGGTTCCAGGCATTCCCTCCGGACTGCATTTATCTATTAGTTCAAAATCTACAGGGTAATTGAGTACAATGCTGTCTATGCCGCTTATCTTCCCTCCCTGCTGGTTGCTCATGAGGTTGAGCGCTATGTGGAAGTCCTGGGTCTCTAGGATAGGATTCTTTAGCCCTGGAGTGCCTATCGGGAACTGTACAGGGGCGCTGCTGTATTCCGACTTGATAATCTGGAGCCTTGAGTTCAGCTGGTCGAGCTTTGCCAGCCTGTCCCACTCGGCCTGGCTGATGAACTCTATTGGGACCTTGGAGTCGGACTGATATTTGTAGGAGAGGGTTATGTTTATGGGTATGGACTTCTTCCGCAGCTGATAAGTTGCTGAATTGGAGCAATTTATCCCATCGCTTGAGAACACGGTCTGCCATATGTTCTGGCGGATGAATGGCATTTTCAAGTCATTGTTGCTGCCTTGCGAAGTGGCATAGTTGTGCACGCAAATGTAATTCTTGTCAACAGGATTGGTTGACCATGGAGTATTGGCTTCACAGCCTGAGTTTATCCCAATGCCGGATATTGTAACTGCATTATTTCCAACCTTCAGTTGTGGATTCGGAACAGTGTTTAATCCGGGAAGACCAGTTGATGTGGTGGATTCCGGAGCCTTCCCCCCAACGCTTAGCGCTATCGCTACGCCCTCCGCATTATACGCCCCGCTATTCTTTATGTTGGTGGTTATCATAAAGGGCTGCTCGATAAATACGGGACTTACTTCAAATCCACTTAATTCCAAACCATATGCTCCTGTTTCTCCCGCTGGGTTGTTAGAGTAACTCCCGTTCATGAGTTGGGTGGCATATCCCACGGGATTCGTAAGCAGCAGGAACGCGTCCCCGAAGGTCTTCCCCAGCTGGCCGAACATCTTTGAAATTGGTTCGGATATCGAAGTAACAGCCTGGTTCACGCTTGGCCACCACTGACCGAGAAGGGCGGAGCCTATGTCCTGTGAGCCTGGCCCTATCCCGTAAATGATTGTTGCACCCCCAAGGAACAGTATTCCCGTGAGGGGCCTTTCCCTTGCAGGGGAGAAGAAGCCTCCTATGAGGGAGACTATCCAGAAGTATATGAACGTGTACTTCAGGGTGCCCGTTAGCGCCCATCCGAGAGTTCCAAAAAGCGGAAGGTCTCCCAGCACACCCGACCCCAGAAGAGCGAAAAACATCAGCCCAAGGAACAGTAGCTTGTCGAACATCTCATAGTATGCGGTCTGGCCCGAGAGCCCGCGTGAAAGTATCTCGCCCAGGTTCTGCCCTTTGCTGGTTTCAGGCATTGGAGGTATCGCGAAGAACGCAAATGCTATTGCCGCCAAGACGTACGAATTGAATATTCCGGCAAAAACTATGAACGGGATAAAGTAGCAGCCAAGAATGGCGAACCTTAGAAGGGACTCTATGAAGTCACCCGGCCTCTCCGGGCTGTATGTGAGCTTGAGCGAGAAGTATCCTGCAAGGCAGGTTATTATGAAGAATGTGTTGAATATGTCCCCCATGGACTTGAATCCGTAGGCGAAGCAGATTATTGCGGCTACCTTGGTTATGCTGCGGATCCATGCAAACCCTGAATGTGCTCCACCCTTCCCCGCAAAGGGAATCATGTGCCCCCAGCTCAGGGGTCCTCCCTCATGCTCTATCTCGTTTGGGGGCGGTGTCAGAAAATAAAGCCCCACTGAAAGGAATCCGAAGAAAAACCACATGTTCCCCAGGGAGGCTGCAATCACTGCGCCTATGCCAATGAGGGCAACAATGAATATTACTTTCTTGACAAAATCCTCGCCTGTATGGGAGAATTTTCTGAGTCCACCGCCATATTTTTCCACGATGGTTCTATCTTTGATATTATGTTTTTTTCTCAACTTATTGGCTTCAGCCTTGATGTCGCTTCTTGTTGCTCCTGGGTTATTTCTCTTAAATGCTTCGAAATCCTTTTCATAGGCTTCCGTATCGCCATAAACCTCTTTCTTAATCCTCTTTTTCCCCTCTTTAAGCTCCTCTTTGTCTATCAGCCCTTCCCTGTATTTTTTCTCAAGCTCTTCTACTCTGCTTTCAGATGTCATTCTTGCGTGCGCCAATTCCCTTGATTTCCATTTGAGAATAGGAACATTTCTTACAAACCATCTGTCTTTGTAGACCTCTTCGGGCAGAAGCTTCTTGCGCTTCCACTGGTTAACTTTGCATTTCTTGTTCGTGCACTTGTATGTAAGCTGGCCTGTATCCTTGTCATAAGACTCGTAAAGGTTTCCTTTGCCGCACACATCGCACGTAAAACGAGACGCCACACCTGCTTTTTTCCTCAGGTCCTTTATATCCTCTGCTCTTGTTTCAAAAACATCTTTATAGAATCCTTCTATCTTCTGTTTTTCCCTTTCGTATTCTTCAGATGGCAATTTTTTCTTTATGTCTTCCAAGCCTTTTAATTTCTTTTTTTGCTCTTGTTCTATATCAAAATAGCCTTTTCCTAGTAGTTCCTTTTTACCCTCTAACTTTTTCATGTCCTTTTCTATTTTTACAATATCATCAGAAAGTTTTTTTATCTCCTCTTGTTCTGCTCTAATTTCCTTTTCAAGATTTCTAGCCACATCAGGCCTTATTCTGGAAACAGTGATTATTTTGGCTTGTAAATCTGTTATGTCTTTTCTAGAACGTTTAATTTTGTTTTCTCTGATAAC
Source organism: Candidatus Aenigmatarchaeota archaeon (assembly GCA_026397335.1). Classification (GTDB taxonomy): domain Archaea; phylum Aenigmatarchaeota; class Aenigmatarchaeia; order QMZP01; family QMZP01; genus JAPLVB01. The sequence continues at coordinate 3,363 of JAPLVB010000059.1, forward strand.
TTTCCTTACCATTAACACGGCAAGATCATGTGCATCTTTTGCAGAATAGCCTTGATCTATTAAATCTTTTCTATAGATTTTTGCCAATCTTACTTTAGCTTCAGAATCAATCTCAGAATGATATTCGGGTTTCTTTTCCTCTTCCTTCTTCTCATCCGCCAAGAACAGCCACCTATATAACTATTTCTCTCCCGCTCTATAAATTAATGAAGGGTTTTTCAGATTTGGGAAGAGTATAAAAATCTGGGCATGTGCCCGAAAAACTGAGCCATTAGATTCATATTACTAAAAATAATCAATAATTACTAAAAATAGTAATATATAAACCCAAGCTTCCAATAAAATAGCATGATAGAAGAAATTCTTAATACCGTGGTGAAGGCAAAAATAATGAAGCTGTTTTCCAAGTTCCCGGATTCGCAGTTTCAAGCGGGAGAGGTAGCGAGAATGACCAAGCTCTCCTTCTCCAGGACCAACAATACCCTGAAAGAGCTGGCTGGAAAGGGAATACTGGAATACAGGAAGAAAGGAAAGGGTAGCCTCTTCGGGGCGAATAAGGATAACTACATAACCAGGATAATCCTGGAGGCCTTCGAGAAAGAGAAGGGGCTTGTGGATGTGATTGCGGGCGATTTTGTTTCCAGGGTAAAAAGCCTCGGAAAAATAAATAACATAACACTTTTCGGCTCCGCTGTCTGGGAACTGAAGTTCGGAAGCGATGTTGACATATTGGTAATTCATGACGGCATCGATGAAGACGCAGTTACAGGAGTAAGCGCCGATCTCACAGAAAAATACGGGTTCCCTGTGATGTGCATTAAGATGAGCACAGAAGAATTGAGAAGCAAACTACACGAGGGATTTGTGATAAACGTCATGGCGTCCGGCAGAACGCTTTTCGGTAAAAGCTTGGAGGAGATAGCTTATGGTAAAGGAAGTAAAAATAGAGGAAGCTAAAAGATACATGGAAAAGGCGGAAAGCTTCTACATGGCCGCATCGGACGACTTTGATAAAAACAGGTTTGACGCATGCGTATTCAACGCCTCTCAAAGCATCATACTGGGGAACGATTGTTATTGCATATTCTTCTTGGGAAGGAGGCCGAGCAAAGACCATAGGGAAGCCATCGAAATGCATAAAGAGGCTTCTGCAGGAAAGCCTTCCAAGAAAGACGTTGTCGCTGATGCCTTGGAAAAGAGGGGGATTTTCGGTTACACAGAAAAAATGGCCTCGCAGCAGGAAGCTAAGCTGATCCTGATCAAGGCCCGGAGGTTCCTGGATTGGGTGAGGTTTATCACGGGAATAAGTCCATAAAATCCATAGCACCCTCTCAAAAGGAGGAAACACGCACATCTATAACATAGGATACGGCACATATGAGGAAAGCCATTATTATCAGCTCTATCACGAGAAGAAATTCAGCAAGGAGGAGTTTGATAATATGGTGGTAGCGGCCACCATAAATATTCTGAAGAGCAAGAAGGAAGAATATTTTGATCTGAGCTTTGAATGGCTTCTTTCAGACGTTGTCAAGGAGCTTGTCAAAAGCTTCGGGTTTGTTAGAGTGGAATTTGACGCCAGATTCGAGGTCTTCGGATGGGCTGACATTGCGGACGAGAAGGATTGGGAGCATGACAGGGACGAGCAATTGAATCTGCTGACAAAGGCGGTAACTAAGGAATTCGGAAATTCCATCAAGCGCAAAAAGAAAGACTGGGGGGCTCGGTCCCTCTGCTAGCCCCTAGACTGCTCCTTCCATCACTGTTTTGATAACAATGCCCATTTCTTTATAAATCATATCAAAATTTTGATGTTTTATTTATCGAACATATGTTCGATTTATAGAACAGATTACCTCTCCAACAGTATCCTGACCTCTCCCACATCCCACCCACCTGTCCCTGAGAACTTGAGGGTGTTCGTCCCTTCGACTGCTTCCTTTTCAGTGAAGAGGATAACATTCGTGCCCTTCTGTATGGCAGGGACATTGAGCTCCTTGTCGTTCAGCCTTATGCCCATGCTGCCCTGCCTGGTTATCCTTGTCACCTCGAGCTCTATCCTGCCCCTGTAGCCCTGGACGAAGAGGTCATACTTGTCCTTCGGAAAAGAGAATGTCCTCTCCTTGATTATGTTGTCCGTGGAAAGGAATATCTTGAGAATCACATTGTTCAGCTGGACAGGATCGCCTTGGACGGACATGGTTATCATATTGTTTCCGGGGTTTATTCCGGAATTGAACAGGTCGAACTTTATGGATTCAGACGGGTCTGGAATGGCTGAGAAAACTTGCGCCCCGTTTACCTTCACTGTAAGCTTCCCTGCCCCGCTGGAGGAGAATTCTATTGCCCCGTTCTTGAATGTCTCTATGTCATTGGAGCTGAGCGTGAAGGGAAGGAGCTTCATGGTCCCGTAATCCAGCTTGACCGTGAAGTCTCTTAAAACGTACGTGGTTGCGGCCCAGAAGTATGCCCCCGGCCCGTCACACGAGATTTCAAGGTTGTTTATCTCCTTTATGTACTGGCGGTCTATGTGGAGGGTGTAAATCCCTTTTGAGGCACCGTTCTTGTAAAGCTCCAGGATCCCCCACGCGGAAGTTCCCGAAGGAGAGGGACTGCATGTTGTCTCCTGTAAACCCGACTGCTCCGAGGGTGAAATTCTCTATGGAGGTTGTGACCCCTATCCCTCCGGGAGGAATGAGAGCAAAAATCGCCAGCAGGACGGCAATGATAATCACTGCCGCGACCAGAACATAGGCAAAATCATCCACTTTCGCTCGCATGGCAAATCACTTTTGGGCTTTCGGCCCTTGTTATATTATTGGCCGGGAATACATAAATATAGTATGCTATTTGGCATTGATGCAAGCGGCAAAATAGGGGAGGGTAATATCTACATAGCCGTTGTGGAGCACAAAAACACAGATTTTATTTCTCTTTTGAGAGATGTTGTTAGGAAAAGGCACAATGCCCTTGCATCCAGAAGAAGGATTAAGGCGTCTGCATTGACGGAAAATGAGTTTGAATGTATATCAAAGAATTTTGATTCTCCTTATTCGGTTTCTTTCATTGGAATAAACTCGTTCTTCCATCTAAGAAACAAAATGAGGGACTATAAACATTGGAAGTTCAAGATACTCGCTTCAGCCATATTCTTGACATGTGATAGAATGGTAAAAACGGGTGATGTAATTCTTGTTGACAGGGATTACACAGAAGATGTTATGTCTGTTTTATTCAAATATATGAAATTACTTTTCGAGGTTAGGTTAATGGAAAGAAACCAATAATAGAAATAGGAACATCTTTTAATGATGTAATAGCAAAAGCAGACCTTATAGCAGGTTGTGCCAGAAAGGGAAAAGCAAAAGCAAGAGAATTAAAGGAGAAAGATATTATAGAAGTTGCGAAAATATTCAGAAAATAATATGTATACCCGCGGGGCGGCCCATCCTGGATGGGTAGACATCCCCGCAAGTTTACTGTTAATATAAATATTGTTTAAAAAGGTATTTAAATACAAAATGAACGTCAATCACCTTACCTTAAATGTGGTAACAATGCAAATCCTCAAGTCCGACCTCCGCCATGGGACCGTCCGCCTCAGAACCGAGAATCCTGATGACCTGTGGCACCTGGAGAAGATACTGGAGAAAGGAGATTTTGTTACCTCTAGGACTATGCGCAAGACCACCATAAAGAGGGGGAGCGAGCTGGATTCCGGGGAGAGGAAGCCCGTAACCCTTACCATAAAGCTCGAGAAGGTGGAGTACCACAAGGATATACACGTTCTCAGGCTCTCGGGAAAAATAACAGAAGGGCCGGAAGATATCCAAATCAGCTCATATCACACGCTTTCTGTGGATACGGATACTGTCCTGACAGTCCAGAAAGCCAGGTGGAAGGCTTTCCACTTAGACAGGCTGAAAAAAGCCAGGCAGAGGAGGCCTCTGCTCTTTATCTGCTCCCTTGACAGGGAGGAGGCTGGGTTTGCGGGCCTGAGAGAATCCGGAATAGAGTGGATGGGTTCTGTGCACGCGAAAAAATCCGGCCAGAGAACAGGGAAGCAGGAGCGGGGCCAAGAGTATTACAATGAGATTCTGGGGGTCCTGGAAAAGAACCAGGGTTTTGAGGCGATTGTGCTGGCAGGCCCGGGATTCGAGAAGGACAATCTGCTCAAGTTTATCCAGGAGAAGAATCCTTCCCTTGCGAGAAAAATAATACCCGAGAAGACCTCTTCCGCTGGTCGCCGCGGAATCCAGGAGGTAATCCAGACCTCCGCAAACCGGCTGCTGAAGGAAACCCGGGTCGCGAAGGAGACTGAGCTTGTGGAAAACCTGCTCATGGAGGCCTCAAGGGACGGGCCTGTGGTTTACGGGAAAAAAGAGACGGAACACGCACTTGGTATGGGCGCGGTTGAGAGGCTCCTGGTCTCGGAGGAGAAGATACACGATTACGAAGGGATTCTGGACGAGGCGGAGAAGCTAAGGACAGAGATTGTGGTAATCTCCAGCGAGCATGAAAGCGGGGAGAAGTTCCTGGGCATAGGAGGGATTGGGGGATTTTTGAGGTTCAGGTTAAGGCAGTGAACATTGGAAGGAATGTGTTTGTAACACCTTCAAACTAAGATTTTCTGATCTCTCGAGAGTGACCGAAAGGTTTATAAATATATTATTATCACTATTTAGTAGTTACTATTATTGAGGTGGCTGAATGGAAAAAACAGAATACAGATCATGCAGAAGATGCGGGAAACCGTTGAGCGTATACAACCCCGAGAAAGACTGCTTCCACCATTCTGTGGATCCAGATGAGAGAAACCTCCCAGAAAATTGGCAAGTGATAGGCAGCTTTGCTGGTCGGGGAGCAAGAGTTGTCCAGAAACAATACGAAGGTCGCCTTGAGAAATAGATTTCTTTATTTCTGATTGGGTAAACTAATTGTTTATCGTTATCTTCCCTTTGCACAGCTCGCAGTAAAAGAAAGTCGGCTCTTCAGGGTCCCCGAAATCCCATATCTTGCCCCCGCCCGCGCATCTGGGGCAGCAGTTTATCGAGAGGCTGGGTTTTTTCATGTCATACTCTTTAAGGGTCAGGCTTTTAATGCTTTCTGACAATAATCTGGAATGGTCACACAGAAAGATATCAGTGAATACTGCCCAGCCTGCAGAAAATATCAAGATGAGCGGTATGAGGCAGTGAAAATGTTAAGAGAAGGTAATTATGAAGGCCTAGGAAAAAGTATAATTCTATGGGGAAAAATGCTTGCGGAGGCCGGACACATTAGTGAAAAGATAAGGGATTATGCTGATGGGATTGGATTGTGTATTGATTGTGACAATATAAGCCTGTACAACTGGGATAAAATTGACAGACTTCATGTACAAGAAACATTCCTCCATGAATTTCTCAAAGACAGGGATGAGAGACAGGTAAGTAAGGTCCTCCGGATACTGTATTCAGCAGAAAACCCTGAAGATTTGGATTTCGATGATATTGTTTCTCTTGGGGAAGAACTTGAGAAAATAGCAGGAATCTGACGAACTTACTCTTGCAAAAACATATATTTACACGCGACAATTTATTTTCATGGACCGCCCTTTGTATTTGCTGAATCCCTACCTGAAGGAGTTTGAGGCGACCGTGACGAAAGCGGACAGGACATACGTGACCCTGGACCAGACCGCTTTCTATCCGAACGCAGGGGGCCAGCCATTTGACAAAGGGGTTATGGAGAGGCTCTCAGACCACAAGGTTTTCGGGGTTGTTTATGTAGGGAAGTTTGACGGGACTATCTCGCATGAGGTTGACCAGATTGGGCTGCAGGTTGGAGACAAAGTCTCTTGCAGGATAGACTGGAGTCGAAGGTATCTATTCATGCGCTATCACACGGCCTCGCACATACTCTCGCATGTGATACACAAGGAGACAGGAGCCCTTATAACAGGGAGCCAGATAGCAGAGGACAAGTGCAGGAATGACTTCTCGCTCGAGGATTTCAACCGCGAGCAGATCTACTCGTTCTCGGACAAGGCGAATGAGATAGTGCGAAAGGGCCTGAATGTGAAATTATATTTCCTCTCGCGGGAGGAGGTGGTGAAAGACCCTTCCCTCATAATGCTTGCAAAAGGAATGTCCCCGGACATAAAGGAGTTCAGGATAGTTGAGATAGAAGGATTTGACAGGCAGGCTTGCGGGGGCTGTCATGTGAGGAACACCTCAGAAATCGGGAAAATCCACATAAAGGAGATAGAGAACAAGGGGAAGAATAACAGGAGAGTTTATTTCACTGTTGGATGAGCATGTGTCACCTGTAAAGGACCCTGAACTCATCATCACCAACTTTTATCTTGGAAAATTCTTTCAGCGGCTTCGGGTTGTAGTCAAGCTCCTCCCCGTCAAGATAAATCCCTTTTTCGCTCTTGAAAACCTTTATGTACCATCTCCCGAAATAAGGGAAAATCTTGGCAAGCTCACTGTCGTCTTTTGTGTTTATTATGTAAATCTCGGGGAAACCATGTTTTTCATACTTCTTCCTTTTGCTTTTCGGGAAAAACGATTCCCTGAAGGATTCATGGGCTATGAATATCGGAACTTCATGCGGCATGTCGTCTGTCTCAAGTCTCTGCATGTCCTTTATCTGGAGCCTGCGGTCCCTGTAAACGGCCTCGCTTTCCGCTTTTTCAGGAAGCGGGACGCCTGCCAGGTCCTCCCATTTTTTTTGGTCTTCCATTTTCTCCCCGAGAATTAGATACAAACGGTCTTTTTTAAGCCTTTCGGTGGGAGGTTACGTCAGAACGAGAAAGGCGGGAGCCTGAGCAGGTACAGGAGAAAAAGCGCGTAAATCGCTATGTATGCAATACCCTCGTACCTGGTTATTTTCTTCCTTATGAGCGCCACATAAAACAGTGCTGTTATCACGCAAAGGAAAACCAGGTCAACCCATATATTCTGGATGGAGAAGGCGAGAGGATTGACTGCAGCCGCGAATCCCAGAATCCAGAGGATATTGAAGTAATTTGACCCGACTATGTTACCCAGGGACATGCCCATCTGCTTCTTCCTTGCGGAGATTATGCTCACCACTGTCTCGGGCATGGAGGTCCCTGCTGCCACGATTGTGGAGCCTATTATCCATTGGGAAATGCCTGCCAGCCTTGCGCTCTCCACAGCGAACTGCACAGTAAAGTAGCCTGCCACCACAACGCCCAGAAGCAGGAGAACGCACCACCCGAATTCCTTCCTGGCAGAGCCTTTCTCCCTCTGTATCGCTTTCCCATCCTCCCCGACTTTCTTGTCAGTCTTTATCACGTAGTAAGTATATCCTGCAAGCACAATAACCATAACGATGCCTATAATGCCTGAAATCCCTCCCAGAAAGGCAAGCGGTATGAGCAGGAGTGTGGCCGCAATCATGAACAGCCCGTCCCTCCTGAGGTTCTCCTTCCAGTAAAAGGGAACTAGCAGGGCCACTACTCCCATCACTATGGCAATGTTGTAGATGTTCGAGCCGGTTATGTTTGAGACAGAAAGCTCGTCGTGCGCCTGGAAGGAAGCGATAGAAGAGACCGCGAACTCGGGCATGGAAGTTCCGTATGCGAGAAGCGTGAGTCCTATTACAGCCCCCGAGACCCCGAGAATTTTCGCTAGTTTCACGGAGTGGTCTATCAGTTTGTCCGCCACGAAAATCAGCGCCACAAGGCTGGCTATTAGCAGAGAAAAATTCAAAATCAAATCAAACATGTGGTATTATTTTTTCGATTACTTAAATAATCAGTCTCCCACAATCTGCACCACAATCTCGCGCGAGCGGGTCACTCCTTCCTGAACTCCTTCTCCAGCCTTTTTATAACCGTGACAAATTCCTCCGGCTTATTGGTAAGCTGCGTTATCTCCGAGTCCCACCTAGAATAGACCTTCTGCGCGTTCTTGAATATCCTTTCCGGCTCAAAATCCTGCCCTGCTTCCTTTAACTTTTTCTTGACAAGTTCAAAATTTATCTTGTATCCGGCTTTCAACAAAACATAAACATCAAAATAATCCCTCGGCTGGTTTCTCATAACAAGCGCCCTTATCTTCTCCGCCACAAGCTCTTCGGGGTTCAGAACAGCAACCACGAATTTTGGTATCTCCTCATAAAAATGCGGGACTCCCCTCTTTTCCGGAGGCAGGAGAACGGAACCCTTCCCGTTGACATCCAGAATAACATAATCGCTTTTCGAGAAAAACCCCCTGTAAAAGACCTTCACCCTGAAGAATTCCGGAGTTTCGTTCTCAAAAGCGAATCTCGAGAAAATCTCCTTGTTGCTTTGCAAAATTTTCACAATCTCGTTCTTTACCATAGAAACATTCTTTCGGCAGACAAAATCCAAATCCTCGCTCAGTCTTGTGTGGTTAAGGAATATTTTATTTAGAGCTGTACCTCCCTTGAAAACAATATCTTCAACATCTTTTATCAGATAAAGCAGAACAGTCAGAAAGTAGTCCTTTTCCAGATAGATGAGATTGAATCCTTTCAAGCCTGCCAGATACTTCAGCCTGTTCTCAGAGATTAATTTTATCTCGCCCATTTTCTTGCCTTCCCTTTTGATGCGATTAGAAAGTCATGGCCCTTTGTCTTTTGCTGGACAAAATCGTTTTCTTTCAGAACCCGTGCTCTTCTGAAATTTATTGTGAATCCGAATATTCTTTTCGTTCCCTGCTTTCTGGTGGAATAGACCTCAATCTGGGTTGGAAGCTGCTCTGTAAACCCCCAGTAATTGGCAGCAGCTTTTCCCCCAATATAGTAATCCCTCCCGCTCATAACCTCATCTATTATTATGAAAGGGTGTTCGGACCAGTGTCCCCTGAAGGCCCTTACGGGAATAAGGTAGTATTTGTCCCTGTTGAGCCTTATTATCCTGCCTTTTTCCTTCAGCCTGTGCACGAACGCCTTCATTTCATGGCGGTCCTTGAAAAATCGCTTTATGTCTTCCCTCGTGAAGAAGAACTTATCGCTCATCTCCAGATACGAGATTACTTCAATCTCTTTCCCTGAAATCCCCTTCATATGTTACACCAAGGTTACATATTATATAACTTTATTGTAACATCTTATATATAAATAGCTAATCTCCCACAATCTGCACCACAATCTCCCGCGAGCGGGCAGGCACATCAAAATCGAACAGTGCGATTTGCTGCCATGTCCCGAGAAGCAGCTTCTTCTCCTTGAAAGGAACAGTAAGGGAGGGGCCCATAAGGGTGGCCCGCACATGACTCTTCCCATTATCATCACCCCATGTCTCTGTGTGCCTGTATTTTATTTTTGAGGGGACAATCCTCTCCATAGCGTCTTTGAAGTCCTGTACAAGATTCGGCTCGAACTCGATTGTGCTCACGCTAGCTGTGGAGCCCTGCACAAATAACGTAACAGTTCCGCTCCTGATTTTCGAGGAAGAAACAGCCTTCTGGACTTCCTGGGTTATGTCTATCAAGTCGGTTTCTGTTTTGCTCTTCACTGTGAAGGTGCGGGTTTCGACGGGCATGAAAATATATTTGAGGGGAGGAATAAAAAGAAGGAAGGAATTCTGGAATGGCTGGAGGAAGGGTTGGAGTTATAAAACTTTCTTCTATCTAGTCACATGGTCAAACACTTATTCAGGGTGAAGTTTACGAATCCCAAGAGCGGCAAACAACAAAAGGCGTATGAAAAAACGGAAAGCTTCAAGGTAAGCGATGAGGCTATTTCCCGCTATCTCGATGTCCACGTCCTGGAAGTGCCTTTCCAGTCAATCAATTATAAGACAGATGAAAAATTCATCAGCGTCTGGGGAAGAGACAACATGACGGAATGGGGAAACGCCCTTTTCATCAAGCCCCGCCTCAGCAGGAAGCCTTTCGGGAAAATGCTGAGAAAACTTGGCTACCAGAAGGATATAGAGCCGAACATACCGCTTTCCGAAGGCGGCTGCTATGTTTTCGGGGACGAGTTCATTCTTATATCGGACATCTTCGAGAAGTCAAAAGGAAAGTTCGAGAAAATCCTACATAACTCAGGTCTTGAAAAGCCTGCATACTTTGTTCCCGACCTGACCCACACAGAAGGCGGGCACATAGACTGCGACTACCAGATTATAGACTCGCTTAAGCTGATATATGGAAGCGGAAATGTCTTTTGCAATGGCAACTATGAAATGTTCACCAAGGCAAGAAAAACGCTAGAAGAAATAGCAAAAAGGCACAACTATGATATGAGGAAGTATGAAAGCTCCGAGGACAAGAAGATTCAAGCAGACATCAAGAACTGGGAGAAATTCTGCTCCGAGCTCGGACAGAAACACAACGGCATAAATTCCATAGTCCATGACGGCAAGCTCTTCACAGGCTCCATACATCCGGAAGAGAAAGAATACCTTCAGGAAAGGGGAATGGATGTTATAACAGTTCCGCTGGGAAAAATGAACGTCGGGTCGGGATTGAGATGTGTTTACGGAGAGTTTAATCTTGATTAGAAACACCAATCCACAGCTAATCCATTTTCCTTTGCAATCCTTTCAATCTCAGGCTTCAGTCTGGAGTAGTAAGCTCTGTCCCCTCCACCCACAAACAGCTCCTGATACTTCCCTAGCAGCTCCGGATAGTGCTCTTTAATTGCCTTGAGAATCGGCTGCAGGTTACCGCACTTTATGTTCAGCCTGTCCACAATCACTTCCTTCACTTCCGAATCCGCGAACTTGCTGAACAGTTCCGGAAGGTTCTTGTCGCTTATCCCTGGCATAACCGGACCGAAGAAAGCGAATGTCTTGACTCCCACTTCTGAGAACGTTTTGAGCGTTTTTAGCCTGTCATCTATTGGAGAGGCGTTCGGTTCCATGGACTGCCTGGTCTTATCGTCCTCAAAGCATACAGTCATCCCAAAATCGCAGCTCTTTACTCCTGAAATTATTTTCAGGTCTCTTTGAACAAGAGAGGATTTTGTCTGTATGCATACCGGATACCCATAATCCTTTATGGCTCCCAGGATTTTCTGCGTGAGCTGATACTTATTTTCAAGGGGCTGATAGCAGTCCGTCACGGAGCTGAGGAAAATCCTTCCGGGCTTGTTTTTGGTCAGGTCCTTCCTTGCAATCTGGGGGCTGTTTGTTTTCACGTCCACAAAGGAGCCCCACTCTTCTCCAGCGTGCCCCCCATATCTGCACATAAACCTCGCGTAGCAGTAAACGCAGCCGTGAGCGCAGCCTGTATAGGGGTTTATGGAGTATGCAAACTCGGGCAGGCCGCAGGGGCTGAGCGCACTCTTGCACTGGACCTCCTTGACTTTCAGGCTTGTCATGATTAGAAATAACCTTGGGGGAATAAGAAACCGTGAGTTCGAGTTCGTTGATATTAATAATACAGAATAATTATACAATATGGCCCTCGAGATGTGGCTCGCGCAGTTCTCTGCATGGGCTCTCGCTTTTGCCCAAGCCTACGGGTATTTCGGGGTTTTTGTAATAAATATAATAGCCTCTGCAACCATTTTCTTCCCTGTACCTGCCTTTGCGCTCACTTTCGCCCTGGGAGCTGTGCTTAATCCCTGGATTCTCGGGATTTCAGCAGGGCTGGGTTCTGCAATAGGGGAACTTACAGGCTACATTCTGGGTTATGGGGGGCAGGAGGCCCTGAAAAAGAGATACAGGAAATGGCTGAACAGAGCGAACAAATTCGCGGAGAAGAGGGGGATGTTTGCCGCTATTCTCCTTATAGCAGCTTCTCCCATTCCCACGGATATTGTGGGGATACTGGCAGGAGTCGCGAAATACAGGCCGTGGAAATTCTTTGTGGCAATGGCTTTCGGAAAAGTGATAAAATACGCCCTGATAGCGTGGGCTGGATTCTATGGATTGAGCTGGATTGCGGGGATTTTCGGGCTGGGATGAATAATTTATAAAGTTCCGATAACATCCCTCAGAAGCATCATATCATAACTTTGGTTATGATATGAGCATGTTAGTTGCAATCGGCGGGCTCGCTCATCCTCTATTTTATTCATTCTTTTTTACCCATCTTCCCCAATAACCTACACCTGTATAAGAAAAAGGTCCGTCCAAGTTTTCTAGTGGTTCAAAATCTTCTTCAAAACTCAACCCATTTTTCTTTGTTGTATCGTAAACGTACATTCCAAATGAATGGATATCAGAACTCATTAATCCCTGTACAATCAAACTT
>JAPLVB010000057.1 GCA_026397335.1 Candidatus Aenigmatarchaeota archaeon
AGCCATATGGCTCCAGTACGAGTCAGACTGCATGCTGTGGGACTGCGGGGAAGGCACGCAGCGCCAGCTCATGAACACGGGTTTGAGCTTCATGAAGATAAACCGGATTTTCATAACACACTGGCACGCGGACCACTGGGCCGGGCTTATAGGACTCATGCAGACCCTTAATCTGGAGAAGAGGAAACGCGCACTTGAGATATACGGGCCCGAGGCAGAACGCTTTGTGGGAGACATACTTGACCTGGATTACTGGGGCCCAAGATTCCGCATAATCGGGAAGAACGTCCCGTTCGAGGGAAAGGAGCCGACTGTTATTCTCAAAGAGGACAAGTTCAAGATTCTCTCTATACCAGTGGAGCATACAGTTCCGTCTGTCGCTTACGCTTTCCAGGAGAGTGACTCGTGGAATGTGGACATAAAGAAGGCAGAGGCGCTTTACGGCCTGAAGCAGGGGCCGCTTGTTGGCAAGCTCAAGGATAAGGGATCCATAATGCTTAAGGGAAAGACCATAAAGCTGGAAGATGTGGGGATACACAAGCCCGGGATAAAGCTCGTTTATTCAGGAGACACCCGGCCCTGCAAGAACCTGCTGACCCTCTCGAAAGACGCAGACCTCCTGATACATGACGCCACGTTCGCAGAGGAAATGGACACAAAAATGCACAGCGGAGCAAAGGAAGCAGCCCAGCTGGCAAAGAAAGCGAACGTGAAGAAGCTTGCCCTCACCCACTTCTCAAGGCGCTACCAGGACGTGCGCGAGCTCGAGAGCGAGGCGAAAAAAGCCTTCCCGAACACTATAATGGCAGAGGACTTCATGAGGATTAAGCTGAGGAAATGATTAGTATGACGGCCTTTCAGACAGTCCTTCCAAAGTTAACGAAAAGTTTATATACACATTATCACTACTTAATGATAACATAAACTTGGTGAATTTATGGAAACGGCCTACAATATTAAAGGCGGAATCTTGGATTTCGAAAAGCTCTTTGATATGGTTATGAAGGATCCAGGTATGGAAGTCCTTGAGAAGGACATTTCTGGAAAAGAGAAGTTTATAAAGTACAGACTTAAACACAATGGCAACGGAGAGGATGTTAAGATTATAAGATACAAAGGATGAGAGAATGGGCAACTACAGCTACATCACAAATCGGACCCTGCAAAACAAGGCAGGACAGGAGAAAGGAAGGATAGCCATTCTTGTAAAGAAAGGCTCCAGCACAGCCGAATACAAGTACACATGCCCCGAGTGCGGGGACAGCAGGCAGGGCCAGCAGGAGTTCAGGAAGCCCATTATCGTGAAGTGCCAGAAGTGCGGGCTCCTCATGAAGCTCGCCAAGCTCAAGAGCGAGTTAAAAAAAGAGAAAAAGAAGCTAAGGGACGCGGCCTGATTTTTCTTTTTCTGCGAATTCTAAACCATTTGCGAAATTCTTTATTACCCAGAATTTACAATAATTAACCATGAAGAGAATCCCCATAGTCCCTGTGCCCATGGAGAAGGCGGCAGGGGCAGCTAAACACCTGCTCAACTGGGGGGAGTTTTTTTCGAACATTTTCCCGGGACTGGCATTCGAGCTGGAACAGTCTGAGTTCAAGTTCGAGCCGAGGGAGTGGGTGGCCATTGCGCTGTTCACAGCGCTTTTCTATTTTTCCATCCTGTTCACAGGGCTTTTTGTAGTTCTGATTGCAGTGAAAGTTGAGCTCACAAAGATGATTCTCATTTCCCTCGGGGCGAGTTCCATCCTGGCGATGGTAGGGTTTGTTTACGTGATTTTTTATCCCAAGCTTTATGTGAACAGGAAAGTGAACCAGCTTGAGAAGAACCTGCCCTACGCGCTTCATCATCTGCTGATAGAGGTGAGGTCAGGGGTCCCGCTTTTTAACGCCCTTGTATCCATATCCCAGAGCAGGTACGGGATCCTCTCGGAGGAGATGAAGAAGGCAGTGGATGACATAAGCACAGGCAAATCAGAGATAGCGGCTTTGGAGATGATGGCTAGGAAGAACCCCTCCCTTTACTTCCGTCGCGTTATGTGGCAGATTGTGAACTCACTCAAGTCCGGGGCTGACATAGGCAACACCATAAAGCAGATAGTGGACAGCCTGTCAGAGGAGCAGAGGGTAGCGATAAAGAAGTACGGCTCCCAGCTGAACCCCATGACGCTGATGTACATGATTTTTGCCGTGATTTTTCCCACGCTTGGGATAACATTCCTGCTCATCCTGTCATCCTTTGTGGGGATAGGGGTTGACCTGAATTTGGTGCTCATAGGGATAATAATCTTCCTTCTGCTGTTCCAGTTCATGATAATAGGTCTGATAAAAAGCAAGAGGCCGGTGGGAGTGTGAAAAGATTCAGATACTGGCATCAGCTGGTTTTCGTGTTCCTGGGAGCGGCAACAATAGCGCTCAATTTCCTTTTTGTGGCGGACAGCCTCCCTTTTCTCTTCCCGGTAATAAATGTGACAGGCAGCCTAATAGCAACAGTTCCCATTGTCCTGATACTTTACACAAGATACAAGACCAACATGGAGATTGAGCAGCAGTTCATAGTCTTCATCCGGGACTTGAGCGATTCCATAGATGCCGGCATGACTCTTCCCTTGGCCCTTAACCAGTGCTCGAAAAACGAATACATGGCCCTTACTCCTTATGTAAATGATATGGCGGCACAGGTGGACTGGGGAATTCCCTTCAAGCGCGCTCTCGAGACATTCGCGAAAAAGATAGATTCAGTCACGGTAAAGAGGTCCATTACCACAATAATAGAAACCTACAAGGTAGGGGGGAAGGTGGCAGACACCCTTAATGCGATAAACAGGTCCCTGATAACAGTGGAGAAGATAAAGAAGGAGCGCTCGTCTTCCGTGCACTCGCAGGTCGTGACCTCCTACATGATATTCTTCGTTTTCATATTCATCCTGATAATTCTGCAGAGCTTCCTGATACCATCCCTTACCCAGAGGTCTGTCTCCAGCGTGTCGCTTTCAGTCACAGGGGCTCCGGAAACCCTTCCGACCAGCCAGGATTATTCGGACATTTTCACCATATTCATAGTAATGCAGGGATTCTTTGCAGGGCTTGCAACCGGAAAAATGGCAGAAGGCTCGATTGTGAGCGGCCTCAAGCATTCCGTGATTCTCATAGTCACAGGGTACCTGGTCTTCTCAATGGCGTCACAGTTCCAGTTCGGTTTCTAATAAAAGGAAGCGCTTTGTGCCTTGCGGCTGGGAATATTTATAAGGAGGGGAAGACAATAAATTAAAAGATATCATGGCAAAGATGAAAGCTATATCCCCCTTGATTGCAGTTATTATGCTGATAGCATTCACCATGATAATAGCAGGCATACTGGCAACATGGACAACTAATTTTGCGACCAGGCAGAGGGTTCAGATCGAGTTCTGCTCAGATGCAGGGGCTTACATACAGGGCGGCACATACGATTCAGGCACGCTTAACCTTGTGATTTTCAACAACGGCAAGGTCCCGCTAAACTTCATAGGGATTCTCACATACAAGAACGGCACTGTCCTGAGATACCCAAACACCCTGGATAATGTGACGTCCGGGAGCATAAGGACATTCACAATGGTCGGGGTGGGCTCAGACCTGGACCAGGCAACAATCCAGTCAAAGGAGTGCACAGGGGTGCAGGACCTGCTTTACTCGCGCAACATCAGGGGCATGAGTTGAACCATCCGATTTCTCAGAACAGAATCTCTTTATAAGAATTTGTTCTAACCTTGAAACATGAAAAATAACTATCTTCCGCAAACAAAGGATTTGGATGTTTCCCTTGAAGGCAATGAGATTGAAAAGCTGGGACAGCGCCCTCTTGAGGGAGACTTAACGCAGGGTGAGAAGCCATTGGGAAAGAAACTGATTCTAAAAAAACAAGACTTCGCGCTGGGAGGCGATGGCATAGAAGTTGAATATATCAGAAGCAGGCACGGCGGATGGGAAGCGGTAACAGCACTAGAAGTAATGCTTAACAACAATGCATACTCCCACTTAAAGAAGCACAACAAAGTAGGTTCACGTCACGGGGGAGGAGCTTGGATTGAGATATACGGTCCCGGAGAAATCAGGTTCTGATATGCTTTATTTACCGCCCAAGACAAATAATAAATATGTACAGGCTCATGCCCAGGCGGTACAAGGGGAAAATACAGGAACTGATTACTTTCTCAGGAGGCAAGAGAACCCCTGCACATTTCTTTCATTCCTCACTTATAATAAGCCTTTCAGTAGGCCTGGTAATGGGGATAATACTGAGGAACTACTTTGCCTATATCTTTCCGCTGGTATTTTTTGCGACTTTCTTGTTTTCCCACGGGCTTCTTTATCTTGCTGTTGAAAGGAGAACCAAGTATGTGGAGAACATACTTCCGGACGCCCTCCAGCTGGTAGCGGCCAACATAAAATCAGGGTTCATACCAAGCAGGGCGCTTGTCCTTTCAGCAAGGAAGGAGTTCGGCCCCTTATCCGAGGGAATAAAGAACGTGGGGAAGGAGATGATGACAGGAAAATCACTCCAGGAGAGCATGGGAGAGATGACAAAGACCATAAAATCAGAGGTTCTGGAGACAACAGTAACGCTTGTTACAAAAGGGGTAAGGGCAGGCGGCCAGCTGGTCTCCCTGTTTGAGGAGACAGCTATAGATATCCGGAGAAAGGAGGTGATAAAGAAGGAGGTCAGGGCGAACATAATGATGTATGCAATCTTCATAGGTTTTGCCGGCTGCGTTGGCGCACCTATTCTTTACGCTCTTTCCGGATTCCTTGTGAGCACTATATCAAGGCTTGGTACCATGATTTCCATCCCTGAGGAGGTGGTCTCCAAGATGCCCCTGCACATGAAATTCGGGGTCGGAATATCGCCTGAATTCCTGTTCCTCTTCTCTATAACAGCAATACTAATAACAGCCATTTTTGGCGGCCTGATAATAGGGCTTATAAGCTCCGGAAAGGAGAAGGACGGGATAAAATACATACCCATCCTGACAATAGCATCGCTTGCCATATTTTTCGTCACAGGGTTCATTATAAAAATGATGTTCGGCGGCCTTGTGCCCGGTTGACGGGCAGCTAACTTCTGAAAGTTATATACAAGCTCCACCAATAATTTATACTATGAACAGCAGAAAGAAAGCGCAATCAGCAATGGAATATCTGATGACATACGGATGGGCAATACTGATAGTAATAATAGTGGCAGCAGCCCTGTTCGCCCTCGGAGTCTTCAACCCTGCAACCTACACGCAGTCCACAGCAACAGGCTTCACG
>JAPLVB010000055.1 GCA_026397335.1 Candidatus Aenigmatarchaeota archaeon
ATCAGATTTCCCGTTTTCCTGTCGAGAGCGAATATGTTTCCATCAAAGCAGCCAAAATAAACGTTATTTCCCCAGAAGCAGCCGTTCCAGATGCTTATCTCCCTTTGGCCCGCCTTGAACGTCCATAGGAACTTCCTCGCATTTATATCATAAGCATAGAACACTCCGCCTCTGTAGCCGAAATAGAGGATGTCATCCTTCTCGAAAATGCATGTCTGCGCCCAATGGGTGGTGACCCTCCACAGCTCCATCCCGGTCTTTTCCTCCAACGCATAAACATTGCCGTCATAGGAGACTGCATAAACAATCCCTTTGTGGACAAGGACGTATCCTATAACAAATCCATTTGTCGGGAACTTCCATTTCAATTCCCCGGTGAGGCAGTCCGCGGCATAGACGTTCCTGTCCTGCGACCCGAAGAAAACGAGGCCGTCATGCACGCCCGCCTCGCACTGGATTACTCCTTCTGTCCGGAATCTCCACAACTCTTTCCCGTTTCTGTCCAGGCAATAGAAGTTCTTGTCGCACGCGCCGAAGAATATCCTGTCCTCCCAGAATGCGGCGGCAGTGGCTATGCTTCCTCCAACACCAACCCCTTCCCAGTAATCCTTCTGCAAGTGCTTGTATTCCATCAGGGTTCCGATAAGCTCTAAATCCCCGAACTGCTTGTCCAGCGTGTTTGTGATTGCAATTTTCGCGCCTGTAAAATCATCAAGGATGTATCTGGACATTTCCATCACAACCTAAACGTATCCCCTCTTTTTCTTTCCCGTGTAGTTGCCCATTCCTATTCCAGCATATTCAGTTTTAGTATCTGCATAATCAGAGAACTGCCGTTCTTCTGCCTTCTTCCCCTCTGCTTCTTCCTCCGTAGCCCTCCACACGACCTCCGCGCTCCTTATGATTCCTGTTTCCGGAGGCTCTATTGGAGAGGGTGTTCCCAAGGAGGTCTTGAATTTCCAGATTAGCTTCCCTGTCCCGGCATCCAGGCAGTACATGTGGCAGTCCCAGGAGCCGAAGTAAACCCTCCCGTTTATGACAGAAATGTAGTTTACAAAGCCGTTCGTCCTGAACCTCCATATCTCGTGGCCTGATACAGAATCCACAGAGTAGATATTGTTGTCATAGGAGCCTACATAAACCCTCCCGCCCGATTCAAGCAGGTAATTGACAATTCCGGCAGTTTTTAGCTTCCAGATGAGCCTCCCGGTCTCAGCGTCAAGGCAGTAGGCATTGAAATCATTGGAGCCGAAGTAAACCCTGTCCCCGCTCACTGTTGCAGGAAAAGCTGCATCAGCTGCGCTGAATTTCCAGGCAAGCTCCCCTGTCTTCCTGTTGAGGGCATAAAAGTTCCCTTCAAACGAGCCAAAATACACATTATCCCCCCAGAAGCAGGGCTCCCAGCCGCATGCGTCCTTCTGCGTCTTGAAAGTCCACAGAACTTTTTTCGCTTGTATGTCAAATACGTAGAAAACACCGCCGACATATCCGAAATACAGGATACCATCTTTCTCCATGGTGCCGGTCTGCCCTCCGACGGTCTGTATCCTCCACATCTCCTTTCCTGTATTCTCATCGAGCGCATAAACGTTTTTGTCAAAGGAATTTGCATAAACAATTCCGTTATGGACAAGGATGTGGCCGAGAGCCGGCCCGCTTGTGGAAAACCTCCATACAAGCTTGCCTGTCATGGCATCCAGCGCATATACGTTATAGTCAGACGATTCAAAGAAAACCTTTCCGTCATGAATTACAGCTTTGCCCAATATTACCCCGTTTGTCCTGAACCTCCATCTCTCCTTTCCATCCAAATCCAGGCAGTAGAAGTTCTTGTCGCAAGCCCCGAAGAAGAGCATATCATTCCACAGGACAGCAGCAGTAGTCACGCTTCCCCCAACCCCTATCCTGTCCCAGAAATCCTTCTGTGTTTCCTTATACCGCATCAGCGTTCCCAGAAGCTCCAGCTCCCCGAACTGCCTCCTATCAAAGGTCGTGGAAACCGAAACCTTGAACTCGTCTCCTGGGAAATACCCGTATCTGGCCATAAGAAAATGTTGGACTTTGCATTTATAATCAGAACTGCCTCTTCTTTTTCCCCATATAATCCGTGCCTATCCCACCAGCATACTCGCTCATGTTCAGTCCGTACTGGCTTGAAATATTCCCATAGTCCGAGAGTCCTGCCTGTTCTTTCTTCTTCTCATGTTCGGGCCCCTCTATCGTTAAGGTGAACTCAGGGTGGATTGGGTTTACATTGTAGGGTTCCAGGTAGACCTTTGACTGCGTGCCCATACTCATGGGAAATTTCCAGACAAGCTTCCCGTCCTCTGTTATGCAGTAGAAGTTGCAGTCCCAGGAGCCGAAATAGATTTTGTCCCCGAGGAAGGCAAACCCCCCGTCTATTGCAGCATTTGCCCTGAATTTCCATAACAATCGTCCGTCAAGCGAGGCAGCATAAAGATTGCCGTCCCACGAACCGAAATATACGGTATCGTTCTTGACAGCCGAATACATTCCGAGCATGCTTCCTGTCTTTATCTTCCAAAGCAGCTTTCCGCTTTCTGCGTCTACTGCGTAGAAATTCTGGTCCCTTGAGCCTGCATACATTACTCCTTTATGCAACGTCGGTATCGTGTCAGCAGCATTGCCTGTCGTGAACTTCCACAAGAGTTTCCCATCAAGAGAAAGGCAGTATATGCTGTCATCCATTGAGCCGAAATATATCCTGTCCTCGTAAACAACAGAGGAATTGAAAACCGATGATTTTGTCGCGAATTTCCAGAGCAGATTTCCATTCTGGGAAAGAGCATAAATATTGTTGTCCCACGAGCCGAAAAATATCATGTCTTCATGCACACAAGGATTGCTCAGAATTTCTCCCCCTGCCGAGAATTTCCAGAGAAGCCTCCCGGAAAAATCCAGCGCGTAGAGGTTCCTGTCCCACGAACCGAAGTATATTGCATTCTTCCCTATGGCGGGAGATGAGAAAATCCTGTAATCGGTCCTGAATTTCCAGGCCAGCTTTCCCGTTCGGGTATCCAGAGCGTAAAATATCCCTCCCCAGTCCCCGAAGCA
This sequence comes from Candidatus Aenigmatarchaeota archaeon, assembly GCA_026397335.1. Lineage (GTDB taxonomy): Archaea > Aenigmatarchaeota > Aenigmatarchaeia > QMZP01 > QMZP01 > JAPLVB01. The sequence goes on from JAPLVB010000055.1 coordinate 3,076, forward strand.
GACCTTGTTTTCAAAAAGCGCAGGGGAGGAAAAGATAGGACCTGTGGTTCCGAACTTCCACACCTCTTTCCCCGTTTCCGCGTCTATGCAATAGAAGTTCTTGTCGCACGCGCCGAAAAAGATTTTTCCTTCATGAAGGAGAGGCCTGTTGTCTATGCTCCCTCCCTCGCTCATCTCCCAGAGCGCGTTCTTCATGCCGGACGCGCTCAGAATAGAAGGGATGAAATCTATGCTCATGAATTCCGAGCTCTGCAGGTCGGAACTGAAGGTTGTCTTCCCTGAGAAGTCCCTGGAAAAGAAGTATTTGCTCATGCATATCCCCTCTTTTTCTTGCCCAGGTAGTCACTTCCGATTCCAGAAGCGTAATCGCTCTTTATCTCACCGTAATCAGAAAGTTCCTTCTCACTCTCTTTAGGTCCCTCTCCCTCCGCCAGTTCAGGCAGCCATGTGACTTCAAAGCTTTGGGCTTCACGTTCCTCTTCAATCTCAACAGGCGACTTCGTGCTTAGGGATGTATGGAATTTCCAGAGAAGCTTTCCGTCCGGCGTTATGCAATAAAGAGCGCAGTCCCAAGTGCCAAAAAATATTTTCCCTTCCCAATGGGAAATCTGCACCACAAACCCGTTTGTGGGAAACGTCCACAGTTCCCTACCCGTTTTTTCATCCAGAACGCACAGGTTGTTCTCCCAATGCCCCAGATATAGGAGGCCATTAAGAACGATTGCATCACAGGGAGGTCCCTTTGCCCTGTATTTCCATACAAGCTTCCCCTTATTATCCAAGGCATAATAACACATATCCCTCGAGCCGAAAAATACAAGGCCATTTGATATTATCTGATGCGCTGTGCCTATGCCTTCATTGGTTGCAAAGTCCCATACAAGCGTTCCTTTCGTGTCCACTGCACGAATCAGCCCGTCCAGGGAGCCAAATATTATCTTATCATCCCATACCGCAGGCGTGTACCTTACCTCTCCCCCAGTCGGAAATTTCCATTTCATCCTTCCGGTTTCCGCATCAATTGCGTAGAGGTTCCTGTCGTTTGAGCCAATGTACAGGGTTCCTTCATGCACCACAGGAGAAGAGGATATTGGTCCGCCTGTGGAGAAAACCCATGCAATCTTGCCGCTTGATTTTTCCAGCGCGTATACATTCCCGTTTCTTGAGCCAAAATAGATCCTGTCCTTCCAAACCAAAGGATCCGAGAATATCTTGTCGCCTGAGGCGAATTTCCACACAAGCCTGCCACTTGTAGAAATAGCATACAAACATCCATCAAATGAGCCGAAATACAGCATGTTCCCGTCGAGAAATGCCGTTGATAGGATTGCATTGCTTGTAGGGAACCTCCACAACACCCTCCCCGTCTCGGCGTCCACAGCATAGAAGTTCTTGTCGCACGCCCCGACGTAAACAACCCCGTCCTTCACAACAGGCGTTGCGAATATGCTTCCTCCAATACCTACCTTCCAGTTCAGGTCCACCTTGAGTTTTATTCCCCTCTCGACATTCAAAATCAGCTCTAAATTGCCGAACTGGCTGCTGTCAAAGCTGAAAGTGACGCTGCTGTCAAATCTTCCGCCAGGAATGTACTTCCTCATGCAAAAGAATTGGGGAATTGTTTAATAAATTGTAATAAATTGTTGTTGGAAGGTGATTTAGCCAATTTATTGAAATCACCTTCTTTCCAGAATCAAACCTTTGCATCTCCCGCCACAATCTTCTTTATCGCGTCCATTGCCTTGTTTCCCGCCAGCCGAACCTCCCTGCTCATGGGCTTCCCGAAGTCCATGGTTTTCGGCTGGATCCCGATAAAGATTGTTTTTGTTTTCGGGACCTGCTTCCTTATCGCCTCCAGGAAAAGTATAAGCGGGACGCTGTGCGTGTTTGTGAAGACTTTGCTGATCTCCTGGTCCTTTATCGCGCGGATTTCCCCGGCCTTGCCCCTAAAGTCTGCAGTGTCTATGAGGACAAGAAGCTCGGGCCTGAATTTGGCGATAGGCTGTATCCAGTTCTCAGGCACATCCGCGGGAATTACCATGGTTTCCTTGCTTCCCAAGCCGTCCTGCTGGAGCTGCTTTGCCACGCGAATCCCGATCCCGTCATCAGCCTTGAGCTCGTTTCCTACCCCTATAACAACAGTTCTCATACTACTAATTTAATGGCGTTTAGACAATATATAACATATGCTTGAGTCGCTGGTAAGCTTCAAGGAGATAACAAAAAGGCCCTACCTGATGTTCCCATGGGCTTTTGCCATGGGAAGCATAGCCATTTTCATAAGCATACAGGTCTCTTACCGCGTGATAATCTCGAACATAGCTTTCGACCCGACCGGGCTTTTCGCGGTCCTGTTTGTGTTTCTTCCCTCGTCCTATTTCATCACGCACATGATCAAAAAAGAAGAGCTGCTGGAGGAGGAGTACATACGGGAGCATCACGAGAAGTTCTTCTGGGTCAGGCATGAGAAGGACATAATGATCATGATGTTCTTTTTCCTTGGCCTGACCATGGCTTTCGGTTTCTGGTCCTTCATAATGCCTGAGAATCTTTTCCAGGTCCAGATAGCGAAGATAAACCAGATAAAGGGGATAGCAGGAAGCGTGACAGGAGCCGCGGTAGAGGACCAGGCCTCATTCTTCAGCCGCATACTCCTTAACAACCTGCAGGTGATGGGATTCTCTTTCTTCTTTTCCTTCATATTCGGGGCAGGCATGGTTTTTATAATAGCATGGAACGCCTCAATACTCGGGGTTTACGTGGGCGCCAAGCTCTCGGAGACAATATGGCACATTCCTGTGGTTACGCTCGGATTTCTTCCACACGGGATACCCGAGATAGCCGGTTTTGTGACAGCAGGCCTTGCTGGCGGGCTGCTGTCAGCAGCCTTCATCCGGAATCGCGACGCCCACATACTCAAGATAATAATATTTGACAGCATTAAGGTGATGGCGATAGCCGTCTCCCTTATCTTTCTGGCAGCTGCGATAGAGGTCTACCTGTGATTTGCATAATCACCGCCCGCCTTATTCGCCGGCAGAATTCGGGCTTCCTGCTTGGGGGATTTTGGTAAGGGCAGTTCTTATCCTTGTTTTTTCCAGCTCAATTTCCTGCAGAATGTCCCCGATGCCTTCGTAAATTTCCGGCCTTCCTTCCACAATCAGTGATTTGCTGTATTCCCTTTGGACAGGCCTCGAGTTCTGCAACCTCCCGAAAAGCCTCTCGTGCTCCTCGAGAGAGCTCAGGTAATCGCCCAGCAAGGGCTTTCTTGCTTCCCCGAGTTCGGGGAAGAGCTTTCTGGTTTTCATGTAAGAGCCCCTCAAAACAGAATATGACACCCCGGCCTCTTCCAATGTCTGCGGATTGAGATTTATTTTTACTTTCATTCTTTCACCTTTCGTAAAATAAAGAAACTAACTTTATATTATTAATGCGAAATCGCTTGGCAACAAACAAGTGAATTTCCTAAGCATCTTTGAGAGCCTAAATAAACGTCAATAATCGAATTTCGCTTGCCGCCATTTATTATCGTCAATCGACAAAAAGAAATAAGGTGATTGAATGGCTTTGGACATTTTGGCCATTGCGACAATATTGCTCGCGCCAGTGTTTGCAGAGTTTGCAAAAATCCGAACGAAGGCCACAAGGGCTTTCAGCATGATAGCGGCTTCTGGGGTTTTGTTCCTGCTGGCGATGGGATTCAGTGTTTTCGCAGCAATGGAGAGCACGACTGCGCTAGCATTTTACGGGGCAATGTTGTTCGACGTGGTAGGTTTTATCTTCTTATTGGTTGGTGCTGTCTGGGCGGCAATAACGCTTATGCAGAAATGATTTTGGACTGAAGTTGAACGAAAGACAGAAGGCGTCAAGAGACGCCTTCTAGCTCAAATCCAGCTTCGTTCCAGCCTTACGGCCCTTCTTTTTTTATTTTTTCTGGGAAAGGATGCGTTTATATTCATTCTTATTATTAAAAATTATATGGCAAAACTAGCCGGCGTGGGTATGCGATATATAACAACGCCCCTTCTAGGTAACATTTTAAAATTAGGAAACAAGATTACAGAAGCTAGAGATTTTATCAATTCTAATTACGGTGAAGCCGTTGTATGTGGGGTAACGCATCCAGAGAGAACGATGATTAGTGTTTATATTGGAGAAAAACAACCCGGAAGTTTGAAACAGCCTATCAAAAAATATTTCTCAATAGTCGATCCACTTTTATACCCCTTTGAGTATGTACATCCTGGCTCTGATTTCCATCTTATAGAAGAAACACTTCACGAAAAAGGGAAAAGAATGAAAAGGAAACTCAAAACCCTTTTTGCAGGAAAATACGTTGTTGACGCAAAGTAGCTTCTTAAACACCCCATTATAATTTCTCATTATGCCCCAAGAACTAGACCAGCACTTCATGGAAGACCCCAAGCTTATCCGCAGGATTGTGTCGCTTGCAGGCATACGCAAGGGAGAGACAGTCCTGGAGATAGGAGCGGGGAAAGGAACAGTCACGAGAGAAATCGCGAAAAAGGCCGCGGAAACGATAGCAGTGGAGATAGACCGCGGACTGGAATCCGCTCTCAGAGAAAGCGTCTCCAAAACGAAGAATGTGGAGGTGAAAATCCAGAACGCCCTGGATTTCCTGGATTCGCAAAAACCCCATTTTGACAGGATAGTTTCCAACACCCCATATTCCATTTGCGAGGCTCTTGTCAGGAGGCTTCCGCACTTTTCTTTCAAGAAGGGGGTGTTCGCCTTCCCGAAATCCTTTGCGTACAGGCTGGTGGAGAAGGGGGAGAAAAGGACGCGGCTCTCTTTTGTGGCGCAGGAATTTTTCCAGATAAAGCTCGGTCAGGAAATCCCCAAAAAAGCCTTTTCCTCTATCCCGAAAACGTCTTCCGTGATTGTGGTGCTTACTCCGAGAAAGAAAAAATCCCTTGCCGCGCAATTAATCCTGCGCGAGAAGATGCTGCTGAAGAATGCCCTTCGTGAGGCTTTTTGCGAGGGTATTCTGGGGAGAAAATCGACAAAGAGGGAAGCCAAGAAAGCTATAAAAAGCTTGAAGATAAATAATCTATTATTGGAAAAAAAGGTCAGCGACTTGAAAGAAAAAGAATTTAAGCAGGTTGCAACAATTGTGAAGCGGATAAAACTTTGAATTGAAAGAATGAAGGTGGAATTTGGAATGAAGGCGTCGTAAAGACCGAAGGTGACAAGAGCCACCTTCCAACTCAGAGACGCCTTCTGACTTTAATCCACCTTCCAACGAAGGTACGTTCCTTCTACGGTTTGAGGGAATTAGTTGGAACAATAGAATGAAGGCGTCATAAAGACCGAAGGAGACGCCTTCTTTCCAGCAGTTCAAGGTGTTGGAGAAATTATGGTCGAGAACCAGAAGACGGCGCAGCAGATGGCGGAGCAGAGGGAGATAAGCATCTCCCAGTTCTTCGAGAAGAACCGCCACCTCCTTGGATATGACAACAAGATAAAGGCGCTGCTCACGATGGTGAAGGAAGGGGTGGACAATGCGCTTGACGCCACGGAAGAGGCGCGCATACTCCCTGACGTCTACGTCAAGGTAGAGGAGCTGGAGAAGGAGAAGTACAAGATAATAATCAAGGACAACGGCCCGGGCATACTCAAGAAGCACATCCCGAACGTCTTCGGGAAGCTGCTCTACGGGTCGAAGTTCCATCGGCTCAAGCAGTCATTGGGTTGGGACGAGCCTGTCATAGTAAAGAGGGATGGAAAAATAGAGATACTGCCGATAGGAGAGCTCTCTGATTCTATTCTGAAAAATGGCGAGGAAATACGGAACGTTTCGTCAATGGAAGTCCTCGTGCCAGCCTTTGACAAGACCACACAGAGTTATGAATTCAGGAAAATCAGCCATGTGATAAGGCACAGAAGAGCAAATGAAATGCTAAGAATAACAACGCACAGCAACAGGCAGGTAACAGTTACAGGATGTCATAGCCTGTTTCGCATGGATTCCAACGGAAAGGTGGAGGAAGCTGAGGCGAGAAGCCTTAAGGTGGGGGATCATATAATTGCGCCCAAGAGGCTGCCTGCAGGAGGAAGCATAAAAGAGATAAACATACTTGATTACATTGACTCAAGTGACGTAAAATGGAAATGGATGTATGTATATGGTATTGAGAAATCAGTTCTGGAAGACATTCTTAGCAAGTCAGAAACCATACATAAAAAAACCGACAAAAGCAGGAGATATTACAGAGTGAAGGTGGAGGACGGTTCCAGCATAGACATCCTTGACGACAGCATGAACCAATACATGAGGAAAGGATTCCTTCCTTTGAATCTTGTACTTAAACTGGGTTTAAAATGTAGTGTGCGGAATTGTGTTATCCAGACGTATCTCCACGGGAAAGTAACACGAATTCCTGTTATATGGGAGCTGACGCCCTCGCTTATGAGATTTTTGGGACTTTTCATCTCTGAAGGTCATGTGGATGTAAGGCAGGCAGGCTTAACGTTCGGAAAACATGAAAGCAGCCTCATCGATGAGGTATGCAGAACTGCCAGAACGCTTGGGTGTAACATCACTGTAGAGCAGAGGGAATCAAGCATAAGAGTCAAGATTTTTGGGAACATGATACCCATTCTAATGGAGAAATGGTGCAAGAGAGGGGCGGCGAACAAGAGGATTCCCGAATTCGCCTTCCGCGCCGAGGAGAGCCTGAGGCAGCATCTCCTTGACGGGCTTTACATAGGCGATGGCCACATGGTCAAGAACAGGAACTGCCTTATGCATAACACCATTAGCAAGGGCTTGGCAAACGACATAATGTATTTGTGGTTGATGCAAGGAGTCCTGGCTTCCGTTACGCAAAGGATACAACTCGGTCTTGGCACGAAACCAAGCACTTGCTATTCAGTCTCCGTTTACGGAAAGGACATAGAAAAAACACATTCATTCAGCACTGTCAGGGAAGTGAGAACGAAAAGACTGGTCAATTCAAACATTTCAGCGATGCAACTGGCGCAATCTGACCTGTGTCAACTTAAGATAAGGAAAATCGAAACAATCAACGAGGGGTTTGATTATGTTTATGACCTCTCAGTTCCCACACACGAGAATTTTGTGGGAGGCATGGGAGGCCTTTCGTGCCATAACAGCCGCGGCCAGCAGGGAATCGGGATTTCAGGGTGCGTCCTCTATGCCCAGCTCACCACAGGCGAGCCCACGATAATCCATTCTTCTATTGGGGACGGGAAGACCCACAAGTACGTGCTCAAGATAGACGTGAAAACAAACGAGCCGAAGATACTTGAGGAAGAGACCACCGAAGACGGGGACAACAAGTGGCACGGTCTGCAGATAACGTTCAGCGCGGAAGGGCTTTACAGGGAGCACAAGCAGGGCGTGCTCGAGTTCCTCAAGCAGGTCGCAATAGCCAATCCATATGCGAACATAATTTTCGATTCCCCGAACGGGAGGATGGAATTCAAGAGGTCCGCTAACAGCCTTCCAGTCGAAGCGAAAGAGATACAGCCGCATCTGGACGGGGTGGAAGTGGGTATCCTCTCCCGCATGCTGCACGAGACCAAGGCAAGGACGTGCGCATCATTCTTCACGACCGAGTTCAGCAGGATAGGGAAGCTCACTGCGGACAATATCTGCAAGCTGGCGGTTGTGGACCCCAAGACAAGCCCCAGGAAGATCACCCAGGAAGAGGTGGTGAAGCTGTCAAAGGCTACGAAGGAGGTCAAGCTCACGCGGCCTCCCACAGACTGCCTCTCACCCTTAGGAAATGATTTGGTTGAGAGCGGGCTGAAGAAGGAGCTCAATCCCGAATGGGTTTCAGCCCTGTCAAGGTTGCCTTCCGTCTATAGGGGATGGCCGTTCCAGATAGAGGTCGGGATAGCTTATGGCGGCTCCATAACAGAGCCTGTTGTCATGAGGTTCGCGAACAAGGTCCCGCTGCTCTACCAGCAGGGGGACTGCGCGATAACCAAGGCAGCGATGGCAGTGGACTGGAAAAGGTACGGGGTTCCGGGAGACAAGCTGCCAGAGGGGCCGGTCGCGATTTTTATCCACATGGCATCAGTTTGGGTTCCATTCACTTCCGAGTCCAAGGAAGCGGTGTCCTCGTATGATGAGATAATAAGGGAGATAAAGCTCGCGCTTCAGGACTGCGCGAGAAGGCTTTCCCTCTACCTGAACAGCATGAGGAAGGCCGAGATGATAGCTGAGAAGAAGCTGACATTCGAGAAGTATGCTTATGAGACGGCGGTCGCGATAGAGGAGATGACAGGGACCCCCAGGAAGAAAATCCAGGAAACGATAATGAAGATAGTGGAGCTCAAGTGGGGGGAGATAATAGCGGAAGAGACCGCAGAAGAGAATGGCAATGGAGCGAACGGCAGGAGCGAGAAAGAGGATGATGAAAATGGAGAGGAAGAGTAGCATGGCCAGCTCATACAGCCTTACGCCGAAGGAAGACATAATTAAGCTAGCCAAGAACGTATTGGAACAGATAGAGAAGCTGGAGAATCCCGACATAAAGCTTCCCATTCGCACTCTGTCAAATATCTATTTTGATGAGAAACAGAACCTTATCAGGCTCGGCGGAAAGATGAGCCACAGGACTTACCTTAACGTGGCCCACACAAGAAAGTTCATGCAGACCTTAATGGTGGCGGCAGAGTGCAAGAAGATAATTGACCAAGGCGTCACGATATCCATCAGGGACCTTTATTATGCGCTAAAGCGCACCATTCCCGAGACCAAGGAAAATACCTTTGAAGAGCAGGAAGAGAGCGACCCTATTCTGGAGGACCTGGAGGCCGCCCTTAACACGCTCAGGGAGAGGCTGCACCTGAAGGCTGACAGGAAAGGTTATCTTGCAGGACCTCTCATGATCAATGACTCCGGGGATGAGATAGACGCCAGCAGGATGGGAAGCTCCGGCTGGGCTATTCCCTCGAACGTGGAGCCTGAAATCATAAAGCTGGACAGCCATGCGGACTTTGTGCTTGTGGTAGAGAAAGATGCAGTATGGCAGCGCCTTAACGAGGACAAGTTCTGGAGGAAGCATAACTGCATAATCATAACCGGGAAGGGCCAGCCTGACCGCGGAACGAGGAGGATTGTGAACAGACTCCATACGGAATTCAAGCTTCCGGTTTATGTGCTTACGGATGCCGACGCTTGGGGCTATTATATCTATTCTGTTATAAAGCAGGGCTCGATAAACCTCTCCTTCCTTTCTGACAGGCTCGGAACGCCGCAGGCGAAATTCATAGGCCTCACGACCCAGGACGTGAAGAAATACAATATCGCGAGCAATGTGACGATCAAGCTCAACCAGGGAGACATAAAGCGCACGCACGAGATGCTGAACTATGTGTGGTTCAAGCCAAGGGAGTGGCAGCAGGAGCTCAAGCATATGCTCGAAGTGGGCTACAAACTCGAACTGGAGGCTTTGTCTTCCAAGAGTATTAGGTTCATCAGTGAGACTTACCTCCCTGACAAGATAGCGAAGAAGGACTTTTTGCCTTAGGCTTTGTGTCAGCCGTCCAGTATCTTTATTTTCTGGTAAATGACTCCTATCCCTTTGCAGACCCTGGAATCCAGGCTCACAACCGAGGCGAACTTGGTTATTTTCACAAAAACCCTGAGTATGAGCCAGCTGGCTGAAAAGAAAGGTATCAGGTACATGATGAACAGCCCGTTGACACAGACAGCCTGGGTGGCAACCTTGGCGATTTCCGGATTGCAGAAAACCTTCAGAACCTCATCCTTTAGGGGAGGCACCAGATATATTATTACAAGAAAAACCAGGACAATAACAACCGCAATCACATCAACTATATTCTGCTTTGACATACCAAACTCTTAAATTAGAATTAGCTTCTACGATTTAAAAAGTCCCATGGGTGGGATTTATACCACTTTCTTGTTTATCATATCCTGCATCATATCCCCATATTTCCTGTGCTCTGTCTCGGAATCAGGTGCAAACTCCCTCAGGATGTCAAAGCATTGCTTCCAGATTTCTCCGGCCTCCCCCTCATTCGCTGCCGTTCTCTCCACTTCTATGAATTTGCCGAGTCCCTCAACTGTATCCAGGCACACCAGGAAATCCCTGTACAGGTAGGTTTCCCTCACCTTGTTTATGGTAAAGGCCTCCCTGAAGCCGAGCTTTTCCAGGAACTCCCTGATTTTCACGGGGTCTGTTACCTCATGTTTCAGTTCCAGCGCCCCTCCTTCCCTTCTTATCTCCTTGAATTCCAGGACCTTCCTGTCGCCGGATTCCCTTATCCTGGAAACAATCCCTCCCTCTATGACCTTGTTCTCCGAGTCCAGGAAGCTCGGGTGGCCGAAAATCATGTCCGACTGGTGGGTGGAGCCAAGGAACCTTGCCTTCTCCCCCAGGCTCTCTCTAATCCCCCTGAAGGTTTCCACACGCGCACGAACTTCCACCTCTATCATAATAATACTTTGGAGAAACAGGATTTAAGCCAATCTTGCAATATACGGATATGAAAGACTATACCAAGAAGACGATAGAATTCTATGACAGGAACGTTGAGGAATACATAGAAAACACGAAGAATCTGCAGGACAAAAAATGGCTGGAAAGGTTTGTCTCCTACCTTTCCAAGAACGCCAGAATCCTCGACCTTGGGTGCGCATATGGAAGGGATTGCAAATTCTTTGTTGACAATGGGTTTGAAACGCATGGCGTGGACTTATCCTCCAAGTTAATAGAAAGAGCCAAATCGTCCGTTAAAGGCGCCAAGTTCTATATAATGGACATACTTGACCTGAAGTTCCCCAATGAAAATTTTGACGGTGTGTGGTGCAGCGCGACATTACTGCACATCAAGAAGAAAGACGTGTCCAAGGCTCTAAGCGAAATAAAAAGGGTTCTCAAAAAAGGCGGCATCCTGTACTTAAACCTCAAGGAAGGCGTTGGAGAAAAGGCAGTGAAGGACGAACGGTATGAGGGTGCGGAAAAATTCTATTCGTATTTTACGGAAAACGAAATAAAAGGGATGCTAACCGAGATTGGATTTAAAACATTGGATTTTGAATTGGTTTTGCGCAAAGAAAGCTATATGAGGAATGCAGGAACAATTTATCTGATAGCAAGGAAAGTGAAACCATGACCATAGAAGACCAGATTAAGAGTATAGAAGAGGAGCTTGCCAAGACTCAGTACAACAAGCACACACAGTTCCACATAGGACAGTTAAAAGCGAAACTGGCGCGCCTCAGGCAGGAGCAGGAGGAGCGCTCGAAAAAGAGGGCGGGAGCTGGCTATTCTGTCAAAAAGAGCGGAGACGCTACAGTCCTGCTTGTTGGCTTTCCCTCCGTGGGCAAGTCCACACTGATAAACAAAATAACAAAGGTAGACTCCAAAGTGGGAGCATACGATTTCACCACCCTGAATGTCATTCCGGGCGTTATGGAATACAATTCCGCGAAAATCCAGGTGCTGGACATGCCCGGGATAATAGAGGGCGCGAGCGCGGGAAAAGGTCTCGGCAGGCAGGTACTTTCCACCGTGAGGAACGCGGATTTGGTTGTGATAATGGTTGATGTGCAAAATCCGGGGCAGGCGGATATCATAAAGAAAGAACTTTTTGCTTCCGGGTTCAGGATTAACCAGAAGCCTCCTGACGTGAAGGTAGTCAGGAAGAACAAAGGCGGGATACAAATGAGTTCCACAGTTAAGCTCACCATCTCAAAGGAAGAGATTCGCTCTGTCCTGGGGCAGTTCGGGATTCACAATGCTGATGTTCTAATACGCGAGAACATAAACACAGAGCAGCTAATAGACTCCATGATGAAGAACAGGGTTTACGTGCCTGCTGTTTTTGCGGTTAACAAGATTGACATGGTGAAGCAGCAGCCGAATCTCCCGAAAGATTTCATTCTCATATCTGCTGAGAAGTCCGTGGGACTGGAGCAGCTCAAGAAGGCCATATGGGAGAAGCTGGGCCTGACCAGGATTTACCTCAAGAAAATAGGGAAGGACCCGGATATGAGGGAACCCATGATAATCAAAGGCGTTCCAACAGTGATGGACGTGTGCCAGAAAATCCATCGCGAGTTCGCGAAGAACTTCAGGTTCGCTCGCGTGTGGGGCCGAACAGCGAAGTTTCCTGGCCAGAAGGTGGGAGGAGAGCACAGGCTGGTGGACAGGGATATAGTGGAGCTGCACGTCTAGCATTGCTTCTTAAAACTTTACATGCAAAATACAAAAGTGATAAGGTATGAAAGACAACTTCCCGTATGTCAAAAAAAGAGGATCAGGTGAGTCTTATCAAACTATTTACCCGCTTCCAGGGAGATCGGATTTCCCAGAAACAGTTGAAGGTGTGCTGCCGGGTTTAAAATCATACCTGGAAAGACACCCTGAAAGAGATTCTGTTTTTGTAGAGCTTTGCATAACTGATGTAAATAAGATCAGGGACGGGTTGAAAGACATGAAAGTTAAAGTCATCCGGGTTGAAAAGAAGTTATAAATGCTGCTTCTAATTCTATTTAGGTTATAGCATGTCCGGCCCTGCCGAAAGCAAGATAGAGCTTAAGGGAGTGAAGGTCTATATCCACAAGAAGGACCCGCTAACCAGGAGCAGAATCCTGCACATAGACATAGAGAGCCCTGTGCTCAACAAGATTATCAAGGATGGCGAGAGCACTTATTGCGCGGGAAAGCCCGGCGGGGTGTTCATCGGCCTCAAGACGGAGATGCTGAAGAGGGCGGAGGAGCTTCTGGAAAGCAAAAGCAGATAAAACGCTTCTCCAACTCTTTCTCATGAGGAAATACCAGATTGGCGGAGGCTTTGATTCCAAGGTAAGTTTCAGCTTTGACAAGAGCCTGATGAGTACCCTGGAGATAATTTCCACGCTTGACAGGAGAGTGCAGCTGAAGCTGGACACGACATGGGTAATAGGTACCGGGGGAAGCATATTCGCAGCCCCTGCCGTGAGCGAAGGGGTTGTATATATCGGAGCGTGCGACAAGAACTTCTATGCAATAGATGCGAATACAGGCAGGATGCTCTGGAAGTTTTCCACGGGCGGCGTGATACTTTCAACAGCCGCCGTTGATGGCAATACAATTTATTTCGGCTCGTTTGACGGAAACCTGTATGCGCTTTCCTCCGAAGGGAGTCTCGTGTGGAAGTTCAGGGCTGGGGATATGATATTCTCAGACCCGTTCGTGTGGAAGGACAAAATATATTTCGGCTCTAGGAACGGGAAGTTGTATGCCGTCAGAAAGACGGACGGAAGGCTTGCGTGGGAATTCTCCACGGCAGGGCCCATATCCGCTTCGCCTGTTGTTCACGAAGGGGTGTTGTACATAGGCTCGTGCGACAGAAACTTCTATGCGCTGGATGCGGAAACTGGAAAGCTCAAATGGAAATTTCCCGCAAATGCGGAGGTGAGGTACAACCCTCTTATATGGGATGATAAAATAGTTTTCGGCTCCCTTGACGGGATTCTGAGGGCGGTTGACATGAATGGGAAGCTTGTCTGGAGCTTCGCAACAGGCGACGGGATATGCACAGTCCGTCCTGTAATATCAAACGATGTGATTTTCTTCGGCTCAAGGGACATGAACTATCATGCTGTTGACAGGGAAGGAAAGCTCATCTGGAAATACAGGTGTAAGGGATATCCGGATGACGTGGTAGTCCTGAACGGATTGATTTATCTTGGCGTGTGCGAGAACAACATCTATGTCCTTGATGAGAAAACGGGCAGGGAGCTGTGGACCTTCCCGACAAACGGATTTGTGATAAGGATAACGGAGCATAAAGGCATTATTTATTTCGGTTCATGGGATTGCAATCTATATGCAATCACTTCCACGGGAAAGCTCCTCTGGAAATTCAAGACTTCCCTGAGTACACAATCCCCGCTAGGGATGGAGGATGTCAAAGAGGAAGAGACCTTTGAGGTGGTCTGGGTTCCTGAGGAAGAAACCGAGGAGAAGAAAAAGGAGCAAACCCAGATTTCTGATTATGGGGAGATGAAGAGCGATTACGCCTCCGCGGGGATGGGCGACTATCTAGGTAAGAAAAAGAAGGGGTATATTTAGCGGCCTCCGCAAGGAGATGCTCAAGAGGGCGGATGAACTCCTGAAGGAAAAGAAGTAAGCCCGCATTCATTTCTGAAGCTTTTTGTACACATTCACGAGATTATCTATCATCTCTTCCGCCATTACATCATCCCCTATTTTGCGGTAGATGTCCGTTAGGGTGGCGTAAAAGCGGTATCCTGCAACTTCGCATTCCAGTATCTTTCCAGCTATCCCTTCAGCCTTTATATAATCCTTCTTGGCTATGCAAGATTTTGCTTCTTCTATAAGCCTTACAGCCCTCTGGAGATTTTCAAAATCCTTCTCTCGCATAGCAAAAGATTTCCCCACAAAGAAATAAAAAGCCCTACTCGTTAAACAGCCCTTTCCTCTTTATTGCCATCGGAGAGCCTCCTGCATGCCAGCTGAATCTCGGGCGGATTTGTATGGCGTAAATCCTTTCCGAATTGTCATCCAGGATGAGGGCGACCCCTTTCTTTTTCGGGAGCGTGTTCATGTATTCCTCTATATCCTTCATGGCGTAAGTCTGCATTATCCCCCGCAGGGCGTGCATGTCCGCCTCTGAGGTGAGGTGGTGGGATATCACTATATCTGACTGGGCAAGCGCGTCACTGTGGAGCTTGTTCGGGATTTGCGTGATCAGAAGCAGGGAGATTCCGGGCTCCCTTCCCTCCTTTATGAGGGTAAGAAGCGGCTCTGAGGCGGCTGTCTGGCTGTCACTTGGGATGAACTGGTGCGCCTCATCTATAATTATCCATGCCATAGGGGAGGACTTATGCCTCTCGCCTGTTATGGTCTCTATCTCCTCGGCCTTGCGCGCTATCAGCCTGGACTGGAAGATTTTCCTGGAAAGCAGGCCTATGACCATGCTCCTTACGGACCAGCCTGAGGAGGAGCGGACATAATGCGAGATGTCTATAACAGAAATCTTCCCGCCCTCAAAGAAAGTGTCTATGTGCGTGCCCTCCTTCTCAAAGACCCCCCACTCCTCAGCCACATTGAACATACCCACAAGCGCGTCCCTCACCTTCTGCTCTGCTTTCTGGTCAGACTCAATTTCCCTGATTATGTCCTGTATCTCATACGAGAGTCCGTGCTTCTCCCTCACCCTCTTTATCGCCCTGTCTATGGCTATCCCGTGCGGCTCTATAGGGGAGAACCCGAAAGTGAGCATCCAGTCCTGCGCTGTTATGTCCCCGCAAGGGAGGGTGAATGTGGAGTCGAAGTCGACACCCGATTTCTCGTACTCCTTCACGTAACCTTTCGGTATGAAGAACCTCATGTTCTCCATAGGTTGCGGCTTCATCCCCCACTCCTTGAGAGCATCCTCCTCCTTGTCATTCGGCCTCTTCATGGACCAGTAAATCCCCATGGTGTCAATCATTATTATGGAAAGGTTCTGCCTGATTTCCTCGGGAAGGAGCATCATCCCTTCCGCTATCACGCCCCCACTATAGGACTTCCCAGAACCGCGTTTTCCGCACACAAGAACTATATGCGGCCTCACCACATCCATGTGCACAGGGTTTGTGAGGTGCGCCTCCTCCCCTTCCCCAACAATATGCTTCCCTATAAAAACAGTGCCCTTGTCCCCGAACTCCTTCAGGTCAGACCTGTCCCTTCCTATTATGATTTTCTCAAGCATGGTGTTCTCAATATTATTTATGTGCGGGCTGGTTAATATTATGCCGCAGTCCCGTGATGTTCTTAAAGCGCGGTTTCTGCTCTACCGCGATTTGAGACCGACAGCCAAAGGCTGTCTTTCCAGAATCGCGGCAGCTCTAAAGAGCGGTAAAACTAAAAGAAAGAATAATTACCTCTTCTTTTGCACAGAGTCATTGGCGAATTGGAATTAATTGGAGGTTGGCAACGTGAGAAAGAAGGTGCAAAGCACCTTCAATCGAAGTTGCAACCTCTTTCTTTAATCGGGTTCTAACCTTTCTTGGATGCCAGGTTGTAAACCGCTTTAAGGGCAACTACCAGTGCTGCAGGTGCAACGAATGCCGCTACGTTAAGGACCATGTTAGCAAGGTAAGGTCCGATTATGAAGATGTCCTGAAGGTTTGCAGCACCTACGGCGACGATTGCGATTACTGCTATAAGGAAGTTTGTGATTTCCTTGTCCCTGATGTTGAGGAATCCCACTACAAGACCAAGAACTACAAGCACAACTGTTATGTACTGAGCTGATGCTGGGTCCATGGCCCCATAGGCAAGTCCTGCTATTATTGCAATCACTACACCCAAGATGAAAACCCATTCTCCTAGTCTTTCAAAATCCATAAGAGTTTCACCTTTTAGTTTGAAGTCGGCTTTGCCGACTTCATTCTCCTTTACATTATTTGGGTGGGGTGGAATATAAAAGAATATTCGTCAATAGTCTAATTTCTCCTGAGAAATAAGTCAAAGAACGGATTTTTAGAAAGAAGTTGGAACTCTAGAGTGAAGGCGACAAGAGTCGCCTTCTAACTCAAATACAACTTCAATCGAAGTTTCTTGGCTATTCACTCTCTTTTTTTCTGGATTTCTTCTTTTCAGGCTCTTTGTGCTCTTTTTCCGGCTCCGCAGCCATATGCCCGGGCTTTGGAAGGTCCAGCTTGCTGAAAACAGAAGCCTCCTCATAAGCCTTTATAACTTCCTCATCCGAGGCGTCATCCTTTAGCTTCAGGCTCTCTTTCAGCGGCTCAAGATGGAGGATGTTGCACTTCCTCCTTTTCACATGCGTGACTGACCTGGGGCCTGTCACGAGAACGAAATTAGCGTCAATCTTCTTGACAACCACACAATACTTTCCCGCTTCCCTTCCTGCAATC
Source organism: Candidatus Aenigmatarchaeota archaeon (assembly GCA_026397335.1). GTDB lineage: Archaea > Aenigmatarchaeota > Aenigmatarchaeia > QMZP01 > QMZP01 > JAPLVB01. The sequence continues at coordinate 19,970 of JAPLVB010000055.1, forward strand.
TTGATGCACAGCCTTCCTACATCGAACATAAAAACCCTCAACAATTTTCAGCGGATAGTGAAATATAGTCAGAACTCCTTAAATATGTTATCTAGGCACGTCACCTCAGCCTGGATTTAATCTTAGCCCTTGCGCAGGTGGCGCACAGGTTCCCCCCATACGGCCTTTCAGGCCTTTTCTGCCTCCTTGAAAGCTTGCCGAGGTCCACATCCCTTTCCCTCGGGACCCCGTGGAGCGGCTTCTTGCAGTTTGCGCAAACCGCCTGCGAAGGCCTTCTCTTGAAGTAATGGATTATTGAGGCTCCGCCTGGCAGCTTTATCTTCATCTTCCTGAGGGACCTTACCCTTAATCCCGGTCTTGGCATTTTAATCACTTTTGATTTAATCCTAAGTTATGTTTGGAATCATTATATTTAAGTTTGCTGGATTATTTGCCCTGCAGGTTTTATAAAGGTTCAGCGATTGAAGGCGTCAAGAGACGCCTTCGGTCTTTTTAGCGGATTGCCTGCATTTCCTAGTTAGCTTTTTATTTACCAAAACGAATCATTATTGGGAAAATTGGTGAGGATTGGAGAACGAAGGCGGCAAAGCCGCCTTCAAACGATTGGTATGAACTGCCCTGTGTGCGGAACCAGGATAGAGAAGGAATGGGGATTCTGTCCCAGATGCGGGACCAGGATTTCGGGGGATTTTTTTGACGAGATATTCTCGCGCATGAGGAAGGAGCTGGCTGAGATGAACAAGCTTCTTGAGAAGGATATAGAGGCGTTTGACTTGTCCCCCTGGTTCAAGGATATGGACAAAAAGGCCTCCCTCCATCCAAAGAGGTCAGGCTTCACCATAAAAATAGTCCGGGCAGGAAACAGGCAGCCTGACGTCTCTGTAAGGACTTTCGGAGATGTGGACAAGAGCAAGCTTAAGAAAGAGATAGACGAGCTTGGCGCATGGCAGCCGGGAATCGAGAAGGAGGCCGCCTTCAGGCAAGGGTCGGGTAAGCCAGCAAAGCCCCAGGAGAAGCTTGTGATAAAAAGGCCCATGAAGACGGAGGAGCCGAAGACCTCGGTAGCGAGATCAGCCTCCAAGGTCGTGGTCAGCATCCAGCTCCCGGGAGTGGAATCCGCGAATGACATAGAAGTCTCAGAGCTCGAGAATTCTGTTGAAGTCAAAGCGCTGGCACAGGACAAGGCATACTTCAAGATCCTTACGAAACCCTCCCAGTTCAGGCTTTCAAAAAAGAGCTTCGAGAAGGGCGTGCTACAAATGGAGTTCTCGTGAGCTGATTGATAATGAAAGAAAAGACAGACTTGGTAATTGGAGCATTTATAATACATAATAATAAACTTCTTCTGGTTCATCATTCAAAGCTGGACAAATGGCTGCCGCCCGGAGGACACATAGAGCCGAATGAGACGCCTGATGAAGCAGTAAAGCGAGAAGTTAAAGAAGAAACAGGGCTTGACGTGAAATTTATAATGAAGGAAGAGCTGCCTAAAGACCATAATATAATCGAGCAGCTGGCATTGCCGTTTTATGCTAATATACATAACGTGGGCGACCACAATCACGCATGCTTATTTTACTTATGCAGGCCCGGTCATGATAGAGTAACTATTTCCAATGAAAGCAAATCATATAAATGGGTCACAATCAAGGAATTAACCAAGTCAGGAGAAATACCAAGCGATGTAAAGAAAATAGGCAAATTAGCATTCAAAAAACTAAATTCCTTGAAAAATTAGACAGCCCTCGCGCACACATTGCATTCCTGGAGGCTGGGGTTCAGTTCCCTGTGAAGCTCGCACATTATTCCCTCGGACCTGAGGTATTTGCATATCCTGCAGAACTCGAGGGTGATGTCAAAGATCGTGAGCTCGCCTGATGCGACTTTTTTCGCGATGTCATCAACCATCCCAATCAGCTTTGGGTTTTGCTTGAAAACCCTGGATTTGTGGCCCCTTATCTCCCGCTTGTACTGGGAGATCGCTGGCTGGCTTGTGCCCATTTTCCTGGCAGCCTGCTCCTGGGAGAGCCCATAGGTCGTGGTCAGCTTCACAGCTACCATTGCCCTTACTGATGGCAGAATCTCCTGGACGATTATCTCGCATACAGGCTTCATAATATTTCCTGCTTATTATATAACAGTGTTATTTTTATGCTTTTCGCTCATATTTAATAAATCTTTACCAATTATTGATATGCCCACACTTGGAAAGAAGTCGGCAAAGCCGACTTCAAACGATAGGAAAGCCAGCGGAATTTCTCTGTCAAGCGGATCTCTCTCGAAGGAAGAGATAGAAGCGATTTTCAGAACCCAGCCGATAGACATCACTTTTGTGGACAAGAAAGACACTGTAAGGTATTTCAGCCAGTCCCCTGGCAGGATTTTCGCCAGGACTCCTGCTGTCATAGGAAGGAAGGTCCAGCAGTGCCACCCGCCGAAAAGCATAGGCAAGGTCAACCGCATACTTGCAGATTTCAGAAACGGGAGGAAAGATGTTGCAAGCTTCTGGATCAGCCTGAAAGGGCGAATGGTATACATCAGGTACTTTGCAGTGCGGAACAAGAAAGGCCGCTATCTCGGATGCCTTGAAGTGACACAGGACATAACAGATATCAAAGGGATTGAAGGAGAGAAGAGGCTGTGAAAGAGAAAACCTTTCCTCAATACAGTTAACCTGTAAATATTATTCCTGCCTCCACACAAGCAGCCAAAGGGGATTCTCGAAAGAAGGCGGAAATTAGAAAGAAGGTGTCCGCAGACACCTTCAGGCTCGAATCCGCCTTTAATCTCATTTCTATCTGAAAATTTTAAAAGGCCTTATTTAATTTATTTTAATTTTTTAAGACCTAAAAATACTTTTGGAACAATTTTACTTATTTTAAAACCTTATTTTAACCTAAAAACGATTATTGAGAAGAGCCCCAAGGCACCAAGAAACTGTTTCACTGTGCAAATATATACAGCAGGAAAGAAGTATATTAAAATGCTTCAACCCCAGGTGGGTTACTCTGCCTCGGGGGAAGAATGCTTTAAAATAGGAGGGATAATAGATGAAAGTCAAAAAAATATTAGCCGGAGGTTTGGTAGCCGCGGCAGCAGGAGCAACAATTGCTTTTGGTGCCTTGGCGCAAAGCACAAACCTCGGAGCTTACGTACAAGTTGCGGACAGCAGCCTCTCTTCACCCATGATAGTGGTGGGAACCCAGACAGCAAACCTTGCGACAGAATACCCCAACGACATTCTGGGAGCAGCTGACATAGCAGCAGCAGTAGCAGGATATGCATCAACACCAGTGACAATCGGCGGCGGAACAATAGTTTCTGTGGCAGACGGAGTTGACTTGGCATCAACCAACACAAAGATTTTATACGGAGACACGCTGACAAAATCAGGACTCAGGTCAACACTTACAAACACCAACCTACCAACTCTGCTTGCAAAGGGAACATTCTATGACGGATCAGGAACCTCGTACTCCTACAACCAGTACATAAACTTCGGCGCAGGAACAGTATCCTTCGGAACAAGCGGAGGAGACCTAACAGACCCGAAGCTCTACCTGGACACAGGAGTGGTTACATCAGCACCCTTGTTCAACATGTCAATCGTCTTCAACAAGGTGCTTAACGCATCCAACACCGACGTCAGGGGACAGACAATAGAGTTTTTCGGCAAGACGTACACGATAGGAAGCACAAGCGCATATGAATCAGGCAACCACAAGCTCGTCCTTTTCGGAGGCGGGGGCAACACCCAGACAGTGTCAGAAGGCGCAGAAGTTGACATGTCAGTGGCAGGAGTGACGCACAAGGTGAAGGTAATCGGCGTCTCAAGCACAACAATAAGTGTCATATCAATAGACGGCACCTCCAAGGAAGTGTCAGAAGGAAACACCTACACAATAGCAGGCGTGGATGTATACATAGATTCTGTGTACTACTTCGGCAAGGAAACACAGCTCAGCCAGGTAAAGCTCAGCCTAGGTTCATCCAAGCTCACGCTTGAGCACGGCGCTGCAGTGAAGACAGGGCAGACAGAGGACACAATAGACGGAACCCTTGTGACACTCACAGGAACAGACAGCCAGGGAATATCAAAGATAGACATTTCCATAACAGCCAAGGATTCAAGCCATGACTCCATAACAGAAGGATCATCATTCGTTGATCCGGTGTTTGGTGGACTGAAAGTGGCTTTCGGCGGCTTGACCAAGGGAGCAACAGACACAATAACAGTGGATAACTCCGGAACAACAGGAGCAAACCTGAAGTTCACGGACTACAGGGGCAACGAGAAGTCAATAATCTGGGCTTACACAGGAACAAGTTCATTCAATGCACAGCTCAACGACACCTCAACGAGGGCATACCACGTAATCGAGGGCGAAACAGTAAACAAGAACGATTACGTATTCATTGCGCCTTCGCAGGAGTCTGAGTTCGGACACATAATGCAGTATACATCAGCAAGCAGCCTAGGAAGCAACGGCGCGTACATAGAGCTGAAGGACGTGTTCTCAGGAGACACTACAAGGGTATACCTGACTGGCAGCGTAGGTGGCGGTTCGTACACATCAGCAACATTCTACGTGGACGGACAGTCATACAGCGTGCAGAATGCCTCAGCACTTACAAACCAGCAGATGGTGTTCTCATGGGGTACTGCCAACGTCACAGCATTCCCGCTGATAAAGGCAAAGAACGGAGAATACGTGACACTAGTGAAGTCAGTGGCGCTTGGAAGCACATCAGGAATATGGTACCAGCTTCCAGGAAGCACAGACTACCAGCAGATACTGAACACGACAACTACGAAGACAGCAGGCAGAATAACGTACACATTCACTGCCGGCATTTCAGCTGCAACACTTACAGCAATAGGCGGCGTGAACCTGTCAGCGGCACCAGCTGTTCTGATATATGAAGAGAAGGGCAAGAACACAGCTGGAACAGAGGTCCAGGATGCAGTGATAGTGACTGTGACAAACGGAGGCACAGGCTCTAATGTAGAAATGAAGATTGTGCAGCCGACCTTGACATCAGCAGGAAGCTCCGGATTCTTTGCAGAGCAGACTGACCCATCAATAAGCTGGGCATATGACAGTTACGGAGCAAACGTGAAGTACGACAGTGATTCGCAAGGTATTGTAGTCATCACATACCCTGACGACCAGGCAACAGCAATGGTTGCAGCAGGATCCGACCCGAAGTTCTCAACAGCAGGAACAGGCGGAACCTACGATGCAGCTGTCAAGATAAAGAACCCGGTCGCGAAGTTTGACAACGAAGTGAGCACCGCATCACTGACAGCAGACCTTATCCTCATCGGAGGACCATGCGCCAACTCACTTGTCGCAACACTACTCAGCAGCGAGAGCACAACATGCACCAGCGACGCAAACGGCTTCATAACCAAGTACCCGAACGGACTGATAAAGGAAGTATCAAACGCATTCGGTTCAGGAAAGAAAGCGCTGATAGTTGCCGGAACAAACGGTGCAGGCACAAGGGCACTGGCAGCAAAGGTCATGCAGGGAACACTGGCATTCAGTTAAATTAAAATTCAATTCGGTTAAAAGCTAAGGGTCCGGCTTCGGTCGGCCCTTTCCTTTCTTATTTTTTACCTAATCCCTTCCACTTCTGGAAAGAAGGCGTCAGCAGACCGAAGGTGGCGCGGCCCCCTTCCAGCCAAAGACGCCTTCAGTCTCAAATCAGCTGTCTAGAATGGGCGTGTTTCTCTCCGCAATTGCATTATGCTTGGAAGGTTCCCCGCAAAAGCAAGAATCTGGAAATAGAAGTTCTCCATCTCATTATCCGAGAGCTTGGCAACATTGTCAGCTTCTATTATGGGCGCGGGAAGCCCGTAGCTCGAGTGCTGGCCCGATATAGCAAGCAGGATAGAAGCTATCTGGTCCTCAGTGTTCTCCCTGTCCTTCATATAATCCACCCTTATGGGCCGGTCAAGCTCCGCGGTCTTGAGATAGAGGGAGTTAAGCCTCATGCTGTACTTCTCATCAAAATCCCTGAGAATGGGATGCTCCTTGGGATCTTCACAATATCCAAAAGGCATTGTCCTTTCCCCTTTCTGCAGCGCCCAGAAAAGCAGGTTGGTATCACGTGTCCTGCCCAAAAGCTCATTCACGAGCTCCTGAGAGTCACCCGCAAAAGCGGATATCTGGCTTTTTGCAATATCGCAGAACCGAACAGCCCTGGAATCCTCTATTATCCCCGCAAGCATTGTGCCTGCAGAAATGCATGACTCGTAAAGACAGTTATATTCTGAAAGCATGCTCCTGTATGCCTGGTATGCAGGGGAGAGCCTTGCTGGCTTGTCCGCATGGTGCGGAACAATCGAGCCATCCATGAGCAGCACATCTGGACGGAACTTCTCAATGCAGCTTATTGCGGTTCTCACTTCCGAGCTCTCCCTCACAATGGAGGTGTAATAGTTCCAGTCAATATCGCTCATCACGTCAGTAACCTCAGCCTGGATTGGAGGGATTTTCGAAGGGTAGTAAGTCACTTCCTTTATCCTGCTGTTCTGGTAATGGAAGCATGCCCCGACAGACCTTACAAGCACGCAGTCCATGCCGTGCAGAGACTTTTTTGCCATCCCCCCATCAACCCCCACCACCTTCAGGTCTTTGAGTCCGCTCTGCTCCATGCTGTGGAACAGCCCGAGTTTGGGCGATGCCTCCCGCAGCAGCGCGGCCACACCTCTTCTTCGACTCTCAGTCTCCGCAATCTTCTTTGCAATCTCCCTTATCCTGGGTATTAATTTTTCCATGCTTATCTATTGTTTCAAAAGTTTATATTGAACAGCCTACTAACTTGGGTTTTGGAAAAGCTATAATTGTTCCAAGCAATAGCATGCGCCTCTTATTTTCTCCATGAAACAATTCAAAGTGTTGCGCTTCAGCGCGACAGATGCAGCACACATCTCGCAGCAAAGCTGCAAGACTTTTAAGCTCACGGGAGAAATAATTATCCATGAAACAATTATTGGAACGAAGGTCCAAAATAAGTTCCAGCGATTTTTGGTCCAGAAACATTTTTTTACTCTCAGCTTTCTTGCTCATAATAACATTTTCAATTGTTTCAGTTCCGGCCAAAGCATTAGAACTTGAGTATTACGGGATAGAAAGCAGCATAAATGATGATATGACTGTCAAGACTGTCCTCACCATAAAATTCAGAGAGCCTGTGAACAACTCCGAGTTTATGCTCGGTTACAAGGCGTTCAACCTGACTTCAACATCCAGCTTCGATTCAGCCAAATGCACGCTCACGGATGAGGCCAATGGAAGCAGAACAGCATGCACCTTCAGCGGAATGACAGACAGCAAAAATCTCCTCACCCTGACTTTCTACACGAAAGACGGCATAAGCGCATTCCAGGGCAAGTACAATTTCTCCGTCAACTATGGTATATCAGCCCCCATAAATGAGGCCTTCATTCTCATAAAAATCCCCAGAAGCAGCTCCCTTTCCGAGGAGCCGGCCAACCAGTCCTACCTTCCAAGTGACGGGAAGATTCTCTCGGACGGAAAGTATATAATGGTCTACTGGCAGAGGGAGAACCTGACAGCCACAGATGACATGAGATTCTCAGTCTCTTATGCAATACCATCTGCGGGCGCAGGCTTCAGCAACCTTTTCGTGGTTTCAATTGCCGGAATAGTCATAATCTCCATGATAGCTGTTGCCATATATGTCAGGAGGGGGGACAGCCTCGGAAAAACAACAGCCGAGGTCGTGGCATCCGTTCTTAATACGGATGAGAAAAAAGTAGTGGACATACTTGCCAGGCATGGCGGGAGATCAGGACAGAAGATAATAGTTAGGGAATCAGACTTCTCCAAGGCCAAAGTCTCGAGGCTGGTCAAGAACCTCAAGGAGCGCGGCATTGTTGACATAGAGCCCATCTCAGGGCGCGAGAACCGCATAATACTCAAATTCGAGAAGAAGCCCGAATCCGACCAGAAGCCTGACCAGAAGCCTGAAAGGCTTGTGGACCCTGTCATAGAAACCCAAGCAGATGTAGAAGAGGAGATTTAAGAAAGAAGGCGGAATATTGGAATGAAGGTGTCAAGAGACACCTTCTAACTCAAATCCGCCTTCAATCTAACTATGAGAATGAAGGTGGCTATACAACCTTCCATCAAATTAGAGAAAGAAGTAGGCACTGCCTACTTCCAACGGTGGTGATATGACTCATTCTAAGCCAAAAAGAAAGCACTCAGCCAAGCCCAAATGGCAGCAGAATATAGGGAGAGAGAGAATAGAGAGGCTTTTCTCCCTGGCTGAAAAAGAGTTCGCGAAAAATCCCTCTAGGTCCCACCGCTATGTCTCTCTCGCCCGGAAAATCGCCATGCGCTATAACATCCGGCTGCCTCCCGGACTCAAGCGGTTCTACTGTAAAAAATGTTATAAGTACCTCAGGCCAAGTATTAATTGCAGGGTAAGGACCAGCGCGAGGCAGAGGGCCGTGATAATCACCTGCCTGGAATGCGGCCATGTGATGCGCCACCCCTACCGGAAAGAAAAATCGCGAAGGAAGGCGGAACAGCAGAAAGAAGGTGGAACTGAAGAGAGAAGGTGTCAAGAGACACCTTCAGGCAATAAGCCACCTTCAATCTCAAATCGAGAGAAGTCGGCAAAGCCAGCTTCCCCGCAAAGTCATAAAGTGCGGTTTGTTGCAAGGCGAAGTGAATGAGAATCCTGATAATACTTGGAATGCTCATAGTGTTCATCTCAGCTTTTTTCATCCTTTTCATTTTCGACACCATTGTCAAGGAGCAGGTAAAATGCATGGCAGGGTTAGAGTCAAGTTCATGCGACCTGAGGGAAGCGGGCAAAACCCTGATTGCAGGCCTTACGCTTATTGCAATGTTCCTGATAATAGACGGCGGAGTCCTGTACATGATAATAAAGAGCATAACAGAAAGCGGCTCCAGCTATATTGCGTACAGCGTCTAGACAGCCTAACCAGAAAAAGATTTCTATAAATGCTTTATACCTCGAGCATAAGATAGTCAGGATTCAGTACAGGCTTGCCTTGAGAATCGCAACTGTCTCTTATCTCATGCCCCGGACTTTTCAGGGCTGCTCTGCCATCCAAAAAAACTGTTATGTTTCCCCTTTCCTCGCTCAGCACATACGATTTCAGGCCTTTTGTTGACGCGTATGCCGCGGCCAGATGCCTGGCACCGCCTTCTATATCTTCCCCTGTCCTGATAACGCCTTCAATATATCGCTTTATTGCCGTAAGATATCCGTTGTCAAAGTTTGCGGCGCCATCCGTATGGGAGAGCATGTCATAAAGCTCCCCTACAGAGCCATCATACCTCTCGTCAAAAATCAGCTGTCTTTCCCTGTTTTTTTCAAAGAATCCCTTGAGCAGCTTCCCGAAAGGCGAGCCGTTCTTCTTCACCTCGGTTGATATGTCCATTATAGTCTGAATCGGTCCTGATGTAACTAAAAGCCCGGCCGGACTCCTTTTCCAGCTCCTGTAATCCTCCATGGACTCATAAATCTGCCTATCCTTCCCTTCCAGAGCTGTCTTATAATCTTTCATTTTACCTCTACCGGTAATTTGCAGCCGCCCTGAAAATGGCCGGTTTTAACCTGTCGGTTTCCGCAATCACACTTTTGTAATCCTTCAGATATTTCGGGTTGCCTCTGTATTCCCCGCCAACCGTGAAGGCTTCTATGTATAATTTCAATGCCTCCATCAGCTCCGTTTCTCCCATTCTCTCATCTGCCATTCTTCCTGTTTTGCAGTCTCTCATACTCTCCCATCATCCGTATAAGCTCCCTTTCGTTTTCTTGTTCATCTCGTGGAACTCGTTCAATTTCCTGACCAGAATGTCGTAGATGCTTTCCTCGGGATTTCCATGGTAGACATATTTGATATGGCTGCCAACAACCAGCTCCCTGTAAATGAACTTTTTGCTTACCAGATTGTCAAGATGCGTCCTTAGCATCCTTTCGGAAAGCCTTGTTGCTTTCACTAGCTGCCTGATACTCATGGGCTTTTTTGCAAGAATTTTGTATATCTCTATCTCTCTCAGCCCAACCTGCATCCACTTGAGCGTGCCTATAAATCCCGTATCTGAGGAATTCATTCGGCCTTTCATGCTTATTATATGGCTGTAAAGATTTATAAAGCTATGCAATTTTTTTGCATATGTATGAAATTCAAACAATCCCTTTCACAATAACACAATCCAGTTCGGCAATCATGCATCCGCCAAGCGGAGAAAGCTAAGGTAAACATTTATATATCTACTTGCAGAGATATTACAGTAAAATCAGTCAAAGGCGAAAGTTATGGTTTCAATCAAGGATGTGGACACCCAGCAGCTGGTAATGAAGGCAGCTGCAGAGCTCGAGAAGATGCCTGAGTTCAAGCCTCCTGAATGGTCAGTTTTCGTGAAAACAGGGGTTCACAAGCAGAGGCCTCCCAGCCAGGCAAACTGGTGGTGGATAAGGTCAGCCTCAATCCTCAGGAAAGTCTATCTTAATCAGCGGCTCGGCGTCTCAAAACTGAGAAAGACTTATGGAGGCCGAAAGAACCGCGGCCACAAGCCCGAGCACAAAAAAAAGGCCTCCGGCGCCATAATCAGGAAAATCCTGCAGCAGCATGAGAAAGCAGGTTTTGTGAAGACAGAGAAGGGCAAGGGCCGCACAATAACCCCCCAGGGCCAGAAGTTCCTTGACGGGATTGCAAAATCGGTAAAGAAATAATATATAATATAAATCTCCTTATTCTAATGTGATTCCATGCCAGTACGGCTTTTCGAGGCGATTTGCGATAGACGGCTTGGACAAATTGGATAAAGCCGTCGTTCCAGAATCGGCTTCATCCAAAAGCCGTAGAGTAAAACCCTGTTAAATATTATATTTCACTAATTCAATGTGATAATCATGCCAGACGTGATAGCTATTGGTAGCATAGGACTGGACACAGTAAAAACCCCGTTCGGTTCAGTGAAGGATGAGTTCAGCGGTACTGCTGTATTTTCTTCTGTTGCATCTTCGATATTTTCACCAACTGGTATTGTTTCAATTGCGGGAACCGACATACCAAAAAAACATTTTTCTTTTCTAAAGAAAAGAGGCATATGCACAAAAGGCATTCAGATAGTGAACGGAAAGACTCTCAGATTCAGTTGCTTTTATGAATATGACATGAACGAGGCCCATGTCCTGAAGACAGAGGTAAATGTATTTGAAAATTTCAGCCCTGTCCTGCCAGAGGATTACAGGAAGGCGAGGCATTTTTTCATAGGATCAGTCAATCCTAAAATTCAGTTGAATGTGATAAAACAGCTTGAAAATCCGGAGTTTGTAGTTATTGATACCAAGCCCTTCTGGATTGAAAAATCCAAAAAAACAATCCTAGATACAATAAAGAACTGCAACCTTCTTTTGATTAATGAGTGGGAGGCAAGGCAGCTTTTCGGCACACCAAACCTTGTGAAAGCGGCAAAATCAGCACTGAAGCTCGGACCTGAATACGTGATAATAAAGAAGGGAGAGCATGGCTCCCTGCTTTTCACGGACGGGACATATTTCTCCGCCCCAAGCTATCCCCTTGAAACCCTGATAGACCCAACAGGAGCAGGAGACTCTTACGCAGGAGCCATGGTGGGATGGCTAGCAAAAAACGGAAACCCGACAGAGAAAAAGCTCAGGAAGGCCATGATATACGGGGCTGTGGTGGCCTCATTCACTGTGGAAGGCTTCGGCCTCAGCAGGCTTAAATCCATAACCTTAAAAGACATAGAAAACAGATATTCAGAGATAAAGAAGTTTGTATGTTTCTAATACAGCCTTTCGAGGCTTTCGCCTTCGATTCTGGAGAGAAGGCGTCACAGCAGACCGAAGGTGGCGCGGCCCCCTTCCAGCCAAGGACGCCTTCAATCTCAAATCGGCTGTAGAGCGAAACCCCAGGAAAATAAACAGGAGGAAGATTCGAATGAGCAAAGTGAAAGACCCGAAACTCGCGGGCGAAGGCAAGAAGAAGATAGCATGGGCAGAGGACCACATGCCCGTGCTGATGAGAATAAGGGAGGAGTTCCGGAAGGACAAGCCCCTGAAAGGGCTCACAATAGCAGCCTGCCTTCACGTGACCAAGGAAACTGCAGTGCTCATGCGCACGCTCAGGGATGGCGGCGCAGCAGTCGGGCTGTGCGGCTCCAATCCGCTCAGCACCCAGGATGACATAGCAGCCGCGCTTGCTGAGGACGGGATTAACATTTTCGCATGGAGAGGAGTCTCGAATGACGAATATTACTGGTGCGTGGACCAGGTCCTGAACCTCAAACCCAACATAACCATGGATGACGGGGGAGACCTGGTTGCCACAATCCACTCCAAGCGCACAGACCTTCTGAAAAACATAATAGGCGGAACAGAAGAGACCACAACAGGAATAATCCGCTTCCGCTCAATGGAGAAGGACAAGGCCCTGAAATATCCCATAATCTCCGTGAATGATGCATACACCAAGCATCTGTTTGATAACAGATACGGAACCGGCCAGTCCACAATAGACGGGATAATGCGCTCCACATCCGTTTTGCTCGCAGGAAAGAATTTCGTGGTGGGAGGATACGGTATGTGCGGGAAAGGAATAGCCACCCGCGCAAGAGGCATGGGCTCGAACGTGATAGTCACAGAAGTTGACCCGGTTCGCGCGCTTGAAGCATACATGGACGGATTCCGAGTTATGAGCATGTCCGAGGCCGCAAAAATCGGGGACATATTCGTGACAGCCTCTGGAGACAAGGACCTCATCCGCAAGGAGCATATGGAAAAAATGAAATCAGGCGCCATACTCGCGAATTCAGGCCACTTCAACGTGGAGATAAACATAAAGGAGCTTGAATCCCTGAGCGCCTCAAAATCCACAGTTAAGCCAAATGTTGAAGAATTCAGGCTAAGGAACGGCAAGAAGCTTTACCTTCTTGGAGAAGGAAGGCTTGTCAACCTCGCAGCCGCAGAAGGCCACCCTTCCGAAGTGATGCAGATGTCCTTCTCGAACCAGGCCCTGTGCACGAAATACCTCAAGGAGAACAAGGGCGGGCTTGAGAACAAAGTCTACAATGTCCCGAAAGAGATAGACATCAGGATAGCTAATCTCACTCTGAAGGCAGCAGGGATAGAGATAGATACTCTCAGCCCTGAGCAGAAGAAATACCTTGAGAGCTGGCAGGAGGGAACCTGAGAAGGAAGGCGACAAGAGTCGCCTTCAATCGAACTGTGAGAAAGAAGTTGCTTCGCAACTTCAAACGATTATTATGAACGGAGCAGATTTCAACGAAATGCAGAAGATGAAGCAGATTGAAGAGATGAAGAAAAAGATACTCGCGACCATTCTTTCAAAAGATGCTTACGAAAGGCTTGCAAGAGTGCGGGTTGCCAACCAGGAGCTTGCGGGGCAGGCAGAACTGTATCTCCTTCAGATATACCAGGCAGGCAAGCTCGAGGGAAGGATAACAGATGAGCAGATGAAAGAGGTTCTCAGGGTTTTGTCTTCCGGCAGCAAGCAGGACTTCAACATACGCAGGAAATGACCCTTCCAAAACTTTAAATACATTAAATTCCCATAAGTGATACCATGAGCAGGAACAAGCCGCTTGGAAAGAAGCTTAAGATGGCTGCTGCAGGAAAGATAAGGTCAGCTCCAAGATGGGCGGACATACGCAAGTTCGGCCTGAAGAGGGCAAGGAGCCGCAGGATTCGCGTTCGCACGAGGAACTGGAGAAAGAACAAGCTCAAGATTTAGGTGGCATATGAATGACAAATTCAGAAAAAAACTTCAACGGGAGATAATAGCTGAAAACTTTCGTATGTCTAGCGATATGAATTTCAAGACTATATATCACTGCCTTATTCCAGGCATGAAAAAAGAGACACGCTATAATGAGCAGGAGTGTCTTGATTTGATAAAATCAAAACCAGAAATAGTGGAACAGAGCATCGGCAAATACCTGGATAAAAAACAAGGTGCATATGTTTACGAAGGGAAAAGATACAGGAAAGATGATATAATAAAGGCAATATTTGACTCCAATAATGCTCCCAAAAATCTCAATAAAATAAACTTGTTTGGTGAAAGTTAAATGGCTGAAAAATCCAAACCCGGGGAAGAGAAAATAGTTACGATTCCGCTCAGGCATGAGTCCAGGAAATCCGCCAAGAACATGAGGATGAACCGCTCCGTGAGAACAGTGAGAGAGTTCCTCTCAAGGCACATGAGGACAGAGCCCTCCAAAGTCATGATTTCTCAGCAGCTTAATGAGAGCCTCTGGAAAGGCGGGGTGCACAATCCACCTTCCAAGATAAAAGTAAAAGTCAGCACAGGTGAGGAAGGGAAGGTTTTCGCAAGCCTCATTGACGAGAAGGAGGGGCCCAAAATCCAGAAGAAAAAACTCAGCCTGCGGGAAAGGCTCGCAAGGCGCAAAGAGGATGCTGGAAAGAAGCCGGACAAGCCGACTTCAACCGAAAAGGCTGAGGAAAAGGCAAAAGCAGCCGCGAAAGAAAAGCCTGAGGAAAAGAAGGAAGAGAAAACCGAGACAAAGAAAGAGAAACCTCCCAAAAAGGAGACTGCTCCCGAAGAAATGGAGCAGGACATACTCTTGGATGAGTAGCCTGCAAATGGGAACAGATTCTGTTTAAAAAATTAACTGCTAATTTTACGCTATGGATGAATCCAAGGCCAATCGTTGGGAAGACATAAAGGTGTCAAGAGGGACATATCACGTTACAGAATTTCTTGATACAGGACTTATTAATGTGCACTTTTATCCGGCATCGGCAGGGAAAGCCTATGAAAACCCTTCAGAGAATAAAGTCCGTTTACAGATACTCAGGCCACGTCTCCGGACAAATGCGCATCCCCAAAGTCTCGTATGTGGCAGGAGATAAAAATCCCGTAACCGTGCACAGGGAGAACGGCTGCCTTTACAAGCTGGATGTCCAGAGAATGATGTTCTCCAAGGGGAACATTCTGGAAAGGGGCCGCCTCCCAAAACTCGTGAAACCAGAAGAAGTTATAGTGGACATGTTCGCAGGGATTGGATATTTCTCAATCCCACTCGGGAAATTCTCTCCTGCAAAGAAAATCTACTCCATAGAGCTGAACCCAAACTCTTTCAGGTTCCTAAAGAATAATATAAAGCTGAACAAGCTCTCGGGAAAAGTGGAACCTATTCAGGGAGATTGCCGAACGGTCCAAATTCCTGAAAAGGCAGACCGCGTGCTTATGGGACACCTGCCAAAAACCTATGAGTTCCTTCCTGCTGCCTTTAAATTCCTGAAACCGAACGGGATTATTCATTACCATGATACGTTCCGCAAAGAGGAGCTGTGGGAAAAGACCGAGAAAATACTGAGAGAGTATTCCGGGAAGCACGGATTCTATCCAATCCGGATGGAAAAGAGGGTTGTGAAGCAGTACGCCCCTGGGATTTTCCATGTCGTGATAGACGCTGAGTTCAGAAAGGCTTAAACGATATTATTAAAGCAGTTCAATTATATAGCAGGTGGCAGGGGACTGGTCCATGCAGCAGAAAATTCTTATAGATTCCATGATAAAGAGCGCCCGCTCCTGGGAATGGACACCCCAGGATTATTTAAGGATGAAAGGCGAGCTCTAACAGTTTCTAGAAAAACATCCCCACCAGAATCGCGAAAATCACGAGGTTGAGCAAATCCGCGAAGCTCGTGGCTATCGGGATTAAAAAATTATTCGGGTCCTCTTTCTTGTGGTATATGGCAAGCCCTCCTATTATTGAGACGGAGAATATCACTCCGACCAGGATAAGGTTCGAGAGGACAGCTATCCCAAGTATCTTCAGGAATACCTCGAACGTTAGAGAGAAGCCCTGCCAGTATGCTATTACAGAGGCTGCCACCCCTATGAACACGGACATTATGAAAGAGGATATCAGTATCACAAGGAAAAGCCTGTGCAGGTGCCTGGACCTCCACCACTTCTGGTTGACTTTCCCGAGATAGAGCATGGTGGTGAACTTTGAAGAGACTATGCACCCGAAATCCCCCACCATGTTATTCATCGTGGGCAAGAGTATTAGCAGAGGTATTATCGTAAGAATCTTGTCCTGCATGAACTGGAGGCTGATTCCCCCGATGGAGCTTATTATGGAAGCCATGACCAGTATCTTCAGGCTCTCCCTTATTATCACGTGTGCAATGTGCGAGTGCGGCCCGTATTCCTTCATGTAGAAAATCGTTTTCCTGGATATCCCGTACCTCCTGTGCACATGATGAAGGAGAGGATGATGCTCATGCCTCCTTACCTTCCTTACCCTTTCCAAGAGTTTTTTCCGGCTCATATTATCACTATCGCTATGAATATCGCGACCACGCTGGATATGTCTCCCGTTGTCGTTATATAAGGACCCATGATATTGTTCGGGTCATGGCCGTGCCTGAAAAGCCAGAACGTTGTGAAGACTGCCAGCGGAAGCTCCAAAACATTGGACAGCATACCTGCAATGAACGCAATTGAGATTATCCTGTAATCAAAAACCCCGAAAAAAACCAGATTCGCGAAGAATGCAACCACCCCGAGAATTATGCTAACGACAACAACCAGAAGCAGCGCGGCAGCCAGATTCCCCTTCAGGATCCGGTTCTTCCTGATTTTCGGTTTTGTGGCCCCAAGGAAAAGCGCCGAGCTCAGCCTCGCGGAAAGCGAGCCGCTTATGTTCCCTCTCATTTCCAGGAATCCCGGAAGGAAAATCAGCAGCGCAGGTATCAGCTCTATCTTGTTTGTGATAAAAGCCAGCAGTGTTCCCGCAACAAGCCCGCCTGCAGTGGAAGCCATCTCCGCCGTGACAATCTCATCAAAGTCCTTCCAGAAGGCCATGATAATTATTGGGCGGGGTGATTAATCAATTCTTTTGAAAACCCCAAAATACATGTTCCCGTAACCCTTTGGGAAAATCCTCTCCACTTTTAGCAAAACCTTCTCCCAGGCCGAGAAGCCCCTGAATGAGTTCCACCTGGGTCTCACAACCGAGAAAAGCGAATCAAACTCCAGCAGCGCAAATCCCTCAAAAAGCGAGAGAAAATCCTTTTTTGTGAAGAGCCTCAGCTTAGCGCGCTCCCCAGAAACGCGGAAATTCTTGGTCCTGAATTTTTCGGGATTTGTGCGGAGCTTCTTCCAGTAAGACATGTGCATATGGTCCCACACGCTCGCTACCGAGACAATAGCAATCCCTCCCGGCTTCAGAACCCTGCGGATTTCTTTCGCAGCCTTTTCCGCATCACAAATATTCAAAACCGAGAATAAGCACAGAACAGTATCAAATTTCTCCCCAGGAAAAGGAAGCTTCTCCCCTTTTCCCAGAATCAGGGGCTTCCCCTTAACCTTGGCCTTCTCCAGCATTTCTTTACTCGGGTCCAGCCCAATAACATTCTCAAGCAAATCCAGGTGGTATCCTGTCCCGCAGCCCACGTCCAGGCTCTTCCCTGTCGCATATTTTCTAATCAGGATTTTTTCGAGAGCCCTCACCCTCTCTGTGGTCGGAGAGTTATGCCTGATATCATACACATCCGCAGTCCTCTCGTAAAGCGTTTCAGTGGGCATGGTTTTAATGTGAATTGGTTTCTTAAATCTTTCCGCGAACTTCTTGATATGCTGCACAAAGGCCAGAGAATAGGAAGCCTCAGGCTTATAGGAACCTGCATGGCAGAGACTGAAGGCTTCGGATGGAGAAAGGTTTACGTTCTGCTTGACATGGGTGATAATGCTATTTACATAGGAGGGGAGAAAAAAGACCAGGAAATCTCTGAAGAGGCGCTTATTGCCCTTGTAAGCAAGCACTACCCTCTGCAATAACCTATTTAAATATACCCGTATAATCTGTTACCTATGAAAGCCACAGTTCTCAGCTACAGGAGAGGAGTGCACACCATGCACGGTAACCAGCTGCTGCTTGAGATAGAGGGAGTGGATTCCAAGGAGCTGGCCTCAAGGTACATAGGCAAGCGGGTGATATGGATCAGCCCGGCAAAGAAGCAGATTTTCGGCAAGATCACTAATACTCATGGAAACAACGGGGTTGTGCGGGCAAGATTCTCGAAAGGCCTTCCCGGGACAGCAGTAAACGCAAAAGTGGAGATAATAGAGAGGTAGCTCCAAAATTTGCAATTTCTGAAAACCCAATTTAATTCCCCTCAACCAATAAATATGTATGTACCGCGAGCTCAAGAGCCTTTTCGAGCTTAACAGGCTCAGGGACGACCTGCATGAGATTTACTTCAACCAGATTATCGAGACGTTCGCGATATCCCTCATCAGCGTATTCATTCCCATCTACCTCCTGACGAAGGGATTCTCGCTTCTCACCTCATTCTCCTTCATGCTCGTGTACTGGGGAGCTATGTTCCTTTTCACCCCGATAGCGGCTGAGATATCCTCAAAGATAGGCTTCAAGCACACCATAATCTACCGCGCCCCTCTCCTGATTTTCTACTTCTCCATGCTCTTCTTTCTGGATTATTTCTCGAGCATACTCCTGTTCATAGCGCTTCTCGGAGGATTTTCCGCAATCCTTTACTGGGTATCCACCAACGCGGAGTTCGTGAAGAGCGCGGACGGCGAGAAGAGCGCGAAACAGGTTAGCTACCTAAACGCGCTCCCGCAGATATCAGCCGTGGCCGCCCCTCTCATAAGCGCCCTGATTCTCACAACCCTTGGGTTCTCCGTCATTTTTCTGATTGTGATAATCCTGATAATAATCTCCCAAATCCCGTTCCTCCTGACCTCTGACTACAAGGAGCGGTTCTCCCTCAAGCTGAGGCAGTCCTGGCTCTTCCTTGACAAGAGGTTCTTCGCCCTTTTCATGATACAGGGCGTGATTTTCTCGAATGACTTCCTCCTATGGAGCATTTTCGTGTACCAGAAATTCGGGATAATCTCCGCAGGCCTGACAGCCTCGCTTTACGGGGCAGGGATGGCTCTCTTCACTGTGATAATAGGGAAGGTAAGCTCGGAAGCTCACAAGAGGAAGAACATGCTCATCCTCGGCTCAATAGGCTACGCTTTCACGTGCATAATCCGAATCTCCACTGCGACTCCGCTAGAAGCATTCCTGATATCCATGCTCGCCGGAATATTCACCACGCTCATAAGCATCCCCATTTATGTGGAATTCTCGTCCAGGGCGAAGAAGGAAGGAGTCCTGAACTGGGTCACATTCCGTGACTTCTGGCTCGCCTCGGGAAGGGTGATGTTCATGCTCGGCTCAATGTTCATCCTGATTTTCTTCTCGGAAAACGCCCTTGTTGCAGGCTTTGCCCTGGCAGCAGTAGCCTCCATCCTGCTGGTCCTGCTTGCGAAATGAGAATGAAGGTGTCAGCGGACACCTTCCATCCAATCAGAACCTATTTAACTTTTCCCTCCAACTAGATTCATGAAACTCTCTATTATCTCTGACATGCACCTCGGTTTCGGAACAGGAAGCGAACGAGAGAGTGACAGCTTTGAGGCCGCCTCCCAGGCCATTGAATTTAGTTCGGACTGTGATGCTATCCTGGTCGCGGGAGACATTTTCGATACAAGAACTCCCAATACAGAAACCCTTATCCATGCAATGCAGCTTTTCATGAAGACCAACTTCTGGGAAGGAGGGGCTAAGGTCTCAGAAGGAATAGCAAAAGACCTTTCAGATTTCTCTCCCCTCAACCTTTCAGGAGTTCCTGTAATCGCAATCCACGGAACCCATGAGAGAAGGGCGAAAGGCCTGATGAACCCGGTGGAAGGCCTTGAGAAGGCAGGGTTCGTGATTTACCTCCACTGCAACGGAATTATCCTGGAAAAAAACAAAGAGCGCGTGTGCGTGCAGGCCATGTCCGGAGTCCCTGACCAGTATGCGGAATCCGTGCTCAGCCAGTGGAACCCCAAGCCTGTAGCGGGCTGTTACAATATCTTCATGTTCCACCAGTCCGTGGCTCCGTTTTTGTATGCGGACAAAACAATAGACGTGGAGAAACTCCCCCGCGGATTTGACCTTTATGTGGCAGGCCACATGCACGAATCCCAGCAGTCCTCCCATTCTGATGCCCCTTTCATAATTCCCGGCTCCACAATCCAGACCCAGCTGAACAAGGAGTCAGTCCAGAGGCGTGGCTTCTGGATCCTGGACACGCAGGCCCGTGAGCTGGAGTTCCGCGAGCTTGAAGGCCAGAGGAAAGTCTATTACAGGGCATTTGAAAACCCTTCACAGGAGCAAATAGAGACAGAGATAGAGAAGATTCTTGAAGAGGCACATGAAAAGAAGCCCATAATCCGCATAAGGCTGGCAGGAAAGGAGATTGATGTCTCAGAAATCCAAAACAAATTCCAGAATCAAGCGATTCTCTCCTTCAAGAAGGATTTTGAGGAGGAAGCGCTTCCTGCGAAAACTATCGAGGAGCACAGGCTCTCGGTCCAGGAGCTCGGGAGGAAAATCCTCCATGAAAACCTCCAGGCAGCCGGCCTCGACCCCGAGAGGTTCGAGAGCATATTCGAGCTGCTCCTGGAGAAGAAGGTTGATGCGGCTCAAGAAATTCTATATAAATCCTGATACAGCTTTTTCGAGCGAGCTCTCTAAATATAAATCACTAAAGGAAATAAGTTAGCATGGCCAGCAGGAAAGTCTCCCCCCAGACAATAAGGCATGTTTCCCAGATCGCAAGGCTCAGGCTGACAGAAAAAGAAGTGAACAAGTTCTGCAGGGACATTGAATCCATCCTGGATGCTTTCCGGGACCTGGAAAGGGTCCCCACAAAAGGCATAAAGCCAGCATTCCAGCCAGTCGAAACGAAAAACGTCCTGCGCAAGGACAAAACAGAGCCCTCCCTTACCCAGGAGCAGGCCCTCTCCAACACGAAAAACAAGGAGAAAGGCTATTTCAAGGGCCCCAAGGTCACATAAGGCAAGGTGCAAGCATGCGCAACCTCCTTTTTGCTGTTTTTACTTCAGTGCTTTTTGTGATAGGCCTTATAGCAGTCTTAAACATGCAATCACAACCCGCACAATCTCCAGCAGTTACAGGCCTTCTTGTGGAGAAGACATTTATCCCTTCCAGCCATATTCAAGACATGGCCTACGACCGGCTCGAGAAGTCAGTCTCGGAGAACAGGACAGCCCTTATATTCTTTTACGAAAACTCCTGCGACGTGTGCATAGCCCAGATAGCCGAGGTAGAATCCCTGCTCGAGCAGCTGGAGAAGGAAAACCCGAGCATATTCAGCAACTTCACATACTATGAATACGATTTCCAGACAGGCCTGCGTGACAAGTTCAACGTCACGAATCACCACACCCTTATCCTGATAAAAGAAGGGAAGGAGATTCTCAGAACAAGGGAAGCCATGACAAAGGATGAGCTGCTGGGGAAAATCACAGGAGGATGACATGGCATTAACAGTAAAGCTAAAGGCTGATTCATTTTATGATGGCGCTGACATCCTCAAAAGCGAGCTTTTCCAGGCAATGGTGGACATATTTCCCAAAGGATTCTACGTGAAGGAAATCGGCAAGAGCCTTTATGAAATTCACTTACCAAACGAGCCTTCAAACTGGCAGGAAATTCTCAGGCAGTGGGGACAGATTATTTAATAAATCCTTTATTCCACCCTCGGCTCGCACCCTATATACCCGCCCCACGCCAGATCATGCAGAGCCTTTCCTCCGATATTTGCGCATTCTTCGCTATCAATCCCCTGAAAGACCAGGTTCACTCTCCCGTAATCCGGGCACACATCCGAGCAGAAGTACTGCTCCACAAGTGTGAGGTTGTTCCTTGCGTAAATCCCGAATGTTTTCGGATAGTCCGCGGGGTTTATCTTCTTGGGTTCAGAGTTAACCCCCTGCAGCCTTTCCAGCTCCATCCTCACGTTCGAATCCGTCACAGTGCGCTCGGGCTTTGGCTGGGATATGGAATAAGCCCACAGGATTACCAGAACCACAATCACTATCGCAACAGCCGCAATCCCCCAGAGCAGTCTCCTGTCCCGCATTCCTTTCGCGGGTTCTTGCTGCCCCCTTTCCTTTCTTATTTTAGGAATCCTATGTTGGATTCTTCGATAGAAGGCGGCCTTGCCACCTTCATTCTTTTTTATGCTCATTCTACCTCCACCCCGGGCATTACCCATTTCCCTCCAAGCCTTTTCCTGTTCTCGCACAGGATCCCTCCGTCCAGAGCCCTCTTGCACCGCTTCTCATCAAACCCCAGAAACTTCCCGAAGGCTATCAGCTCAGAGGGAGCCCTCATATCCCACTCATTCAAAGCTCCAGAGCTCAATACGAACGGGCATTTATACTTCCTCACGAACCTCGCAGTCTCCATCCAGCATGAAAGCAATTGGGAGCGCGTCTTCTTGTAGCTCTGCATTATCTCCAGAAAGTCAAACGCTATCGCGACATTATTCTTAGCCCCTAATCTCGCGAGAATATGATTTATCCCGCACTGCCCGTTCTGCAGGTTCGGGCTCACAAGCATGTCCACTTCCGGAGTCTCCAGCGCCGCGCGGTTTAACTCTTCAGTCCCGCCTCTCACCAGAATCAGCTCGCTCTGCCTTCTTATGGACTTGGCAATTCTTGGTATGTCATTCGCTCTCGTTTGCAGCTCAATCCCTAGGGCAATATCCATTCCCTTGAGCGCTTTCGCTTTTGCCCTGATTTCCCCGAGGGCTGCGCGGTTAGCCCACGGGACGGCCACAGCAATCCCAGAGAAACCGAGCCTTTTTGCAATATCCGCGGCTTTCTCGACATCCGCCTGAATGTGCAGGTCATAGAACATGTTTAAATTTGGATTCCAATCTTAAAATATGGACGCTTCTGAAAGGAAAGAGAACCTGATAGCCCACCTGAAGCAGGAAGGCTACCTCAAGACCCCTGCAGTAGAATCAGCTTTCAGAAAAATCCCTCGGGAGAACTTCCTCCCCAAAGAGCTTGAAGCCAGCGCATATTCAGACCACCCCCTCCCGATAGGCTCAGGCCAGACCATCTCAGCCCCCCACATGGTGGCCATAATGACAGAGCTGATTGAACCCAAGAGCACAGACACAATTCTGGAGATAGGGGCAGGCTCAGGCTACCAGGCCGCTATTTTGAGCACACTCGTGAATAAAATCTACACAATAGAATTCTACCCGGAGCTCGCCTCCCTAGCAAAGAAAAACCTCTCCCGCACAGGAATAAAGAATGTGGAAGTCATCCCCGCAGACGGCTCCAAAGGCTACCCGGAGAAAGCCCCCTATGACAAGATCATAGTAACCTGCGCAATCCCCATGGAGGTTTTCAGCTCCCTGGGGAAGCAGCTCAAGGAGTCGGGCATAATCGTGGCTCCCGTGGGACCTGCCTACGGGATCCAGATGCTCACAACCGCAAGGAAGGTCAAAGGGTCTCTCAAGAAGAAGGAGTATTTCGGGTGTGTGTTCGTGCCGCTTCAGCCCTTTCCAGGAAAGGGTTGAGATCCCAAAGATTTTACATAAGCAAAGAAAATGGTGGTATCAACCAAAACTACAGAAGAAGATAATCATCTCCAACCTTTTCAACAATAGAAATCATCAAATCTTTCCCTTTATTCTTGGGAAGTCCTAGTTCAGCCAGTGCTTCCCCTAAACTATCATAAAACATCTTTCCATCTGCCCTTATGTAGGGACGGGTTGTCACCAATTCCTCATCAAGGGCTTTCCCTCCATGCAAAAGCGCCTTCCTCTCCACCACTTCAAGTATTGCCAGCATAAACCCCATTTGGCAGATAGATTTTTAAGGAAACATCCTGTTAGGTGCCCTCTGCGAAATGCGCGATTCTGCGCGTATTCTGCGCGAATCCACGAGGGGGACTGCGCGAATGTGCGCGATTCTTCCGGTATCCTGCTGGAATCCCCTTATAAAACTTTTCTCCAATTCCTCTTATGCTTGACAGGAAAATCCTCCATGACGCAGGGCAGATATTCGATGAAGAACCCAGGCTCATAGAGCTCCCCCAGACAGGCTATGGCGTGTTCGTGGGAGACACCCACGGAGACCTGAACGCCACCCAGACCGTGTTGGAGAACTATCTGGGCAAGAAGGATAAAACCCTGGTCTTCCTTGGGGACTACGTGGACCGCGGCCCGCATTCTAGGGAGAACATAGACCTCCTTCTGGAAACAAAGGTCAGGAACCGGAACCGCGTATACCTCCTCATGGGCAACCATGAGGGCTATAAGTTCGGATCATTCAGCCCTGCGGATTTCTGGGAATCGCTTTCCTGGGAAGAAAAGGAGGAATACGGGAGCCTGCTCGCAAAGCTCCCCTTGGTCGCCCAATCCAAAAACGGAATAATAAGCCTGCATGGCGCCCTGCCGGACGTCAGACAGGACCAGCTCGCTGGAATCGAGCCTATAATGGAACAGTGGGAAAGGATAATCTGGGGAGACTTTCAAGACAAAGACTATGAATACATGGGCTCGCCGGGCGGAAGGCATACTTTCGGGAGGAAATATTTCGAGAGGGTGATGCGCGGGCTCGGCAAGAAGGTCCTCATCCGCTCCCACCAGCCCCGTGCCCTCCAGATAATGTTCGACAACAAGTGCCTCACCATCTTCACATCCCATGCCTACACATACCCTCCATACAGGTCCATTGCTGTCGCTGACCTCGGGAAAGAGACGGCGAGCGTGGACGGTTTGGATATACGGACGGTTTGA
>JAPLVB010000056.1 GCA_026397335.1 Candidatus Aenigmatarchaeota archaeon
GTGAGAATGCCCGCGTAATAGAAAAGGAGCGAGAACGCCGGGACCATGGCGAAAATGAACTGGAACGTGTAGCCCAGCGCCCAGGATATCGTGAGCAGGTATATGTAAAACATGAATGCGATTATGATGGCTATGAAGCGGTTGTAATACAGCCTGAACTCCTCTATGTTCTTCTTCTTCGGGTCTATCCTGGGTATGGCCAGGAAGAGTCCGAACAGCCCCACGGAGATGAGCGGCATGAGGAAGAGCCCCCAGAACTTGGGCATATAGCCATCCACTTCCCCTGCCGCGTTCCAGTGCGACGGGAGCGAATCAGGCATCTGGGGATAGAGGTAAATCCCGATTGCAAAAGATAACAGGATTATTCCTGCTATGGCAATATTGTATTTTCCCGCTTTCATGAAATCATTTCTTCTCCCCAAGAACCTTGATTATCTTATCCAAGCTAAACTGTCCCTGCTTCCTTTTTGCCATCTCCCTCACAGTGTATTTCCCCTTTTTCAGCTCCTTCTCACCAACAATAACCACGAACGGGATTTTGGCCCTGTCCACGTACTCCAGCTGTTTTTTAAGCGGCCTTCCCATGAGCTCTATCTGCGTGTTTATCCCGGCAGCCCTGAGCTTCTGCGCCACGAACATGGCATTCTCCGTAAGTCCCTCATCCGCGACAGCTACAAAAACCCTTGTCTTGGTTTCCAGATGCTTGACCATCTTCTCTGAATCCATGATCTCGCATATCCTTTCTATCCCTAAAGAGATGCCAACAGCAGGAGTCCATCTGCCTCCATAAGCCTCCACAAGGTTGTCATATCTTCCTCCACCTGCTATGCTTCCTATATCCTTCTTGGTGCGCACGGAAATCTCAAAAATCGGGCCTGTGTAATAATCCAGCCCCCTTACAAGGGACAAATCTATTATGAGCTTTCTTGCTATCCCGTATGCCTCGCATTTCCTCACAATCTGCTCAAGCTCATCCATGCCCTGTTTCGCGATTGAGTAACTCTGCAGTCTCTTTCTCTCGCGTTCCAGAATCGTGCTCGGGCTCCCCCTGGCCTTTATCATTTCCAGGAGCTTCCTGGCCTTGGCCTGCTTCACCCCTGCCTTGAGTATCTCTTTTAGAACCTCAATCTCTCCAAATTTTTCCAGCTTGTCCAGGGCGCGGAAAACATCAGGCGCCTTCTCCTTAGGGATCTGCAGGAACTCAATAATCCCGTTAAGAATCTTGCGGTTGTTCAGCTTTATCGCGAAATCCCTGAACCCCAAGGCTTCCAGTATGGCTGCAGAAGCCACCAGGCACTCTGCCTCGCAGTCCATTTTCTCAGAGCCCACTATGTCAGCATCAGCCTGCCAGAATTCTCGGTAGCGACCGGCTTGCGGGTTATCATACCTCCAGACGGGAGCAATCTGGTAGCGCTTGAAAGGCTTGGGAATCTGGGGATTGCTCGCAACCACTCTTCCAAGCGGGGCTGTCAAATCGAATCTTAATCCAATCTCCCTGTCCCCTTTGTCCCGAAAATAATAGACTTCCTTCTTTATGTCTTCCCCGCCGCCTCCCTTCCTAGACAGCAGTTCCCACGACTCGATAGCGGGCGTCTCAAGCGGCTCGAACCCGAACCTCTCAAAAACCTCCCTAACAATATCAAAAACATACTGCCTGACTGCCATTTCCTGAGGAAGGAAGTCCCTTGTTCCTTTGGGAGGTTGGATTGCCATAAAATCACTAAAAATAGTTGGATAGGGGGCTTATATTATTTCATAAAAATAGCACGCGCTTAAAAGATTTTGGAAAGTCACGGAACTAGTAACCTTATATGCTGCCCGACACTTTCCGGAACAAGTTTCTCCCAACGCTTCCCGGCGCGCATTCTCTTGCGTATTTCTGTCGCGCTGTATTTTTCCTTCTCGTAAAGCCCATGCTCCAGAACAGGAACTCCAGCCTTCCTGAAGCATCTCGCTGTCCAGGGATTCCTGGAATACACCCTGTCAAAGGAGCATTTCCTCCTTATTTCTGAAACCCATTTCACATCATCCATCAAATCCGGGACTTCTATTATCTCAAAAGTTTTTACCCCTTCCCTATTCAGGGAATCTCTTATCATTTTCCTTCTCTCCTCAAAGGAGAAGGGATTGTCTTCCATCCCATTTTCCTGGGAGGAGCCTATCGCTATTATCACTTTTTCATTCTCCTTGAGAATCTCCTTTATGACCTTCAGATGCCCGAGATGGAAGGGCTGGAACCTCCCCACAAAAAGCGCTATCATTCACTTCTTCTCCCTTGTTGCAGCCCAAACTCTCTGCAAAACTGTAATATTACTCAGCACTGCCAGCACGACTATGGTATATGTGAGGTAGAACGGGTCCAAGCTCGCGACCAGAATCCCTACGAACAGAATCAGAAGCCGCTCAGCCCTCTCCAGAAAGCCCCCGCACAGCTCCTTCTCGGTAAGATCCTTCTCCTTGGCAGCCGCCTTCACATAAGTGGTCATCATGGCCCCGAAAAAATAGACAAAAAGCCATGCAGTTACCGGAAGATAAAAATCCGGGAGCCCTGCAAACAGCAGCCCAAGTATTATAATCCCCTCCACATACCTGTCCACAACAGTATCGAGATAAGCTCCCTTCTTGGAGACAGTCCCTGTCACGCGCGCAACAGAGCCGTCTATAAGGTCCATGAAAGCCGAGAGCAGGAAAAGCCCTGCCGCAAGGAGGAACTGTCCATTCACAAGGAAATACAGCGCAAAAAGTATGGGCACGAGCGAGAGCATAGTCCACTGGTTTGCAGAGAGGGGGAGCTTGCTGAACGCGAGCCCAACCTTCACGGAGAAGTTAGCGAACCTGTCCCTTCTCTTGGCTAGCACCATGGTTATTTCTTGGAAGGGGGATTTTTAAGGCTTCTTTCTCGCAAGCTCCTCTACCCTTTTCCTAACCTCTTCATCACCAGGGACGGGTATTCCTGCGTGTTCAAAAACCTCGGTCACCCTGTTCTTGACAATCCTTACTTCAGGCATATCCAGGTCTTTTATTCCAGACCTCTTGTAGATAGCAAACAACCTGTCTGTTATGTCATAAAGCACAGGCAACCTGGCCTTGAGGATTGTGAACCTCTCATTATGGTCTTTCGGCCTGTCTTTCACAATCTCAAATATTTTTGCATCATCAGCTGCAAAAATGGCCTCAAAGAAATTGCATGCAGCTTCTTGCGCCATTCCAAGATTTTCAGCAATAACTCCAATCATGAAGTAATTCCTTGCTTTGCCGGCCAAACTCTCCATGTTAATAATTAGAAGAGAAATGTTTTAAGGGTTTATTTGTTAACAATTAACAGATATTGGAATGAAGGCGTCAAAACACCTTCTCTCGAGGATTTCACCCAATCAGCAGGTTTATGATCTTCGGCTCCTCCACATTAGAATTCAGCACAGCGTCCATATTGTCAATCATGTGCACTATGTACGCCTCTATGGTCTGCGGAGGCGTGGGCCCCTGATCCCCGAAATGGGCTGCCACTATATGCACAACCTTCTCGGGAAAATGCCTTGCGTGCAGCTCCGCTGTCCCGAGCATGGTGTGGTCCAGAACAGCTCCCTGGGACTGCCATTTTCTGGATTTGGTCTTCTTCACTCCCCACACTTTTCCTATGTCATGCAGAAGCGCGCCCGCAATCAGGGCGTCCATGTCTATCTCACTCTTGTACACCTTCTGCAAATCCTCAGCAACAGAGATGCACATTTTTGTGACCGCGTATGTATGCTCCAGGAGTCCTCCTGTCTTTGTATGGTGCCAGTCTATGGAAGCCGGCGCCTGCTCGAATGGAACCTGGTTAAGCTTCATGTTCTTGTTTGCTAAAGCCCCGGGATTCCTAAGAGTATCAATAACCATCTTCCTGAGCCTGGAATCCTTTATCCTTCCTGCCAGTTCTAAAAGATATTTGAATGTTGGCATAACATCACTTTTCAAACCAGATCCTGATTTTAGCTCTCTCAAACTCCAGGCTCCCCCTCTCTCCCGTGAGCGGCCCGAATTTCAGGGAGCCTCCTCCCACCCCTTCCAGTATCTCTTTCTCATTCTCCCGGAGCGTTTTTTCGCTCTCCTTGTCCGTCTCCAGGACAAGCGAGATTCTTTCCGTAACCTTGAGATTTTGCTCTTTCCTGAGCATCTGTATCTTCCGAATCAGCTCCCTTACCAGGGCGTCATCCTTCAGGACCACTCCAAGGATAACCTCCCCGTGCTCGAACTTCTTCCCGGGCTTCCTCCCTTTTTCAGAGACATTAACCTCCCTTGCATTGGCGATGTTCTTTATTATCCCCGCCATTCCGGAGATGGCGTCCCTGTAGCTCTTTTCCTTTGCTATCACATGGATTTCAGAGAGGGGCCACTTGAGCTTGATGTTGGATTCCTGCCTCGCGAAGTTCACAGTCTCTATCACGGACTTCGCGATCTCCATTTGCCCTTCAAGCTTCATGTCAATCCGTTCCTTTTCTGGGGCGGGCCATTCTGCCAGATGGACTGACTCCTGCCTGGGGAACATCTCCGTGAAGATTTTTTCCGAGATGAATGGCGTGAAAGGCGCCATGAGAATGGTTACCTTTCCAAGAACGTGATGGGAGACCGCCTGCGCGGCCCTCTTGTCCCCTCCTTCATACCAGGGTGACACCCTGTTCCGGATGAGCTTGATATAGAATCTGGAGAAATCATTCAGCAGGAAATCCGCAAGGGAACGGGAGGCTGAGTGGAAGCGGAAATTCTCTATGTCCTCCGTCACTTTCTCTGTTATTGAGTTCGCTCTGGAGAGAATCCATTCATCCTCGAGACTGAGTTCCTTGGGCAGCTCATATTCCTTTCTCTTGCAGTAGGTTTCCACGAATATCCAGCTGTTCCAGAACACGTTCATAACCCTCCTTAGATCCTTTGCATTGCTCATGCTGAACTTCTGGGTGTCCCATGGGTTGGTATCATAGCAGTAATAGAGCCTGAGCAGGTCTGAGCCGAGCTCCTTCCTCGCGTCCTCCGCGTCTATCACGTTTCCCAGTGACTTGCTCATCTTCTCCCCTTTCTCATCCAGCGTCCAGCCGTTCAGGCAGACGGTTCTGTAGGGAGCCTTGTCAAAGACAGAGAACCCGCAAAGCATGAGTGTGTAGAACCATCCCCTTATCTGGTCCTGGCTCTCATCAACCAGGTCCACAGGCCATAACTGCTCGAAAAGCGGCTTGTTCATGAACGGGTAGCCGAGGGAAGCCCAGGGGGAGATTCCCGAGTCAAACCACACATCCATTATGTCCTTCACTCTTGTGGCTTTCCCCCCGCAATCGCACTTTAGCATAATCTTGTCAACAACATCCTTGTGCATATCCTTTATAGCAGGCATGCCTGAAAGCTCTGCCAACTCCTTTCTGGAGCCCACCACTATTCTTTTTCCGCACTTATGGCACACCCACATGGGTATCGGGATTCCCCAGTATCTCTGCCTTGTTATTGCCCAGTCAGGAGCCTCTGCCAGGAGGTTCTCGAAACGTTCGCTCCCGAATTCCGGCAGCCATTTCACCTTTTTGTTCTCCTTTATGAGGTTGTTCCTTATGGAATCCAGCTTTAGGAACCATTGGTTGCTCATCCTGTATATGAGGGGAGACTTGCACCTCCAGCAAAGGGGATAGGAATGGACTATCTTCTCCGCTTTCAGGAGCCTTCCTTCCCTTTCGAGACTCTCTATAATCAGCGGGTCTGCCTTCTTGACAAAGAGCCCTGCAAATTCGCCTGCCTCGCTTGTGAGACGGCCCTCATCATCCACAGGCGAGGGTTCCGGAAGGTTGTAATGCTTCCCAAGCCTGTTGTCCACATCCCCGTGGCCCGGGGCTATGTGCACGAGGCCCGAGCCGGTCTCCATGTCCACTATATGCCCGAACTCGTCTTTCGCTTCCGTGGTTTTTTTGGCTAGTGTTTTTGAGGCCACCCTCTTCTTCATGATCGGGATGGAAAGGACCACCTGGTGGCTGCGGGGATTTTTGTCAAGCTCTCTCTGGAGAGGCACATCCAGAATCCCCTCATACCTCATTCCCGCAAGCTTCTTTCCAGGGAATTTCTCCAGCATATGATATCCAATCTCGAACCTGTGCAGCTCCTCAAGCCTCTTTTCCGCAAGAATCAGAATCTCCCCTGCTCCTGTCTTCACTTTAACATAAGTCTCGTCAGGATGAACAGCTATGGCCACATTTGCAGGAAGAGTCCATGGAGTAGTGGTCCACACGAGAAGAGATTCGTCTTTCTTTCCTTTCACTTTAAATTTGATAAATATAGAAGGATCTTCCAGGTTCTTGTAAGAATCAGTGACCTCATAACCGGAGAGCACGGTCTCGCAGTGCGGGCACCAGAAGCTGGGCTTTGTCCCTTCCACAAGCAGGCCTTTCTCGTACATTCTCTTTATCGTCCACCAGCCGCTCTCGAGATAATAATCCTTGTAGGTCAGGTACGGGTCCTGCCATCCCCTCCATGCCCCAAGGCTCTTGTACAGTTCCATCCATATATGGAGGTTCTGCTCGGCCAAGTCCCTGCAGGCCTTTATGAATTTCTCCACGCCAAGCCTCTCTATATCCTTCTTGGACTTTATCCCAAGCTGCTTCTCCACCGCATTCTCTATTGGAAGGCCTGAGCAGTCAAAGCCGGGCTGGAACCAGACAGAATAGCCCTGCATCTGCTTGAACTTGCCCCATATGTCCTTGAACGTGGTGGTCTTCACATGCCCCACATGGGGAATCCCGTTCACGTAAGGGGGACCGTCCAGCAGGTAGAACTTGGGCTTCTTTGAGCTGCCAAAATCCGTAATCCTCTCAGGGATTTTCTTCCTCTTCCAGTAACCGAGAATCTCCTGCTCGATTTTCTTGGGGTCGTAAACCGTGTTTTCCATAAAAAGCCTCGATTAGCGAAAGAAAGCGGCGAAGCCGCTTTCAAATGGAGTGCCTCTGTAAATAAGAATATAGAGGGCAGGGAATTAAAAGCCTTTTATTCAGTCTCTTCCATATCCTTAATCCAGAGCTGGTTGTATGAAGATAATTCCATTGTTAAGCCCTCCCAGAAGCAGATTCCTGAAAGCTGCAAAGGTGATTCTTTCTCCAGGAGAGTATGTGGGGGAGCACACAACCGGCAAAAAGGAGGAGATAATAATCGTCCTCAGGGGCGAAGGGATACTGCTAAGGGGAAAAGAAGAGGTCCGCGTGAAGGAAGGGGATATCCATTACGTAAAGGAAAACACCAGGCACAATATCAGGAACACGTCCGGCAGGAAGCTGGAATATGTTTATATCGTGAATTCTTTACAGCCGCCTGTTTGAGATTTAGCTTAACATATGCCGCTAAACGAAGCCCACGCTGGCGGGTAAGTGTGTATATTCTTGATATTACCCTGTTAGCGGTGCGTGGGTTTGGGTGAGCCCGCGGCGAACCGTTTAGCGGCTGTTAGTTGCCCCTCTCCGATAACCTAGAAGGGTTCGAGCGAAGCGAGAAAGTCCGCCCGTCAGTCGAGAGAATTATATTCTTCATACCAAGGGATATTCCCTTTATCGAATTCTTTTCTTAATTTTCTTTTAACAATCCTCAACATGTCCAATAGTTCAGGAAAATCTTTAACAGATTTGTTGGCATAATTAGCAATAAACTGGGGTTTATCATAGGTTTTATACCCACTCTCAGCAAGCTGCGTCAACGTTTCAATTTTATCCAATGCTTTGACGAATTTCGCCTCCTTTGTTACACAATCATTATATTCAGTCCATAATTGTAGAATTTCTTTTCCTATAGGTTCAGGTAAAATTTGCTGCAATTGGTGAATTGCTTTAATCTCCAATTTCTCCTTATCCTTTTCTGAGAACTTGCCTTCTGCAATCAGTACTGCATCTATATCTCCTGTTACGGCTTCTGCGATATCATGAACCAATGCGATTTTAATTGAACGGTTTATATCAATACTTAGTTTTAATTCCTCAGCTACAATAAATGTTGTTAACGCCAATCTCCAAGAGTGCTCGGCGCTCGATTCCTTTCTTCCCGTTTTGGTCTGATTATATCTCAGGGTAGACTTGAGATTTTCTATTTTATGTAAAAAATCAAAAAGCTTCTCCAAATCTTCAGCGCTCATAAGTTTAATTCAAAGTATATTATATAAACCTTAAAACGGGCGGACGTAGGCGGATTGCAACTAACATGCTCATATCATGACTTTGGTCATGATATGATGCTTCTGGGGGATGTTATTAGTACTTGGTAGGAGTTTTATAAACCGGGAAAATACTGCTTATTTATGCAGGATACCCAGGAGATTCTTGGGAAGCTCAGAAGAGAGCTTGAGATAAGGAACTTTTCCAGGAGAACTGTCAAAGCATACGTCTATTTTGTTGAGAGATTTCTTGTATGGGCCGGGACTGGAAGCAGAGGGCTTAATGAGGATTCTGTCAAGGACTATATCCAGATGCTTATTGGAAAGCAGAACCCATCCACGGTATCCTCAAACATCAGCGCCATTGAGTTCTTTTTCGGGAATGTTCTCGGCCAGAAAATGGGACTAAGCCATCCTAAGAGGAACAAGCCGATTCCGGAAGTCCTGACCACTGAAGAAGTCAAAAAACTGATTGAAGCTACATTCAATGTCAAGCATAGGCTGATAATCAAGCTGCTTTACGGATGCGGTCTAAGGGTCTCAGAGCTCCTGAGCCTGAGAAAAAGCAACTTTGATTTCAGCGAAGGCCTCCTTCATGTGAGGCTGTCCAAAGGGAGGAAGGACAGATTCGTCAAAATCCCCGATACCCTGAAAAGGGAATTGGAGGGTTACTCAAGCCTTAATGAGGGTGATTTGTTCTTCCAATCCGCCCGCGGGGGCAGGCTTACCACTTCCACTATCCAGAAAATAGTGAAGAATTCTGCCAAAAAGGCCGGGATAAAAAAGAATGTTCATCCCCATACATTAAGGCACAGCTTTGCGACCCACCTTCTTGAGCAGGGCACGGATCTCAGAGTTATCCAGAAGCTGCTCGGGCATAGCGATATAAAGACCACGCAGATTTACCTGCAGGTTTCGAACAGATTGATAAAGAATGTGAAGAGCCCCCTGGACACCCTTTAAGTGATTTTATGATTTGCCTAGGTATAGAATCCACAGCCCACACCTTCGGGATTGGTATAGTCTCGGACAAAGGTAAGATTCTGAGTAATGTCTGGGATATGTATAGACCAGCGAGCGGTTGGGGAATAGAACCCATTAAAGCAAAGATGCATCATGAGGAAATAAAGAATAAAGTTTTAGAAAAAGCTTTAGCAGATGCCAAAATCGGTTTAAAGGATATAGATTTAATAGCGTTCTCGCAAGGTGCTGGCCTTGCGCCCTGTCTATATGTCGGCCTTAACTTTGGTAAAGAGCTTTCTAAAAGAATCAAAAAACCATTGATTGGAGTATGCCACCAGATAGCCCATGTGGAGATAGGCAAGCTATGCACGGGAGTGAAGGATCCTGTAACGCTTTATGTTTCCGGGGCTAATACCCAAGTGCTTGCTTTTGCGGAGGGGAGATACAGGTGTTTTGGGGAAACCATGGATGTAGGCATCGGGAATGCTCTGGACAAGTTCGGCCGCGGGGTCGGGATGGACTTCCCCTCTGGCCCGAAGATAGAGGTTCTCGCGAGCAAAGGCCATTACACAGAACTGCCTTATGTTGTTAAGGGTATGGACCTCTCCTTCTCAGGAATAATCACGGAGTCCCTCACAAGATTCAGGAAGGGAGAGTCTCTAGAGAATCTGTGCTTTTCCCTGCAGGAAACCATGTTCGCAATGCTAACTGAGGTCACGGAGCGCGCGATGGCACACACCGGAAAAACAGAGCTACTTCTCACGGGAGGGGTGGCGGCTAACTCTAGACTTCAGGAGATGCTCGGGATAATGTGCAGGGAGAGGGGAGCTGTATTCCATACAGTCCCGAAAGAATTTGCAGGTGACTGCGGGACGAATATCGCGTGGCTGGGGATTCTGCACCAGAAATCAAAAATGAAAACAAAACCAGGAATTCTCCCTAGGCAGAGGACGGATGAGGTTGATGTGGGGTGGATTTGAGAGAATATCAATAAGACAGGATTTCAAAGTTATATTTTCTTCGGGGCGCGTTGAAAATTTCCCTGGCTTTGTCTATTGTGGCAAAATCGGACGTCATTACAATTCTTCCGCCAGCTTTTATGGCCCTTTTTGAGGAGGAATAGAAGTCTTTTATAAAATCTGCGGGCGTATCGGGTTCCCCAAAATAAAAGGCGGTAATCAGGTCGTAGCTCGATTCCGACATATCCGACATGTATCTAATGCCATCACACGTAATTGCTTTTTCTTTAGGGAATAGCCCGGAATCTTTTAACTTTTGAATCTTGGCTTCATCTTTTTCAACGGCTGTTACATCATTTGACTGGAGCCCGAGAAGTATGCTTGAACCGCCTGAACCGCATCCAAAATCGAGAATCCTGTCATGCAAGTTCCTCATTTCCAATTTTCCCTCGGACAGCAGGACATTAAGGGTAAAAAGCGCGTCATCATAGCTGGCTTTCTGTCTTTCGTCCAGGCTTTCATAAGAAGCAGGGTCCAATTTGCGCAATTTCTCCATGCGCAAATAAGAGACGGCTATCTTTATCCTGTCTATGATTCCTGGTTTGTATAATTCGCAATATTCCTCTTCTTTCTCAGCAAGATACCTGTCCAAAGCAACGATGTCGTCAAATTGCGGCATCTTTCCCAGAAATTCCGTGAAAGTAGGAATTTGCTTTTTCATGTTAATCAGCCATTCTTGACAGCAGCTTCACCCTTCTATCCAGGAAATCCCTTCTTATGTCCGAAATGAGGAAAGCTGTTCCTAAAGTCGTGATGAAAAGCGCTGCCAGCAGCATGAGCATTTCTGTGTTCGCCTCATTATAGTTGTTTACTACCACTCTGACTGCCTTTTGGGGGCTCTGGTAGGCCACTATAAATGTTATCATAAGGGTCAGGTACATCCCCATGAGCCACAGGACAGTGAATATCTTGAGTATGGCGAGCTTCATGTTATCACCTAGTAATAGTTAAAAATAAGGGTTTTTAAAGCTTTCGGCGGTTTATGTCTATTCCCTGTACCCTTTTGCCATAGAGCCTGACAAGGTCGAATAACAGCTCATGGTATCTTGGGGACACCTCCTCAAGCTCTTCGGCATCGCACCAGCCGTCGTAATATCTGGCCCATAGAGCGGCATCCTGCATCCTGTTTACGAAGTCCTCTTCGCAGAAACCATCATTCGCTATTCCATGCTCATGTATCTCTTTGAGCCTTTCTGTAACCGGGGGAAACCCTTCATCAATGATATTGCCAAGCTGCCTCCTTTTGCTGAATGAAAACCCGTCATAATAGGTCGCGTTTCCTTCATTGTCCACCCAAATATAAGTTCCGTCCGTTGGCAGGACGAACTGGACACGCTTGTCCCTATGCCTTTTCATTTCCCTTTCAGTCAGAAGGAAATCTGCAGAAAGGTCGTCTGTGTAGCCTTTTTTTGGGGTTCCTGCGTCCGTCAAGGAAGAAATGCTTTTCCATTCCTTAATTTGCTGCTCGCTAATCTCGTGCCCGCTATGCATGCCTATAAACTTGGAACGAGCCAAGTCATCATTGAATTCGTATATCCTCCAGTAGTCGAATCCTGTCCCCTTAACAAATTTGTATATACCTGGGATATCCCCTCTGTTAAGCTTAGTAAAAACTGTGTGATATCCTAACCCCATCCCTCTTTTCTGTATGGATTCGGCCAGACTGCCCAACCTGTCATAAACGGGCATGAAGTTGGAATCCCGCAGTCCCCTTTGCGTTCTCCTGTTGGTGCTGTCTATAGGAATTGCAATGTCGTCCACCAGGCCGGAGAGCCCTTCAATCTTCCTTTCATCAAGCAGTATACCATTCGTATGGAGGCTTACGTATACCCCACCCTGCTTCAGGATTCTTAACACCCTATCCAAATCCTTGACCAGAGGTTCCCCTCCTGTTAGTATGACTTTTTTGGCATTGCCTGCCAGAACGTGAGCAACATCTTCCATCTCATATGAAGAATCTGTAACCTCATGCGGACCAAAGCAATAAACGCATTTCGAGTTGCACTCGCCAGTAACATACCAATGCACGTGCTCCCCAATTCCTTCCATATAATCTAGAATAAGAAAAAAGCTTAAATTCAGGACTTGTTCCTGTTTACTCTTCTACCCTGAAGACCTTGTCCCCTTCCCTGACCCTTTCCTGTACCTTGATCCCGACTGACTGGCCCTTCTTTGCAGATTCCACAGGCTTCTTGTCTATCTGTATTGAGGAAGCGGTTTGCTGCACGTTGGTAACGGCTCCCTCGATGGAAATCTCATCTCCTTCTTTCAAGGTGTCAGACAAAGCTATGACAGCGACGCTAATCTTGTCGAAATAGTGCGCTATTTTACCCACGAGTTTCTTGCCCATGCATTCACCTCTATTTGCGAAAGAAGGTGGCAGGCCACCTTCCAACTCCTTTCAATAAGAGTTGTTGAAATTTTGGATTTAAGCTATATAAACTTCGCTGCCTCACATCGTGTACTCAGAATAACGGAATATATTTGAAATAGATATGCATAATATTTAATGGGAGTGGAATTATGGGTGTGAGTCTTTCCGGCCTTGTTTCTGCAAAAGAGCTTTCCCTGGAGGATTTGAACGGAAAAAGGATAGCGATAGACGCGAACAATACCCTGTACCAGTTCCTTTCAACCATAAGGGATAGGCTCACGGGAGAGTCGCTGAGGGATTCCAATGGGGAGATAACCTCCCACCTTTCAGGCCTCTTTTACAGGACATCCAGGCTCATGGAGAGCGGGATAGAGCCCATTTACGTTTTTGACGGGAAGCCCCCTGAGTTCAAGCGCGAAACCGTGCAGGCGAGGATGAAAATCAGGGCCGAGGCGAAAAGGAAATGGGAAGAGGCTGTGGAAAAAGGGGAGATAGAGAAGGTCAAGATGTACGCCCAGGGCGCGGCAAGGCTCACGGAGGATATGTCACATGAAGCGAAAGTCCTTCTGGACTACATGGGCGTTCCCTGGATACAGGCACCTTCAGAAGGGGAGGCAGAGGCAGCGTGTCTCGCGAAGAAAGGCCGGGCGTGGGCAGCGGGCTCGCAGGACTGGGATTCCCTGCTTTTCGGGGCCCCGAAGCTTGTCCGCAATCTCACAATAACAGGCAGGCGCAAGGTCGCGAGGAAGGAGAAGTATATAGTTGTGAACCCCGAGCTTGTGGAGCTGAACAGTGTACTCTCGGAGCTTGGTGTCACACACGAGCAGCTAATTCTTGTGGGGATTTTGGTTGGCACAGATTTTAATATGGGCGGGGTAAAGGGATTCGGCCCCAAGAAAGCCCTGGCCATGGTAAAGGAGAAAAAAACTCTGGAAAGAGTAATGAAGGAAATCTCATGGGAATTCAGGACATCTCCTGAGCAGATTCTTGACTTCTTCAAAAACCCTCCATCCTGTGGTCATGACATTCCCAAAGCGCACTTCCAGCCTGAGAAGGTTCGCGAGCTGATGTGCGAAAAGCATGGGTTCTCGAAGGAGCGCATAGACTCCGTGCTGGAGAAAATGGGCAAATTCTCAGAGAAAAAGAAGCAGGCCGGGCTTGGGAGCTTTTTCGGGAAGTGACGTAAAGTTAACCAACAATATATATTTATAAAACAACTATCTTACGATGGAGCTTGAATATTCGGAACACTGGAAAAGAAAAAGGAAATACAGAAAGGACATTAATGATATTATCATAGAATATGCGATAACCAATTCAAACGCCCTTAAAGACAAGTATTGGGAAAACGCACTGAACGCAATATGCAGGGTTCCGCCATCAGGAAGGATATTGAAAGTCGTATACAGAAAGGTTAGCGGAAACAAAGTGAAGATAATAACAGCCTTCTGGCTGGATTAGTGAAAGAAGGTGGAACATTAGTTGGAAGGTGTCCGCAGACACCTTCAGTTGAAATTCCACCTTCAATCGAAAAAAACGGTGATAATATGGAAACATGGTATGACAAGGAAGAAGACGTTCTAAGCATACAGATAAAGGAAGAAGGATACTGGAAGAGCGTAGAGCTTCCGAATGGCGTAGTAATAGACATATCAAAAGACGGCACGATAACAGCAATAGAAATACTCAGGGCAAGCAAGATCTTCTCGGGGGACGTAAAGAGGGTTATAGAAGCAGCCAAAGCAGCTTCTTCTTAATCTTTGGCTCTTGAAATGGGAGTTCTCGGAATAGGAGCAGGCCGGGCTTGGGAGCTTTTTCGGGAAGTGATGATAATATGGCAGATTCTCCTGTTGGTGTGGTTGCGGAGATGGTTTTCGCGATTGTGCAGAGTTTCCTGGAAACTGCAAAACAGATTGGAACCCTGTTCGTGAAATTCCTCGGCTCCCTGGGGATTGTGCTCTTTTCCGGGAATATTATAGCCTTCCTTCTTGCGCTTGCCCTGCTGGCTTTCGTGCTTTTCCTCATCTGGAAATTCGTGCTCAAGTCCTGGAAGGAGATTCTGATACTGCTTTTTGTGGGTGCAGCCCTGCTGGCGGTTCTGTTCCTGGCATAGATATTTCTTATTCTGGAAAATCATAAAACAGAAAAAAGCGACTCGATTGGAAGGCGTCGTTCCGCTTGAAGGTGGCAAAGCCACCTTCGGTCTTCAGTGACGCCTTCTTTCCAGAAGTCAGATGGAAGGCGACAAGAGTCGCCTTCATTCAAGCAGTCAGCCCACGTAGCCGGCTTCCTTCTGCTTGGGCGCCACCCTCGGGATTGCGAGAGGCGGGGGCAGCTGAAGGTCGTCCGCTATGTTCGCTACCTTCAGGAGGCACTGCCTGAAAAGGTGGTTCAGAACCTCGATATTGGTTGCCTCCGGCAGGGTCTTCTTGGTCTGCCATTGCTTTAGTATCTTTGCATTCTCCTCGCTCATGTAAAGGAGCTCCCCGCTTATTTTCACTTTCCCTATGTCAGGGCTGTACGTGGTCACAAAATCAAAGTTAAGCGCAAGGGCTTTCTTGTTTATGGAAGGAAGGGTTATCAGCTTGGCAGAAGTTATCCTCGGGGTTGAGTTCACCTTTATCTCACCCTTGTCAACCATTTTCTCCCTCTTCGCTTCCATGGAATCAAATTTCATACCTATGATTGGCATACTAGCACCTCCGGATTAAAGAAAGAAGGCGGCTTCGCCGCCTTCAAACTAACCATACAAAAAGAATTGGTTGGCTGGTATTTAAATGTATCCCCTCTTCTTCTTGCCCAGGTAATCTCCCATCCCTGAAGAAGCGTACTCGGTTTTTGTATCCGCGTAATCAGACAACTGCTGTTCTTCTCTCTTTTTGGCTTTGGCCTCTTCTTCAGGAGCCTTCCAAACCACTTCCGCGCTGGTTACCATTCCCGTTTCAGGAGGCTCTATTAGAGAAGGCGTGCCCAAGGAAGTCTTGAACTTCCAGATGAGCTTTCCTGTCAGGGCATCCAAGCACACCCATAATCATTCGTGGAGTAGAGTCGGGAACCAGGAAGAGGTCACAGACGATGTCAAATTTCTCGTCTTTACTTATGATCCGGAATTTGACGGCTTTGTGTTTCTCCATGTTTGGGGTTCCCTCCTTTCATTTTTTATCCATTATTTCCTAAGCCATAAAAAAGGTAAAAAGGCTTTTCGCCGAAATAAAAACTTTAATTTCGGTCAAAATTTCGGAGCAAAAAGCTTTATAAATCTTGGGTTGTCACGATTGACAGGTGAATATATGTGGTACGAAACTGAGATCCACGAGGGAATAGATTGGCAAGGAGTAACGGTAGATGGATTTAGACCAAGAGGTAAGGTTCTAAAGGAAATGTTGCAGCAAGCAGGAATGGAACCAGGATATAGCGGCTTCAGGGCAGATAAGGCATATTGCCATTATGGCCTCCAAATAAAAAAGGCATTTCATGAAGAAGCAAAAAAGCGAGGCCTTGCTAATGACGATAAATGCTTGACTCACTTTTTAGTGCCGAGAGGGGAGTTCGGCGAGGACTTTGAAGATATTCATAAAGAATTGAAATCTGACAAATCTAACTATCCATCTGCATACCGTATCGTCATTTTCCAATTTCCAAAAAATTCATGCAGTGCTTACAAGAACTGTATTGAAAATCTTTTAAAAAAGATTGAATTTAAGAATAAGGAAGATTACAGAGACCCAAACGGGTGTATAATTGATTTGGAGGATATTACCAGAGGGGAGATAAAGGATTCAATATTCCATGTACTTAATCTCCACATACGAGACCCACCTTGGGACAAGTTTTGTGATGCAGATTATAAAGACGCTTGGCCAATTTATCATGAATTCAGTTACCCACCTTTTGAGAAGTGGTATTTGAGCCTTCCCAAGAGAAGCCATAACCTAAACAAATAGCGCATTTTATTTTTGAATTATACAATAATTTAGGAGCTCACCCTTTACACAGTAACCTTTTGGATCATTTAGAATATTTTCTTTAAATAATGGAGAAGCTTTTTTCAGGGCCTTATACTGCATGAACGCTCCAACCAGCTCCAGCTCCCCGAAGTGCTTCCTGTCAAAGGTTGTGGAGACTGTCACCTTCGGGAAATCCGAGTCAAAGTAGCCGTAGCGGGACATGGTAAGTAGTTGGTCTCTGTATTTTTATACTATAATACTGGCTAGGAATATTTCGCAAATTCTTCCTCTGATATGCATGCCTGCTTCAGGATTCCCTTGAGAGTGCCTATCTTCAGCTCCTTGTGCATGGGAACCACGCAAATCGTTTTGCGGGTTTTGTCTTCCCTTGCCAGAAGGACATGGCTTCCCTTCTGCCTTTTTATTGAGAACCTGAATCTGTTGCACAGAATCTTCACGACTTCCTGCCCTGACAGTTTCCTCAGTTCAGGCATGCGTAGCGACCTCAAAAAAAGTCATTATTGGTTTTCCATTCTCCTTCGCGGGAACTTCCTCAAGGTAAAGCTCTGTTGCTTCCTTGAGATTCTTCAGAGCTTCCTCTATAGTTTTACCTTGGCTTACAATCCCCACTTCAGGACACTCAGCCACGTACATGTCCTCTTCCCTGTGAATAACTGCACTTAATGTCGTCATAATAATGAGTTACAGGAATGGCTTATAAAGCTTTCAAAGGCTGCATGAAAACTGCCGTAAAATCACACATATCCCCTCTTCTTCTTGCCCAGGTAATCCCCCCTTCCAGAGGAGACGTATTCATTCGAAA
This sequence comes from Candidatus Aenigmatarchaeota archaeon, assembly GCA_026397335.1. Classification (GTDB taxonomy): domain Archaea; phylum Aenigmatarchaeota; class Aenigmatarchaeia; order QMZP01; family QMZP01; genus JAPLVB01. The sequence continues at coordinate 17,270 of JAPLVB010000056.1, forward strand.
CGGCCCCGTAATCGCTTAGCTGGGCCTCTCCAGGCTTGGCCTTCTTGGCTTCTTCTTCAGGAGCCCTCCACACAACCTCCGCGCTGGTTATCATCCCGGTCTCGGGAGGCTCTATAGGGGATGGGGTTCCCATGCTGGTTTTGAACTTCCAGATAAGCTTGCCTGTCTCTGCGTCAAGGCAGTACATGTGGCAGTCCCAGGAACCGAAGTAAACCTTTCCCTGAAAGATGCTTAGATAATTCATGAAGCCGTTCGTCCTGAACCTCCACAGCTCGCGGCCTGTTGCAGAATCCAAACAGTAAACATTGTTGTTGTAGGAACCGAAGTAAGCCCTTCCCTCTGACTCCACAACATGGTCCACAAGGCCCGAAGTTCTAAACTTCCAGATCAGCCTGCCTGTCTCAGCTTCAAGGCAGTATGCGTTGCAATCGCTTGAGCCGAAATAGAGCCTGTTCCCGCTGACAAAAACTTCATAAGCCACGTTCTGTGCTGAAAACTTCCAGACAAGGTTTCCTGCGCCTCTGTCAAGGGCGTAAACGTTCCCCTCGAAGGAACCTATGTAAACCAGGTTCTTCCAGAATCCCGGCCTCCATCCGCAGGCATGCTTCTGTGTCTTGAATGTCCATAGCATCCTTCCCTTCCCGATATCATAGGCGTAGAAAACACCTCCCCTGTAGCCGAAGTACAATACCCCTTCCTTCTCTATCACTCCCATCTGGGGCCCCACCGTGGGAACCCTCCATAGCTCCCTGCCAGTCTTCTCATCAAGAGCATAAAGGTTGCTGTCAAAGGAGCCTGAATACAAAACACCGTCCTTAACTATGACAAACCCCAGTGCAGGCCCCCTGGTGGGGAATTTCCACACCAGCTTCCCTGTTGAGCATTCCAGAGCATAGATGTTATGGTCTCCGGACTGGAAGAAGACAAGGCCTTCATGAACGAGAGCATCGCACTGGGTTATTCCCTCTGTCCGGAACCTCCACCTCTCCTTCCCGTTCAGGTCCAAGCAGTAGAAGTTCTTGTCGCATGCCCCGAAAAGGAGCGAATCTTTCCAGATGACAGGTGCTGCTATAATGCTTCCCCCCACACCAATCCTATCCCAGAAGGACTTCTGGTTCTCAGTGTACTGTATGAGCGTCCCCACAAGCTCCAGCTCCCCGAACTGCTTCCTGTCAAATGTAGTGGAGACTGTGACATTCATCTGGTCGAAATCGTCGAAATGACCGTAACGGAGCATAAGAAATATTTTCACAGGAAGGTTTAAATGGAAT
>JAPLVB010000012.1 GCA_026397335.1 Candidatus Aenigmatarchaeota archaeon
TCCTTATCTTAACAGCCGGGCCCATGCTGAGCTTTATGTAGGCGGATTTCATGTTGTTCTTGCCCTTCGGAAGCCTCTCTTTCAGGAAGTTAAACACAGCCTCCATGTTTGCCGCAACTTTCTCCTCGTCCATGCTTTCACTCCCGACGGAGATATGAATCACAGGGCTTTCCTTTAATACAATCTTTACGGTCTTTCTTGCTGCCTCTATAAACGGCTCTATCTTCACTTTCGGAGGAATGGGTTTGGGCATCTTGCCTTTCTGTCCGAGAACCATACCGAATTGCTTACCGATTAAGGGCATGAGGCTGGCCTCTCCAAGGAACCTGTCATACTCATTAGCTATCTTCTTCAGGCGCTTCTTGTTCCTGGCTAACTCATCTATTTCTTCTTTCGTTATGACTAGGTCTGCGGCCTTTCTCGCGTCTGCTGCAAGAGAATCAGCTATGATGGCGACTTTGAGGTCCTTGCCTCTCCCCTCTGGAAGCGAGAAATCAGCATTTATCCTGTTTTCAGGCTTCTTCAGGTCAATCCCCTTGAGATTGATAGAAAAATCCCAGCTCTGCGTGAACTTCCTGGGTTTTGCCTTTGCCTTCGCTTCCTTTACTCTCTCTAGAAACTCGCTCATGCTATCCTCCTGCCGAAGCAGTGCGGCTTAAGCCACGGACTGATACCAAAAATATGTGGGAGTTAGCCTTTATAAGTGTTTCTGCCTGGTTTCTTTAGACCGAGGTATCTGAGGGTGATAGAGTCTTCCGAAGATTCTTCGACGCCAAACATGTACTTGTTAATCTCCAGGCGTTTCGCCCTTTCCAGAGGTATGCTGATTTTGCAGTCGTCAAAAAAGAAAGTGTAACTTCCGTTGTCAATTCCGCTATATTCAAGATATCTCCATGATGGGATTATGCGCATCGCTTTATCCTTGGTTAAAACCAGGGTGCTGTTTTTCTTCATGGTTACCACGGTTCAAACAGCCAGAATATAATATGCGTTCCTGCCTTTTCCTCTCTTTTTGACTATCTTCATGCCGGCCATTTTTTTGAGGTCATTATTGGCGACTTTTCTGCTAACTCTGACCCTTCTGGAATAGACAGAAGTGTTTATCATGCCCTCCTTCCTGAGCACTGTTATTGCCCTTGCAATCCGCTTCTCAAAGGTGGAAAGGGGCTTGTATTTCTCGCCAGAAAGGCTTTTCTTGAGCGAATTGAATTTGTTTTCAAGATCCACTATCCTTCTTGAAAGCTCCCTGTTCCTCTTCTCGAGCTTCTGCTCTGCCTGTGCGCGCTTGGCATCAAGATGGTAGAGCCTGAGCTCATGCTTCTCATGCACGCTTTTTGTGAAGAGGTGGCTTTTCTCAATCCATTCTGTAAGCTGCTGAAGGGAGAAATCCAGGCGCCTGAAGGCCTTCCTGTTCTCCCTGTGTGCATGCTCTTCAAGAAGTCCGTGAAAACCAATTGCTATCACAACAGCGGACAGCAGCATGTCTGCAAAAATCCTGCTTGTAATAAAGCCTGCTATCAGGATTGCCCCTGCGAATATGTAAAATATCCAGAAAGCAAAGTCTAGCCTTGCCCTTGTCAAGCGGAACATAGCTATATTTCTGGAGTTAGACTTTTAAACCTATCGTTATTAACAACTAAGAAGTAACTATTTTGATGGTGTTGCTGCAGGAGCGGCCTTGCCTTTTGCCTCTGCCTTCTTCTCTGCCTCGGCCTTCATCCGCTGCCTTTCCGCCTCTGCCGCTTTCCTCTCTTCATCGGTTATTGCGCCTTTTCCTACTGTAACCCCAAGGCTTCTGGCCGAGCCTATCACCTGGTTTAGATATGGGGTGTCATCAGAGCCGAATTTCGCCTTTGCAATTCTTTTTGCCTGTTCCAGAGTGATATCGCCTGCCCTTATCTTTCCTGCCTCTCCCGAGCCTTTCTCAAGATTCAGCTCCTTCTTTATCAGGGCTGATATGGGGGGAGTGCCTACTATTATATTGTATTTCTTGGTTTCTGTGTCAACTATGATTTTCACAGGAACCTTCATTCCTGCCAGCTCCTTCGTCTTCTCGTTTATCTCTTTCACAATCTGCACTGTGTTTACCTTGAGAGGGCCAAGCTGGTTCCCTATAGGCGGGCCTGCAGTAGCTTTCCCTCCGTCCACAAGCGCCTCTACCGTGACTTTTCCCATGCTATTCTTCCTCATCGTCCGAATCAGAACTTATGTTGTCAAACACGCTCTCTTTGGATTCCTCTTTCCTCTCTATGTGCTGCTCTTTCACTTCCTCTTCCTCTTTCTTCTGCTTCTTCACAACCTTTACGAATTCGGTTGAAATAGTAACTGGTATCGGTATGGAAGCCTCCAACAGCTCGATAGTCGCTTCATCCTTCACCTTGTCTATTCTCTGGATTTTGCCTCTCTCTCCTTTGAAAGGGCCGCCTATTATCTCGACTATGTCTCCTGTGTCTATCTTTATCCTGTCTTTGTTGACCTCAAGGAAATGCTGGATGTCAGAGAGTTTAATCGGCTTTTCTATGACACCTCTTACGTGCATCATTCCGTGTATTGCTTTGTGTATGTCTCCTGCGCTTCCTTCAACAAAAACATATCCTTTTATTTCAGCAGGGTGGAATATCGCCTTTATGTTGTAGCCTTCACTTCTGAGCCTGGTTGTAAGTATGTCTATCACTATATCCTCCCTTCCTGAAGTCGTTCTTATCGTATAAATCATAGTCTCAAATCCCTGTCAGGATGAAAACCAGAAAAATCACAAATCCCACGAATCCTATCAGGGCTATGCCCAATGCACATATCTTGCTTGAGCTGACAAATTCGTCTTTTCCCGGCTTCCTTGCTATCTGCAATACTCTTGAATATTTCCTTATTGTCGATTTTATGTCCATGCTTTCGCCTTATGACATTTGACGGAGAAGCAGGTAAAGCCTGCTTCCAACTATAGTTACATCTTGCCAATCTTGATTTATATCTAAAATTGGGGTGTGTTTTTAAATTGCTGGGATTTGCTTGGGTTGGTTAAGTTATAGCCTTATTGGTTTATATGTCTTGCGTTAGTTTGAGGTTATTAAGCATTGTTTAAGCGTGCTTAAGCGTTTTGTTAAGCAGTTAAGCAGAACTGCTGGAAAGAATGTGCTTCGCACCTTCATTCTCACCTTCCATCTATAAAAGCGTGCTCCTTGATAATATTGTTATGGACGCGCAGCTGAAGGAGATGAAGAAAATTCTTGAAGAGATTGCTTCTGATGTTGAATCGTTTTCTGAGAAAAGGGAAAGACCAAAGGTAGTTAAACAGGAAAGACACGAGAAAACAAAATATCTTGAATCGGTTATGAGGCAAGAATGCGCGGAAATAAAAAAGATGATAAAAGAGATTGATAACCAGACAATCGCTGACTCTGTTTCCAAGATGGTTGTTAACCAGTTGATGGCTCCTCTGCAGGAGGCGTTAGGCTCTGCTGTGAAGGGCCAGATTGAGCCGCATTCCATAGGGAAGATAGCAGAGGATATGAAAAGGAAAGTGGAGCGGCTCTCAGATAGGCATATAAGAGTGATAAAGTGTCTTTCGCAAGTGAATGGGGAATGGGTTAATTATGATTATTTGTCTGGTGTATGCAGCATAACACAATCCTGCCTGAGGGGCTATATTTCTGATCTCAAGCGAATGTATGAGATACCAATAGAAAGCTCACGCAGGGATGGAAGGATGCTGCTCAGGATTGATCCGCAGGCCATCAAGAGGCTTGCGTTGGGATATCAGGCAGCCAAGATAGGGGCTATTGATAGCGCTTAAGTATTTTTGGCCTTTGTTTGTGCTTTTTTATTTTTATAGTGACTATATGTAGTGATTAATCAATTATTAAGCAACGCTTAAGCATTTTGTCTACTTTTCGGGATAAATAGAGGCTATATATGGCGATTAAGTGTTGCTTAAGCAATCGTTAAGCAAATTAAGCAGCGTTAAGCAACCGGGGCTATATATAGCGATTAAGCACGTTAAGCAGAACAGCTGGAGAGAAGGCGTCTCTTGACGCCTTCATTCTAGAAATCCCTTTCTATGAGGAAATAGGCAAAATCCCTTAATCTTTTCTTCGCCTTGGAATCTTTCAGAAGAGGGTCCACTTCTTTCCATGCATTAAGCACAAGCTTCTTTGCTTTTTGTTTTGTATATTGCACAGAACCATATTTCTGCAGTATAGATATTGCTTCCTGGACAAGTTTGGGATCGCTGGTGTGAGAGTTAAGTATTTTTAAAAGGCGCTCTCTATCGCTTTCTGAGGCTTTTTCAAGGGTATGAATCACCATTAATGTGCGTTTGCCTTCCTTTATGTCATTGCCGAATGCCTTGCCGAACTTCTTTCTATCCTTTCCTGAAGAAATTATATCGAGAATGTCATCCTGTATCTGAAAGGCGATTCCTATCGATTCTGCAAATCTCCCCATTTTTTCTTCCTGTTCTGCAGAGCCTTCTGATAAAGCAACAGCCAATCTTGCAGACATTCTTGCAAGCGTGCCTGTTTTGCAGGCGCACATCTGCATATACTGAGACTCGGTTGGATTTGAGTTCCCTTTGTGCCACCATATGTCCATTGCCTGGCCTGCATGTATATTTGTCATCTCCTGTGCATAGATTTCATAGGCTCTAAGTAGCGTTTTGTCATTAAGCTTGTTTCTGTTTTTTAGAAAAGCCATAAGAGGAAGGAAATAAAGAAAATTGCCAGCATTTATGGCTACATCCACGCCAAAAATCTTGTGCGTACATGGCTTGTCTCTCCTTAGCTCTCCATCGTCCTCCACATCATCCGTTATCACACTTCCAGAATGGACTAGCTCTGAAATAACTGCAAACTTCTGAAGCTTTTTTGTATCCCCGCCAAGCGCTTCTGCAATCAGCAAAAACATTGCCGGTCGCCATCTTTTTCCTCCCCTATCAAGGAAATCCCAGACAGGCTTGTTCAACGCGTTGTTTATGGCAGAAAGGTCATATGCGTATCTTGGCCTGCCGAATACCCTTTCAAGGTAATTATTGTCCGCGTTTTTTGGTATTACCTTTTCCATTTCTTGGTCTATCTTTGACTTGAGCTCTTCAAGCGTTTTTTCAGTTTCGTTTTTTTCTTCCATATAGACCTCTTTCTTATCGAATCTAAAGAATATTTAAGTAAAGGATTTAATAAGAATAAAGTGATTGCATGAAAATGAGAATGGAGTCAGGAATTCCTGGTTTGGACACATTGATTCAGGGTGGATTCCTGCAAAATTCTGTGAATATGGTTGCGGGAGAAACAGGAACTGGCAAAACCATTTTGTGCGCACAGTTTCTCTGGCACGGGCTGCAGAAAGGCGATAGCTGCTTATACATAACCCTAGAAGAAGACCCCAAAGATATAATGGATGATGCAATGCAGTTTGGCTGGGATTTCGATAAGTTCGAGAAAAAAGGCCTTTTCAAAATAATCTATTATGATCCGGCACAGGTAAACAATCTCGGTTCCGTGATAGTGGATGAAATAAAAAGAATAGATGCAAAAAGGCTTGTTATTGATTCCATTTCTGTGGTTGCCTTAATAGTTGAAAACGCCTCGCAAACCAGGAAAATCCTTTACAATATAATAAACACCATAAAGAGAACTGGTTGCACGGCTATTGTAACTTCTGAAATGCCGGAAGGAACGAAGCTGTTAAGCAGATCCGGTGTTGAGGAGTTCGTGGTGGATGGTGTGATTGTCCTCAACTATCTGGAGTATGCTGCTGGTGGTCTGGACAGGTCGCTTATCGTAAGGAAGATGAGAAAGACGAAGCACGGGAAGGATGTATATCCTATGGATATAACGGCAAAAGGTATCGTGATAAAGAAAGTTAGTGAATAGATTCCTTTTCATTGGCGCATTTTTACCCATCTCACCATTCTTGAAAGTGGATACATGCCTTCATGCGGGGAGCCGACTGCGAAGTAACCCATCTTCCCAAGCTGTGTTACCCTGTCAACACCCCTCAAAGTTAAAGCCTCTCTCAAATCCACTGCCCTGCTGTAGGGCTCTATTGCGACCACCTGTGTCTCTGGTCCTATATAATTAAGGGATTCTGTCAAATCTTTGACAGGTATTACAAATATGGTCCTTCCGAGCGGGTGAGTAGGCAAGTCGTCCATTGTTTGTGCAACTATAATTGTCCACTCTGTCTTCGCGGAAGAATGAACTTTGTGTCCCCTGAACCTGGAATACATTCTGGCATTGGTTATGTTTGCATGGAATTTTGGGTCAGCATATCCTTTTGGTAGTCTAGCGTTCTCCTCCTCAAGGCTCCTTGCAAGAGACTCTGCATATTTCTCAACGTCGCCTTCGACAAAGGTCATTTGCGGGCTGAAACAGCATTCCTGATCAAAAAGTGTAAGGTCGTGGGCGGCGTTTATTGTTGCTTTCTCCAATTCATGGAATGCTTCCTTTCCGACAAAATGTATGCCTCTTCTCGGACCGAACTCAAGAAGTTCCACGCCTTGTGGAGTGCTCCTCCTTGTCTCCTGTATTGTATCGTGCCCTCCCCACACAGATACAGCATTTACAAAAGATATTATCTTGTTGAATATCTCCTGGTTAGTATGTGGCCAGTAGAGCACGGATGTGGATTTTGTTATCGGGTGTTCTGGATCTATATCATAGAAGGCTTGGACAAAGTAAGAGGGTGTTATCAAATCCCTGTTGGACATTTTTATGATGTTGACATTCTTTGTTAGGCTTCCCCTCAATATGCTCATTATTGCAACAGAAGGGACGTTGCCTGCAAGTATATGCAGCATCTTTCCTCTGGGCTGGCAATGCACAGAGGATTCAGCCCTGGTAATCCACTCATCTAGCAGGCGTTTGTCGCCAAGGTCGCTCTGGACTGTTGCTTCAAGGTATTCTTTGGTTAGCATCCAGCATATCTGCTTCATCCCGAGCTCTACCATCTCCTTGGAATATCCTGTGACAGCGCATGTAAGGTCAACTAGCTCCTCTCTTTTCTCATAAGTAATTGATCCCCAGAGCTTTCCAACCTTTGAATAGAAATTTATGATTTCATCTATGCTGAGTTCATGCATGGCCTCTGTCTCTCCTTTGCTCATTTTTTGTATATCACTATCTGTTATCTCGGGAAGACAAATTTTTGTTCTTTTTTCCTTAGGGCCGAACTCCAAGACCTGGTGCTCGCCTGTCTTCTGTTCACCGCAGATTACAAAGGGGACTTTCTCCATCTCATCACTTCCTCGTTATAATTTCCATGAACTGCTCAAGTCTTATTGCGCAGCCCCTTGCTCCCAGCTTGCTTCCTCTCCCGCGGTGCTCAACTATTTGCCCTGTTCTCCTGCATTCACATTTCTTCTTGTTCCATACAGCCCCCATGTCACCGGTAGCAACTATTGCGGGATATGAGTTCACGAAGCTTGACATAAGGACAAGCAATCCTTCCTCGCCTTCACCAACCTCTGTGTTCATGTCGGCTGGGTCGCGCGCAGAAACGTGGATCCATGGAGGAACATGCTTGTTGTGGTATTGGCATTCCAATATCATGGTGTATATGTCTGTGAGGCCGAGGCCATCGCGTAATTGGTCTTCCCTGACATGGAATGCCTTCGACACTCTTTCGTTGAATTCCTTTTTTGTGACCTCTCCTGCCACTGTTTTCCATCCTCCTGTGGTTATGAGCAGGCTGTCTTTGTCCAATTTTATATCGAGCCCATGCCTTTCTATATATTCTACAAAATGCATGAAAACAAACGGTGGTCCATACATGTGCACTGGCCTTGAATGTGCGGTGGTTATTGCTTTTATCGCCTTTTCTGTCTCAACCTTGCCGCTCTTGACTGCATAAATAATGTTGTCGCTGCTGAATTTTAGCCCATCTCTAAGGACATGTGTCATGCCTCTGACAAGGCCTGTATCAGACTCTTCGGGCGAAGGCGTAAGCATGCATACAAACCCGTGCGTCAGCCCGGCATCCTTGAAAAAATGCACTCCTGTCTCTGACGTCCTCTTTAGCGTAATGGCGTCAAGGGCATACTGGCATGGCTTTTTGGAGGTGGTGGAGCTTGTGGTGGCAACCAATACTATCTTATCCTGAGGCACGCTCATTATGAGCTTGCCCCTGAAGGCGTCTGACGGTATTGGCTGTATTTTCACAAGGTCATCAAGAGTTTTTATGTCCTCAGGCTTGAGGCTGTAAAGCTCGCAATATTTCCTGTATTCCGGGCAGTTCTTGTAGTGATGCTCGAATATCTGCCTGAATGACTTTAGCTTGGATTCTTCCGCCTCTTTTTCCGGCATCCTGAACGGAGCCGGATGCTGCAGCAATTTATCAATTTCCCATTCCATATTTTTACCTCCTAAAAAGAGTCATTGCGAAGGACTCGTTCATGTAGAAATACTCATGATTAGGCTTTTTAACCCCTTCCCCAGAGACATAAATTACCAAGAACGGCCTTTCCTTGAGGAAGGCTTTCATGCTGTCCCTCTCCTTCTCTATGTTCGGTCCCAGTGTCATGAGCCTTATTGCGCACTCCACGCCCAATCCAAAATCTGGTTTCCCCCCTATAGAAGACAGTGTTGTCTTGACCGATTCTATCATATCCTTCCCTGTGATGGAGACAGTGAAGATGTCGCCTGCATGCATCTTGGACATGGAGAGCATGGAATCGCTCATTACCAGACCAAACGCCCTCAAAAGCAGCCTGTCGTCTTGGAACATCCCGCAGGGGAAATAAGGGAATCGCTTTGAGTAGTATTTGCCGTCAAACAGAAGATCTACAGGCTTTTTCAGGAGCCTTGCGAATTCGCTTGGTGCTGACTGGCCGTTTATCTTGCTCACTATCTGGTTGTTTTTGCTTATCTCTGTTATATTGAATTTTGTATTTGCTTTGGCTCCGCTCCCGAAATCTGAATCGAAACTCATGTCCGATCTTATTCCCAAGCATACGACAGCATTCGTCAGAATCTCTGCGCCGCAGAATTGGTAATTTTTGCCCATCTTAAGGTTGTCTATTGTTGAGCCGTGTATCATGCCGAAGTCGGGCAGTTCCTTAACTATCTGGTCTAGGACATCCTCCTCCCTTCCTACACTCTTCTGCATCAGGAACTGCGATATTTTCATTCCGCCTTTGACAAGTTTCGTAATTGTTCCGGATTTTATTACGCCTCCTTCCATCCCCGGCATCTTGGGTATCTCCATTCCTGAAATGAAGCTGAAAATAAAACCGTTTTTCCATTTGCTGCTCTTCAGTCCCTCTTTTATCTGCTTTGCGCATTCTGAGCCTGCCTTTTCAGGACTCCTTTTTGTATTGTTGCCTATCCCAACCACGACGTCCATGTTTGGATAATCCACAGCAAGCGCAGTTACCCCGCGCGTATAGCATCCGTCCTGATTTATGAAGCCTGCCACGGTGCCGCCAACCAACATGGTGTTTTTGAATTCTAATGTTAAATCAGAGAGTATGTCCTTGAATTCATCCTTGTAGTCTATTGTCGCAAAAAGCAGAATGAATTTGGGGTTAGGGGCTCCTTTCTTTATTTTTGACCAAAGCTCGGCTGCCGCCTCCGTTCCTTTCCACTGCCTGCTTGTTGCCACGCATGCTTTCAGGTCCTTCATTTCTGCCTGCCTATGATTTCCTTTATGGTCCTCTTGCTGTTTTCTATCTCCACTTCCACCAGTCCCCTGTTAACGAGGGACGGTATCACTACAAGCAGGGCTGTGAACTGGTCCAAAAAAGTCATGATGACCTCATAATCGCCGAGTTCAAAGTACAGCCTTTTCAGGCCGTAAACATAGAAGTCCTCTATAACCGGGAATAACTTATGCGAGCTGTCCATTATCAGCTTCCAGAGAACAAGGTTCTTCAGTTTCGTGCCTCTTCCGGGAGTGATTGTTCCTGTCTGGCGGCCTGTCAAAAGGCATGCCTGCACGTCTTCCATCTTCAGGAGGTCCTCAAGAACCGCCCTTATTTCTTCATTCCTTCCCATGCTAATCCTTGAGCATCTCGTATACTGCCCTCATCCTCTCTATGCCTGTCGGCCATGCAACGAGTGCCCTGCCTATTTTCTTTGTCTTTATTTTGCCTGCAGCCTCAAGATTTTTGAAGTGGTATCTTACCTTCGAGACGTTTGTTATGTCTAGGGGGTCCCAGTTAAGGAGAAAGACTGTCTCCCGGACGTGTATAGGCCAGTTTTTCTGTATAATGGTCAGCACTGAATCTCTCAACTTCATCCCTGTCATATTACTTAATTGTTGCAATTCATTTAAAAAAATTATTGCAACTAGTTGCAAATTGTTCAGTTTTTCAAAAATATCCGGGTTCTGTTTGTCTTTTAAAAGTTGAAACCAAATATTATTAGATGGCTATGATCAAGGTCAAGAACATAATGAAAACAAGGGTTATAACAGTCGCTTCTGGGGTGAACATCTCGGATGCCGCGAAGATAATGACCAACAACAGGGTTGGCTCTCTTATAATAATGAAAAACAAGAGGCCTACGGGAATCCTGACTGATGATGATATAGTGGGTGTTGTTGCCAGGGGGAGAAATCCCAAATACGTGAAGATAAGGGATCTTCCTCTAAGAAAGAAGTTCATAACCGCTTCTCCTGACGAGCGCATAACGGACGTCACGAAGAAGATGATAAAGAACGGTATAAAGAGGATTCCTGTTGTAAGGAACGGGAAGCTTATGGGAATAGTTTCGGACAAAGAGATACTTCTCATCTCTCCGGAGCTGCTGGAGATACTTTCCGAGAAGCTTAAAGCGAGAGTGGAGTCCGTCGCCAAGCCCGACCGCACAATATCGGGGATCTGTGAGGAATGTGGGGAGTATTCTGACAGCCTGACGAATGTGGGCGGAAGCTGGCTGTGCGAGGACTGTACTGACTAAATTTCTGGATTGAAGGCGAATTTTCGTTTGACCGCTTTTTAGGCTGTCGGTCTTCAGTTACGCCTTCTTTCTTAGGTCGATATACTATTTTTCTGGCCTGGAGTTCCTTTCTCCACAATAGACTCATTCCAGTTTTGTTCTGTGTTGGGGCCGTTCAGGTCTATTTTCTCGAGGGAGAATCCGCTGCTGTCTCCTCCCCATGTGTTGTTGTAGGAAATCGAATCTGCTATCTCACCGTTTTTCCCAATTCTAAGTAAAAGAAGTTCACCTGAATTGCTAAGAGAATCCCATGAAGAGTCAAAAATAATACCTGAATATTCAGGATAATCTTCAAGGAATTGAGTTGTGTTTTCCGCTATTACAGCATAAGAACCTGGTATGATGTCTGTTTCATCAGTTATATTATTTATTGCATGATTTGGTTTTGTTTCCTCAAAAACCCATTTTGTTAAATCAATTGCAAGAGTTCCATTATTGTAAACTTCTATCCATTCATGGTTATCATCAACACCTGGCACATTATATTGTATTTCCGAGAAAACCGCGCTTGGTTTCGGACAATCAGAATCTTCCAGATATGTGCAGTTTTCAGGGCAGCACCCGTCCGGAAGGCATTCTTCTTTTGGAAGGCAGGAGCATGATTCATTGTCAAGGGTTTCGCATGTTCCGCACTGAAGGGTGCAGCTGCAGTCTTGGGAACATGAAGTACGGTTCTCGGCTTCCTCGCATTCCGAGTTTCCGCAGCATGGGATGATAGCTTCATGCCTGCATTCATAGTCTGTTTCTTCAGAGCAAAAATCTTTTGTGCACGTATTATTGTCTTCGCAGGAAGGGCATTGCTTCTGCAGTGATTCGTTTTCTGCTTTTTCTTCAGAAATTGTAATGTTCTGTGGTGGTATGTTCTCTTCCTCTTCTGTTTTTTCTGCAATTGATTCCTCCTGGGTTTTGTTCTGCTCTGCTGATGTGAGATTCCCGGTCTGGGATTTTTCAAATTCCTCAAACTCCTTGTGGAGTTCTTCTATTGTTTCTTGGCTCGTGCTTTGCTGGGAATTTCCAGGTACTGTCAGTTTTGTCGTTTCTACCACATTTCCTGTATCTGGATTTGTTGTGCATCCTGAAACCAGAAGAAGTAGTGTAATAAATAGCAGTATAAAAACTTTGCCCATAAAATTAATTGTTCTTACCCATATTTATTGGATGTTTAAACATGGCGAGGCGTATCGGTTTCTAAAGCGGACCCGGTGGGATATTCGTTAGAAGTCGCCAAGAGGCGACTTCATTCTCATTTCGAACCCACGACCTACAGCTCCCTCCTTCTTTCTAGTAAAATCTTTGGGATCTCAACCCTTTCCTGGAAAGGGCTGATTAGGAGGCTGCCGCTCTATCCTACTGAGCTACGGGCCCATACTCGGTTATAGAATAAGTTGATATATATTTATCTCTGCCTTACAGAATAATTAACTATGACGCGCATAATCGCTGTTGCAAGCGGCAAGGGTGGGGTGGGCAAAACCACTGTCGTTTCGAATCTTGCAGCTGCTCTTTCTCATTTCAGGAAATCTGTTGTTGCGATAGATGCCAACCTCACAACCTCGAATCTGGGGCTCCATCTTGGGATTCCCCTTTATCCAGTGACGCTGAATGATGTGCTTAACGGCAGGGCAAGGGTTAAGGATGCGCTTTATTACCATTCTGCAGGATTCAGGGTGATACCGGGAGATGTCTCTCTTACAAAACTGATGGTGCCGCAATCGAACAAACTCCTGGATGTGTTTTACAAGCTTGCTGGTGATGCTGATTTTGTCCTTATAGATACTGCCGCTGGCCTGGGAAAGGAGGCGCAGACAACAATAAAAGCAGCGGATGAGATGATAACGGTCACAAATCCTGAGATGCCTGCTCTGACAGATGCGCTCAAGCTTTCAAAGCTTGCAAATGATTTTGAGACAGACAATCTTGGAGTAATTGTGAACAGGATAAAGAACATGCCACATGAAGTTCCTGTGCATAGGATAGAGGAGTTCCTCCGTCTTCCTGTGATAGGGAGGATATATGAGGACCATAATGTAGGAAAGTCCATCGCAAATCGCCAGCCTGTTGTCTTGTACAAGCCGAATTCCATATCATCCCAGCAGATAAAGGCAATAGCAGCAACCCTTATTGGCGAGCAGTATGTTATAAGAAGGCCTGTCACGCACAGATTCTTCGGGTGGCTCAGGTACTAATTGGGTGTCTTTAATATTCGAATTCTTTGATTTCGTTCGGATTGTTGGAATAAAGAAAGATAGGAAATTGGTCATATCTTCCTTTCCGCAAGGCCAATTTTACTAACTCGTTCCTTGCCTCAATGTCTTGTGGGATATATTTGAGAATTTCGCTTTCTGATTCAAAAGCTGCGAATAGACCTTTACTAACAAATTCTTTAGCTATTATTTCTTTTGTTTTGACAGAAAGCTTTACATTGAATTCTATAGAACTCATTGGATTAAATCCTATCCTTTTTTCAATTTCTTTGCCGTGTTTAGGATCGATATAATGGTATTTATATCCTGTTATTTCTGATGCTGTTCCTTTCATTGCGTCAATTAAATGATTCGCTTCGTCTGTTGAAGTATAAAGGTGCAACATATATCGTGAAATATTAGTAAGATTTTAATGCTTTTAGTATTCAATGCTCGAAAATCTTCTCCGCATCAAGCTCAAAAGCAGCAGCAGGGTTGTTCAGCTCGAAATTGACAAGAACCTTTGGATTAATTTCCCCAAAAATCCCCAGAGGCTCCTGCATTCCCGGAAGGAAAATTGCCCCGCACCTTCCTGGTATGAAGCTCTCATGTTTGTATGATTTCATCTCCCACTTCACCCCGAAATTCTCCTTTATTGCATTCAGAATGGAGATTATCTCAGAGAGGGAGGCATGGGAATGCGCTGTCACGCCGGACAGCTTTCTCACATTCAAGGCTGATGTATCGGATTTGCTGTTCGGGATTATGCAGTCAGCTATCTCAAAAATTTTCTGCGGGAATTTCCTGTGCTTGTTGGAGCGAATGTTCTCAATAAGGCTCGGGAGGAGCCACCGCCTGCATGCAGAATATTCCTGGGAAACTGGATTCTCAATCTCCACGCTGGATTCTGGCTTTACGTTCATTTTTGCGAACTGCCTTTCCTTGGAGGTGAGCGTGTAATTTATAACCTCCTGGAAGCCAAGCCCTATCATAAGCTCCCTTACCCGGTTGGATAACTCCTCTGTTCTGTTTGCCTCGCCTGTTGTGGGAAGCCTGGGAACCTCCGGGATTATGTCATAAAATCCGTATGCTATCCCTATATCCTCAATTATGTCAACAGGGTGCAGTATGTCTGCCCTGAAGGCAGGTATCAGAACAGAAGCTGAATTCTTTTTGACAGCCGCCCCGTAGCCCATTCTTTCAAGCAGTGTCTGAATCTCCTTGTTGCTTATTTCCAGGCCAAGAAGCTTTCTTGCCTCGTCTGTGTTTACTTCCATGAGCCTTGGTGAAAGGTCCGGCCTTAATTTGCCGCCCAGACTTACAGCCTCTATCTTTCCGCCCCTTTTTTCAAGCGCTGTCACAAGTATGTTAAGGCAGTGGTTTATCAGCCTCTCATTAGGTCCTGTTATATCTATGAAAAGGTCTGTGGTCTCTTCAGTGACTTTTGTGAGCTCCCCGTTTATTATGGGCGGGAAGGAGAGCACGCGGTTTTTGGAGTCAACTATTACTGGCCATTTCTTTGCGCCCCTGACAAGGTGTGAATACTGGATTCCCTTCGGGTGTGTCTTGATTACCTGCATGAGATTCATACGCTTGCTCGAATTGAGCGGGACAAACTCTATCTCTTCAGGAAGAATCTCCTTGTAATAAAAAGGAGGGATGACTTTGCACACATCATGAAGGCCTATCGCGACCTTTTTCCTGTCCCGCCCCAGGGTAAAATCAAGCATCTCCTGAAGCTGCATGATGGATTTTATCATGCTATCATTCATGCGCACGCCTCTTACGACACCGCATGTTATGAAAGGTCTCAGGGAAACTTTTGATGGAACTACTTCTATCAGGGGTTTGGAAACATCCGTTTTCACCAGGCCTGTATTTATGCCGAGCCAGCTGCTGATCTGCCTTGCCATGCCCTCTGTAGAGAACAGGTCTGGCCTGTCGGGAGTGACCTCTATCTTTATCTCTTCGCTCCAGTCTTCTATGCTGAGTTTGTTCAGGGGAAGGACTTTCTTCATCTCTTCGTCTGATATTTTCCTTCCAATCAGCGACTTCAGGTCGTCTGAATCGACTGTTATTATGGGCATGTTCTTTCCTCTCTATTAGACAGAAGGTGTCTCTTGACGCCTTCATCCTTTTAGTAAACTATCCTCTTGTTTTTGAGCCATTCCAGGTCATGGTTGAAAAGGTCGCGCATGTCTGTTATGCCAAGCTTTATCATGGCAAGCCTTCCGAATCCTATTCCCCATGCTAGAACAGGAACGTTCACTCCAAGCGGAAGCGTTACTTCAGGCCTGAATATTCCTGACCCTGCAAGCTCTACCCACTTCCCATTGACAAGGCCGTCCATCTCAACAGAGGGCTCTGTGAACGGGAAGTAGCCTGGACGGAATCTCACCTCTTTTATTCCTGCTATCTCTTTCCCGAAGATTTTGAGATAACCAAGAAGGTGGCGGAGGTTCATTCCCTCCCCAACAACAATCCCTTCGCACTGGTGGAATTCGAAGGAATGCGTGGCGTCAATAACGTCAGGCCTGAAATTCCTGTCTATTGTGAAGAATTTCCCGTATCTTGCTCCTGAGCCAAGAGTTCTGGCTGAGGCTGCTGTTGTCTGGGAGCGCATGATAAGAGAGAGCGTCTGCTCCTGGTTCCATGAACCCCATCCAGCCGAGCCTGTTATCCAGCCGTTTTTGTGGGTTTCTGAGACCCTTTTCATCAGAAGCTTATCCTTTACAAAGCCTTTCTTCAGGTTCTTAATCCTAAAGACATCATGTATTCCCCTCGCAGGATGGTCCTGTGGCATGAAAAGCGCGTCTGAATTCCAGAACTCCAGCTCCACATAAGGGCCTTTTACCTCCTTGAAGCCGAGCGCTATAAGCTTCTGGCGTGTATAGTTGATGAACTGGGTATAGGGATGCATCTTTGCAGGAACTGCTGTGGGAACAGGGGTGTGGATATCATAAGGCCTGAACTCTTTCTCCCTCCACTTGCCTGTCTTGAGGTCCTGGGGGCTTAGCTGGCCTATCTCTTCCTTTGCAGCGCCAAGCTGCGGAATGAGCTCCCTGCCTTCTTTCGTGAGAGCGAATATTTTCTCCTTTGTTTCTGTAACTGTTACGAGCTTCCTTGCCTTGAGCTGCGCAAGAACTGCTTCATCCGAGGTTTCGCCTGTCTCGAGCGCTTTTTCTATATGTGTTTTTTGGGAAAGGGCTGGCCCGCCTTCTTTCGTGACTGTTATCTTCCCTTTGTCAATCTCTATCCAACCGTTCCTCTTGGCCCATGCGAGAGCGATTGTGAGCTCCGGGACTTTTTTCCTGAGCTCTTCCAAGCTCTGGTCTTTCTCGCAAACCTTCAGGAGAATCTTTTCAGGAAGGCCGTTCTTTGCGTAATTCCTTCCTTCAGTGGTTAGAGATATTTTGAACTCTTTTTTGTCTTTGTATTCAATAAGCCCCTTCAGTTTGAGCCACAACCCGGCCTTGTTCACGGCAGCTTTCGGGAGTCCTGTTTCTCTAGCTATTGTCTCGTCTGTCGCTTCCCCTGCCTCCAAGGACAACAGAACGAGTCTTTCCTGAGGGTGGAGCTTTCTTGCCATATCAGCAGACATAATAGTCACTTTGGAATGTTGTTATTTATTGTTTTGCGCACAAAAATAACCATGGCCTGGTCAGAGATATGGAAAAGTGTTGAGGATGCGCGGTTTCGCGGGGAGACTTACAGATGGTTTTTTTACAAGACTCTTTTTGGGAATTATGATTTCCGGAATAAGAGGGTTCTGGAGATAGGATGCGGGACAGGGATAAACTCTGTGCTCATGGCAAAGGCCGGAGCGCATGTCACGCTTCTTGATTCCTCCAGGGAGGCACTCTCAATAGCTAAAAAGCTGCTTGACAAGTTCTCGCTTGATGGCGAGCTTGTATGCGAGAATGCCTTCCGTCACATGTTCAGGGACGAGTTTGACCTCGTCCACTCAGAGGGTGTGATAGAGCATTTCACAGGCGAATACAGGCAGGAGATAGTGGACGCCCATTCGGTTGCGGCAAAGGCCGGGGGCATGGTCCTTATCATAGCCCCTAATATGAAATGCCCTCCTTACAGGATTGGGAAGTTCCTTGCGGAGAAAACAGGGACGTGGATATACGGGAACGAATACCCATACAGCAAGAAGGAGCTGGTTTTCAGGATGGAGAAATCAGGCCTATCCATCCAGAAGATACAGGGAGCTGAATTCGCCTTCGCCCCAGGCTGGGTTCTCTCGCCTGTCTGGCAGAAATCCCCAAGACTGCTCAAAAAATCCCTTTCTACCTCTGCCAACAGAAGTGTTGTGCGTCTCAATTATGGCAAACATTTCCTGAATGAGTGGGGTGTGGTTATCGGAGCTGTCGGAAAAAAGCTCTAGATTTCTGGAATGAATGCGAATTTTGATTGAAGTGGGTGAAGCCGACTTCTTTCTAACATGAGATTGAAGGTGTCTTCTTGCCTGAAGGTGTCTCTTGACACCTTCTTTCTAACACTTCCAGTCGTCCAGATTTAGCTCTTTCTTGCCGAACCTTCTTTGCGAGAAGCCTGATATCATGCCTCTGAAATAGAAGAAGATGACAAGCGGGTAGTAAAAGAAAAGGTACGGGATGAGCAGGATTATGTCCTCTGCCTTTTCCTTCTCCCTCCATGTGACTATTGTGAGGTGACCCAGGGTTCCTGTCACAAGCACAGCAAACCCGTAGAACAGGGGAATTATCATAACCAGCATTATTGCTGAAGCGTTTGTGAATGAGTATGAGTAAAGGGCCAATAGGAACATCAGCGGAATCAGAAGGTAGAGCTGCCAGAAAAGAATCCCGAGAATCCCGAATATCAGGAAAATGTAAGGAAAATAATGAAGGGAGAACTGGCTGTTCCTGGAGTATGTGGACTTGTAGTTCAGGATGGAATATGCCGAGCCCTTGCCCCACCTTACTCTCTGGCTCTTCAGCTCGCTTATTGTTTCTGCCTCGCGCGTACGCACGACAGCAGAAGGCTCGTACTGGATTTTGTGGCCGGACTCCAGCGTCTTGGCTGCAAAATCAACGTCCTCTATAAGCGTTTTTGACCAGCCGCCTACGCTCTCGAAAAAGCTCCTGCGTATAGCAACCCCGCAGCCGCGGAAGGAAATCATGGAGCCGAAGTACATGTCCATCTTGAAAAGGGAGGAGTTGAACTTGTTCTCAAGGGAGGCGAGCCTCGGGATAATGCGGCTGCTTTTTTGGGAAATATATTTGGGGGATACCACTGCTATCTCCTGCTTTGTGAACCATGGGATGATTCTTGAAATTGCGTCTTTTTCTATGACAGTGTCTGCATCAAGGAAGAACAGGATTTCTCCTTTCGTATGTTTTATTGCATTGTTCAGGGCCAGCCATTTCCCGAGCCTTTTCTTGTTCTGGATTACCCGCACGCCAAGCTCCTTGCATATCCCGGGCACCTTGTCCAGGCAATCGTTTACAACCAGGATCTCTTTCCTCTTGTAGGAGACTCCTTTCGCGGATTCTATGGTCTCCCTTATCGTTTTCTCGGACTTGTAGGCCGGGATTATTATTGAGACTAACGGCCGCCCCTTCGCCTTTGGCCTGACCAGAGTGGATTCCCACCTCCAGCCCAGAAACCAGAAAGCGGCTGCAAGGAAAAAGAGGGCTGATATAATCGCTAACCACAGCTCTAATACCATGTTTATAATTGGCTTCTGCAATCTTTATATCTGCGTGCTCTTTCTTGAATCAAGGAATCTTTTAAAACACAATCCCCATACTAATTTAGTGGTTTTGATGGAAGGGAAAGACAGGACTGAAGCGATACTGGACATAGCGAAGAGAAGGGGATTCTTCTGGCAGAACTCCCTGATACATGGGGCTATGGCGGGGTTTTATGATTATGCCCACCTAGGGTGCCTGCTAAAAAACAAGTGGCAGAATCTCTGGGAGGACTTCTTTGTCGGGATGGATGACAATTTCTATGAGATATCTGTCTGTCACATTATGCCGGAGCATGTCTTCAAGGCATCAGGCCATCTCGCCTCTTTTGTGGACCCTGTGGTAAGGTGCAGGAAATGCGGGAATACGGAGAGGGCTGACCATATAATAGAGGATAATCTGAAGGAGAATTTTGAGGGAGCCTCGCTGGAAAAAATGACAGAGATCATAAAGGAGCACAATATCAGGTGCCCCAAGTGCAAGGGCCCTCTGGAGGAGACAGGAATCCTGAACATGATGTTCCCTCTAAATGTGGGGACAGGTGAGGAAGTCCGGAAAGGCTACTTAAGCCCGGAGACTGCCCAGGGTGCTTACATCAACTTCAAGCTCGAGTTCGAGTGCCTGAGAAGGAAGCTTCCCATGGGTCTCGCGATAATCGGAAAGGCCTACAGGAACGAGATTTCCCCGAGGAATGTGTTGATCCGTATGCGGGAGTTCACGCAGGCCGAGCTCCAGATCTTCTTTGACCCGGATGCTATAACGGAGCATCCTAAATTCCATGAGGTTGAGGATTACGTTCTGAGAGTATTTCCTGCAAAGAACAGGGAATCCAGGAAGATAGATGAGATTACATGCAAAGACGTTGTAAAGGTTCTTGGAATGCCAAAGTTCTATGTTTACCATATGGCGAAAATCCAGCAGTTCTACCTGGATGTGCTGAAACTTCCCAAGGAGCTGTTCAGGTTCAGGCAGCTGACAGATGAAGAGAAGGCCTTCTATAACAAATACCACTGGGACATAGAGCTCAGCCTGGAGAGTCTCGGAGGGTTTAAGGAGGTCGCAGGGCTTCACTACAGGACTGACCATGATTTGGCAGGACATCAGAAGGTCTCAGGAGAGAGCATGGAGATCAACATAGACGGGAAGAAGTTCATTCCTCATGTCCTGGAGCTGAGTTTCGGGGTGGACAGGAACATATATGCGCTTTTTGAGCTTGCACTGGCTGAAGAGCAGGTTAAAGAGGAAGAGCGGACTGTGATGCGTTTCCCAAGGATTGTCTCGCCTCTTGATGCAGGGATATTCCCGCTTGTGAACAAGGACGGTCTGCAGGAAAAGGCAAGGGAAATCCAGAACCTCCTGAAAGACCGTGGATTCGTAGTGTTCTATGACGAGTCAGGGAGTATTGGAAGGAGATACAGGAGGATAGATGAGATAGGTGTCGCTGCTGGGATAACTGTTGACTATGACTCGCTCCAGCACAACGACGTGACTTTGAGGGATAGGGACTCCATGAAGCAGATCCGGGTGAAGATACAAGACCTGCCTGAGGTGCTCAAGAAATTTCTGAACGGGGAGGATTTGGGGGAGTTGGGGAAGCCGCTTAAGCAGTGATTAAGCGCTGCTTAAACATGGTAGCTGGAAGGTGGCGAAGCCGCCTTCTTTCTAGTCGTACATCTTCCTGAAAATCCTGTCCTTGATCAGCATTATTATCATCACGCTGCTCGCCACAAGCCCTATTTCTATCCAGTCCATAAGGTCAAGCGGAACGGTATCGAAGGCGGGCTGGAGCATGGGGGTGTAGATAACAAACAGCTGCAGGACTATTGTGCTTGCTATTGCTAACAGGAGCTTCTTGTTGGAGAACATGCCAACCTTGTACTTGGCCCGCACGGATTGCACGCGCACCATCTCGAATATAACGATTGTTGTGAATGCTACTGTCATAGCTTTTATCCCTCCGGAGGGGAGGTTGTAGGCAAAAAGCCCCAAAGTCCCAATGAGCATTATCACCGCTACTATGGACATGTCTATGAACATGCCTTTGGAAAGTATGTTTTCCTTGGGGTCTCTGGGAGGTCTGTCCATCACGTCCTTAGAAGGCGGGTCTGCTCCCAAGGCGAGAGCGGGCAAACCGTCTGTCAGCAGGTTTATCCAAAGCAGCTGGATGGCTGTCACTGGAAGAATAATCTTGCCTGTCTCCGGGTCTGTGAACCCTATTAGCATGGCAATGAAAACTATCAGGACCTCTCCAAGGTTGCTGGAAAGGAGATACTGGATGAACTTCTTGATATTGTCATAAATCTGGCGGCCACCTTTTACAGCAGCCACTATGCTGGAAAAGTTATCGTCTGCGAGAACCATGTCAGAGGCTTCTTTCGCCACATCAGTCCCGTTTATGCCCATGGCCACGCCTATGTCCGCCTTCTTGAGCGCAGGGGCGTCATTCACCCCATCACCTGTCATGGCTATTATGTGGCCTTTTTTCTTGAGTGCATCCACAATCCTGACTTTGTGCTCTGGGTTTACCCGTGCATAAACCCTCACCTGCTCAACTATCTCCTCAAGGGATTGGTCGCTCATTTTGTCAAGCTCTTCGCCTGTAATCGCCCTTTCCTCAGGGCTGTCGATTATGCGGATTTCCTTGGCTATTGCGGTTGCTGTGTTCAGGTGGTCTCCTGTTATCATGACCACCTTTATCCCGGCTTTCCTGCAGGTGGCTATATCTCCTGCGACATTCTCTCTTGGCGGGTCTATCATTCCGATAAGCCCGAGGAAGGTAAGGCCTTTTTCTATGTCTTTTTCCTTTTGCCCGACATCTTTATGGGCCACCGCCAGTACCCTTAGAGCATCTGCTGTAAGCTTGTGGTTGGCCTCAAGTATCTTCTTCCTGTCGTTAGGTGTGAGCTTCTTTGGTTTGCCGTTCAAATAGAAATGTGAACATAGGCTTAGGATTTTTTCAGGCGCGCCTTTCACGCAGGCTATTGTTTTTTTCTGTGGTGTGGAGTGGATGGTGGTCATCATCTTCCTTTCGGAAGTGAATGGGGTTTCCTTGGTTCTTGGATACTCGCTGCAAGAGAGGCCTGCTTTTTGTGCGGCCACAAGAAGGGCGCCTTCTGTCGGGTCTCCTACTATCTTGTGTTCGGTGCCATTAGTCGCGATCTCGGCATTGTTGCAGAGAGCGGCTGTTCTTAAAATCAGCTCAAGCGTTTTGTCTTTCGAAGGTGTTATCTCCTTGTCACACACAAGGAACTTGCCTTCCGGTTTGTAGCCCTCTCCTGTCACACTTACTATGGTGTCATTGTGCCATATCTTGCGCACGGTCATTTCGTTCTTGGTCAGTGTGCCTGTCTTGTCAGCACAAATGAAAGTAGTGGAGCCTAGAGCCTCCACTGCCGGGAGCTTCCTTATTATTGCATTATTTTTGGAGAGTTTCTGGAGGCCCAGAGCAAGAGTTATTGTGACAACGGCAGGCAGGCCCTCTGGTATTGCGGCAACTGCCAAGGCTATGCCTGTTATTATCATCTCAGCTATGGGCTTGCCCCTGAGAACGCCTGTAAGGATAACTATGCCGCATATGACCATTATCATGAGCCCGAGGTTCTTTCCAAAAACAGCAAGCTTCTTTTGGAGCGGGGTCCCCTCTTCACCCGCTTCCTGGATTGTGTGGGCAATCCTTCCCATCTCGGTTCTCATTCCAGTTTCTGCCACTATTCCGGTTCCCCTTCCATAAGTTACTACAGTCCCCATCCATGCCATGTTCTTCCTTTCTGCCAGGACTGTGTTCTTGAAAATCTCTGTTTTTTTCGTGACAGGGGCGGATTCTCCTGTTATTATTGATTCGTCTATCTGGAGGTCCGTAACCTCTATGAGCCGGATGTCGGCCGGGACTTTGGTACCCTGCTCAAGAATGATAATATCTCCCGGAACCAGAAGCTTGCTTGGTATTGTAGCTTTCCTTCCATCGCGAATCACAACGCTTTCCTGAGAGGACAGGCGTTTTAGCGCCTCTATCGCCTTTTCGGCCTTGTATTCCTGAAAGAATCCGAAAATAGCGTTCAGGATGACTATCGCTATAATCGCTGCTGCATCAAGAATCTCGCCTATGGCTGCGGAGAAAACAGTGGCACCAATAAGGATAATGACCAGAATGCTTTTGAACTGGTTCAGAAATATCTCGAGCCTGCTGATCTTCTTTTCCTCTCGAATCTCGTTCGTGCCGTATTTCTGGAGCCTGGTTTGGACATCCTGCTCGGAAAGGCCTTTCTCGCTCGATTGGAGTTCTTTCAGAACTTGTTTTGCCTCAAGCTCGTTCCACCCGACAGCCATAATAAATATTGTGGCTGGCTTCTTAATAATCAGAACCAGTTTGGAGGTAGCGGCTTCCGATGGAAGGTGGAAATTGAGAATGAAGTCGGTTTTGCCGACTTCCAATAAAGGCGCTTCTTTTCAAGAAGCTATCTGTGTTTGTGCTCTTCCTTAAGCTTTAGTATGGCTTCTGCTATGTCATTGGTTTCATCAAGAACGCGCCTGGCCTCATCATGGGAGACGCCTGCTTTCTCTACAACAATCTCCACGTCCTCCTCGTCCGAATCATCTTCCTCTTTCTCTGTCACATCGCCTGTTATCTGGAAGGTGTCCTGGCCCATCACATTTATCCTGGAAACCTGGGGATTGTCTATTATTATCTCCCCGCCTCCCTGGAGTCTGATAATCACCTGCTCGGCGTCTATCTGCTCCATCTTCATGCCAAGTTGCTTGGCCATTTTCTCCATCTGCTTGGGATTGAGCTTCATAATATCTCTGATAAGTTTTGGGTAAGTGGTTTAAAAAGCGTATGAAAGCGGGCTAAACTTCAATTCGCTTTCTGTCCAAGTCGCTAGTCCAAAAATAGTTTTTGAAAATATATTCTTCGGGTTGGGCTGTGCTTTTATTAGTTAAAGACAAAGAATCTAATGTTCTTTCTGGAACCCCCCTGAACGGGGATATTTAGAGACTTGGGGTTGGGGATGGAGATACAGATACTGGACGTGGACTATGTAACCGTGAATGAAGACCCTATTATAAGGATTTTCGGCAAAACCGCGGAGGGGAAGACTGTCTGCGCCTTTTACGAGGGATACAAGCCTTATTTTTACTCAGACTGCAACCCGGAGGTCCTGAAGATACTTGACCCTGAAAAGGAGAGCCAGGTTATAAGCATAGAAAAGGTAAAGAGGACAGCTGTAATGGGCTACCAGGAAGCCAAGGACTTTTATAAGATAACGCTGCACAACCCTGCAAAAACCCCTGAGCTGAGGGACAAGATAAAGGCAAGGGGTATAAAAACACATGAAGCTGACATCCTCTTCAAGTACAGGTTCATGAATGATATGGATTTGGGGAGCCTTGAGTGGGTAAAGCTTGAGGCTGATCCTGCCCAAACAGGCACTGTAAATGTTGATAGCTGTGTAAGGGTTAAGGAAATTAAACATGCGAAATCCGGGCAGGATGCGCCGCTTAAATTCATGGCCCTGGATATAGAGTGCGTTCCGCTCAGGAAAGGGACTGTGCCTGAGGCTGAGAAAGACCCGGTTGTAATGATATCCCTTGCTTTCAACACGACATTCCACGGAAAGGATATGCTTGTTCTGGCAACCAGGACTGACGGGGACGTGATAAGCTTTGATTCTGAGAAGGAGATGCTGGAGGAGTTCGTGAAAATAATATATGAATATGACCCTGATATAATTACAGGGTTTAACATAAACAATTTCGACATGCCCTATATCTTGGAAAGGATGAGGAAGAACAAGCTCCCTTCTGTTTTTGGAAGGTGCAGGCAGAAGCACACTGTTGCCAGAAAGGTGATGACAAGGTTCAAGATTTCTGTAACAGGAAGGGTGGTTGTTGACAGTTATGACATTGTAAAAAAAGACTTTTCGCTTGCAAGGTACGGGCTGGATTTTGTGGCGCAGAACCTTCTGAAGCAAAGCAAGGTGGATGTCCGCCACTCTGAGATAGAGAAGCTCTGGACAGGGAGTCACGAGGATTACAAGAGGCTAGTTGCCTATGCTGCAAATGATGCCAGGCTTGCGCTGGACCTTGTTCTCAAGCTCAACCTCATAGACAAGTATGCTGCTCTCTCCAAGGTCTCCGGAACACTGTTACAGGACACGCTTGACAGCGGGGAAACCACGAGGATAGAGAACTTCCTTCTGAAGGAGTTCAACAAGCGGGGCTACATACTGCCGTGCAGGCCAGAACCCTCTGATGTGGGCAAGAGGGAGGCTGCCATGGGGAAGGATCTTAAAGGCGGGTTTGTGCTTGAGCCGGACAAAAGGCTGCATTCGTATGTGGCTGTGTTTGACTTCAAATCCATGTACCCTTCCATAATAAGGACGTATAATGTATGTCCTACCAC
>JAPLVB010000007.1 GCA_026397335.1 Candidatus Aenigmatarchaeota archaeon
GCGTTTTTGCCTATTATGCAGTTCCTGCCCACAGAAGCCTGTTCTCTTATCTGTGCATTGTTCCAGACCTTTGTTCCTTCCCCTACCGCGGCCTTTTCCGAAACCTCAGCTGTCCTGTGCACGAACTTTCCGTTTGAAGAAGGATGCTCGTTGGAAGTTGGTAAAGCCGACTTCATTCTATTTTCCTTCTTCTTTCCAAAATCATTTCCCATATGACTTCACTATCTCCATCGCCAGCTCAAGCGCCTTCAGTCCATCTTCCCCGGAAACAAGGGGTTTTTTATTTAATTTTATGCATGAAATAAAATTCTTGAGCTCCTCCTTCAGGGGCTCGGACTTCCTAAGCCTCACTTTGACAATTTCCGGCTCTGCAAATTTTATCACATCCTCGAATGTCTCAAAGTTCCTTTCATACTTGCTCTTGTAAAGCATGAATTCCTGGGTCACATAATTCAGTTCTGCGTATCCCTTCGTCCCTGTGATTGCAAGGCTCCTTATCTTTATGGGAGTTATCCAGTTTACCTGTATGAATGCGTTTATGCCGTCATACTTCAGGAGAATGTCTGCGTAATCCTCCCTCCTGTTTATCAGGGCCTTTCCTGCCTCTGCATGTATTCTCGTGGGGGTTTTGCCAAGAAGGTAATTTAGAATGTCTATGTCATGCACAGCCAGATCGATTATCACATTCGCGTCTTTTATCTGAGGGGGGAAAACCCCGACCCTTCTTGCAAGAATAGTTGTTATTGTTCCCAGCTCGCCTTTTTTCATCATGCTCTTGAGCCTCTGGACTCCTGGATTGAATCTTTCCACATGCCCGACCGCCACCTTCACCCTCATCTTTTTTGCAGCATTTATTATTTCTCTTGCGCTTTCTATGGTATCTGCTATGGGTTTTTCAACAAGTATGTGCTTGCCCGCGTTTATGCATGCAAGGGCTACTTCCCTGTGGAATACGGTTGGCACTGCTATGGAAATCGCATCTATATCCTGTTTGAGCATTTCCTTGTAATTTTTGTAGTATGCGCATCCGTACTGTTCTGCTATTTTCTTTCCCTGCCCCTCATCAATATCGCATACACCCACAAGCCTGCATCCTTTTAATTTTGAGTAAACCCTTGCATGGTGCTTGCCCATGTTTCCTACGCCTATAACGCCGACTTTTATCATATTTCTCCTCTACCTTCGATTGAAGGCGGATTTGAGCTTGAAGGCGTCTGCTGACGCCTTCCTTCTAGCGTTCCGCCTTCTTTTCTTAAATCGAATACTGGTAAGCGCGAAAAGCTTCTGCAAACTCTGCATTTATCCTTTTCCCGTGGACTCTTGCCATAGCCCTCACAAACTCCGTGTCGTGGTAGTATCTCCTGAACTGTGTTTTGTAGCACTCAAGAGCCTTAATCTTCCTTTCAAGCTGTTCCTTTGTGAGCTGCGCGAACATGTTTGGCATGAAGTGTGGGGTGCTTTTAATATCCTGGTACATTATCATGGACTGTATTTTAAATACCCGCAGGGCCTGCTCGCTGACGCATTTATGGTCCTGGTGGAGGTTCTCTATATCATGGGTAAATATTGTATCTGGCTTGAAATCATCTCTTATTCTCTCCATGGCCTCCCTTATCTTTGCTGCGCTTTCCGGGAATTTTGTATTGGGAAAGTCAAGCAGTTGGAACTTGCCTTTTTCTATCCCTAGAATCTTCATGGACTCATGGAATTCCTGAACTATGCCATCATTCCCTTTTTGTTCAGAGCATTCGCTGAAAACAAGGTTAAAATAATCTGCTCCTCCTTTTTGTTTTATCCTTGCGAAAAATCCTCCTGCACCTGTCTCAAAGTCGTCAGGATGCGCGCTCAGGAAAAGTATGCGGTTCATTCTTTTTCACCAACAGCGTCAGTACATATGTTTTCTGGAATTATTTAGCTTATAAAGATTAAATTACTATTCGAGTTTATGGAAATGTTTACTGTTTTTGCAACAGGCGCCGGTGCGCCAGGTAACTACGGCCTGATAAAGGCACTGCGTATAGGGGCACGAGAAGAGGGAAGGAAGCTCAGGATAATAACTGCTGACATAAATCCAGAGGCTTACGGCTTCCATCTTGCGAACAAATGCTATGTTATACCGAGGGGAGACAGTCCTGATTTCATCCCTAAAATGCTTGAAATATGCAGGAAGGAAAGGCCTTCTGTTCTGTTCTCCTGGGTGGATCCTGAGCTGCTTCCGCTATCCAAGGCCAAGAAAGAATTCGAATCCTTGGGAACAAGAGTTGCTCTGTCAGAACCCAAAGCCATAGAAACGAGCCAGAACAAAGGGAAGTGCTACGAATTTTTCAGGAATGACGGCATAACGCCTGAATTCGGGTTTGCAAAAAACTCAGCAGAGTTCGAAAGGGTTGTGAAGAAGCTCGGGTTCCCCAAAAAGCCGGTGTGTTTCAAGCCATCTGTGAGTTATGGTATGAGAGGCTTCCGAATACTCAAGCCTTCAGCCAGCAGAGGAGAAATATTGTTCAAGGAAAAGCCTGATTCTGCTTTTGCGGACTTTGGTGACATAATGGGAATACTCAAGGAATATGAGAAAAAATCCCAGATTCCTGAACTGCTTGTTATGGAATATCTTGAAGGGAAAGAATATACAGTAGACATACTTCTTGAAAAGGGAAGACCTGTTATAACCATACCACGGCTGAGAGTCGTGACCAAGCAGGGCGTCTCAACCGTTGCTGTTATCGAGAAAAACGCAGAAGTTATACAGAAGACAGAGCTTGTTGCAAAAAGGCTCGGCCTGAACTTCAATGCAAATATCCAGTTCAGGTACTCGGGTTCCGGACAGTCCGGAGAAGCAAAGCTTATAGAAGTGCAGCCTAGGCTAGCAGGAACGACTGTGGCATGCGTAGGCGCAGGAGCGAACCTCCCTTATCTGGGTCTCAAAATCAGCCTTGGAGAAAAAATCCAGGTTCCCCAAGTGAAATGGGGAACTGTGATGAAGAGGTTCTGGGAAGAGGTTTATTCTGACGGGAAGGGAAGCTGGTTCCTCAAGATGGAATGAAGGCTTTGCTAATCCTCATTTGTGATGCTCTTTCTTGTACCAATCTTGCAAATATGGCTCTAGCTTCTTACGGGTTTTTGCATCCAATTTCGAGAAATCCCCATAAACTATTTTTCTACAATATTTACTACCGCAGTGACATTTGAATTTCCATTTTGCAATCCCTTCTAAAGAATAGTCTGATGTTGTTTCTTCTCCTTTTTTGATATTACATTTTGCTATATCTTTTTTGTTTTCCATGTAGGTGTTTGCTTCACACGAGTGATTCACGAATCGCGCAGGAGGTTTCTGCAGAACCCACCTGCCATTCCCTATATACGACAAGTATCGCTTTTCGCTTTTGGGAAGATTTCTCGTTTCTTCTATCTTTAATGGTTTTGAAGTCTTCCATTCTATGACAACTTCACCCTTTTTGAAATCGCGAGCTGCGAAAACCCCTTTGCCTTCTATATGCGATTTTTTGACAATGACGTCTGCCATGCGCATATTTGGTTTGCAGTGATTTATAATTACACGCTCGGAGAATTCTTATTCTATACGAAGAACGCGAACACAATTGCCGAGAGCGCCAGCTCCATCACCAGGAAGAAAATCGTCACATCGCTCTCGTATACCTTTTTCTTGAGCTTCTTCAGCGTAAAAATCCCGAAATGCTCGAAGCTTAAAATGCGGCTGTAGGGCATCTCGAGACTGCTGTCCCTGTTCACCCTCCCGAATGCCTCGACCTTCCTGTTCCCCCTTGCCTCAGGGAGAAGGGACATCAGGGCATCTATTATGAATGGTATGAAAAGTATCAGTCCTATTTTCTCCATGTTCCCGAGGATTGCTATGACTGCTATCAAGGCTCCTATCCCGTAAGTGAGGGAATCTCCTGGGAATATTTTTGCAGGATTCCAGTTGAAAACAAGGAATGCCAGCAGGCTTGCCACGGCAGCAAACGCTATGGCCGCGAGCCAGATATCTCCTTTAAGCAGATTCACTGTTCCAAGCGCCCCCAAAGCGATTGCTCCCATTCCTGCCTCCAGGCCGTTGAAGCCTGCAAGCATGTTGAACCCGTTTGCCGCGCCTACTATCCCAATCGGCACTATGACAAGGGGGTAGATTATTCCGAAGTCTATGCTCCCGAGAATCGGGATGTTCATGGTTGACTGGCCTGCGTTTATGACCATCAGGGGGATGGCCATGGGTATCGTGAGGATGGGTTTCTGCCACCTCTTGAGGCCCTTCTTCCATCCAAGAACATCATCTATGAATCCAAGGAATCCTGCAAGAAGAACCGTGAGCAGGGCTGCAAAAACCAGCGCCTCATTTACGCCTGTTTTGAGGAAGAATGTATCAAGGAACATGAAAAAAAGGATTCCTGCAAGCACGCCGAATATTACAACAATCCCTCCTGCCTCAGCGACTTCGGGCTTGTCGTACTTGTTCATGTCCTTCCCTACCAGGCCGAACTGCTTGGCTCTCTTTATCCATTTCGGGATGAAGAAGATTGTGAAGAGGAAGGAGACCATGGCTGCTGCAAGAATCTCAAGCATAGTATCACTTATAATTTCAATCCTGGTTTAATATTCTCAAATCCTCCACCCCGTGCGCGTCAGAGCCTGTCACCATCTTTACATCCATTCTCCTGCAAGCTTCTATAAGCTTCGGGAACCTGTAACGAGGGCGAATGTTGTTCTCAACAAGCACGTTGTTCTTTATGCACAGTTTTATCATTTCACAAGCATCTTTCTCGCAAAGAGGGCATTTCTGGAAAAGGGTTATGGGGTGTGTCCATATATCCAAAGCAGGGTTCCTGAGCATATTCCTCAGCGCATTTTCCAGGTCTTTTTTTTCGGATGCTGGAAAGCTGTGAAACGTCCCGAGAACGATGTCGCATTTCTTCAGAATCTCATCCGAGACATCCAGGCTTCCTTCCGGGTCAAGAACCTTTGCCTCGCAGCCCACAAGTATCTTCAGTTCCGGGAATTTTTTCCTTGCATTACTGGCATCTTTGAGCAGGCTGTCAAAATTATAGGAAAGGCTCCTCCGGACGTGCTCTGTAAATGCTATCAGTTTCAGCCCGTTCTTCTCTGCCTGACGGCACATTTCCATTACTGTATTCCTGCCGTCTGTGTACTTTGTGTGGGAATGCCAGTCCCCTGTATCCAGATATTTCGAGTAATGCTGCCATTTTTTCATATTTCACCCACTGTGCAAATCTGCATATTTAATGTGAGTCAACTAAATAAACTGTACTGAGTGACTCACGTCTGTAAAACAACTGTATGCAGAATGTTTAGTTGTTTTACATTAAAATTCCAGTCAAAGTTTAAATATGGAAACTCTGGACTGTATAAAGGCGAGGACAAGCGTGAGGTCGTACAAGCCGGATCCGATTCCGGACGGATTGATAAACAAAATTCTTGAGGCGGCCGTAAACGCGCCATCTGCAGGCAATACACAGGATTGGGAATTTGTGGTTGTCAGGAGTCCGGAGAACAAAAAGTCCTTGTCTGAAGCTGCTCTTGGCCAGGGGTTTGTCGCCCAGGCCCCTGTTGTGATAGTGGTGTGTTCTGACCTCAAAAGGATTTCTGCTGCATACGGAAGCCGGGGTGAGAATCTTTATTCCATACAGGATACTGCAGCAGCTGCGCAGAGCATCATGCTTGCTGCCTGTGACATGGATTTGGGGACTTGCTGGGTGGGAGCGTTCAGCGAGGATAAGGTAAAATCCATTTTATCCCTTCCGGAGCACGTAAGGCCCTTGGCTATAATCCCCATTGGTTATCCTTCTTCTATTCCAAAGAAACCGAAACGCCTGAACGGGCACATACACAAAGAAAGGTACTGATTTATAAATGCTGACTCCAAATTTGGCGTAGTGGTAACATGGCAAAGGAAAGGATAATGGCAATATTTATCGGTCTTATTATGGTGTTGTCTGCTGCAGGGTTCGCACTGAACAGCGCAATGAACCAGAATCCAAACACGAATCCAGGATTCGATATTCCGAGTATTGTGACGAGGCAGCTCACTACTGATGAGACTGTCTATGTTTTGCAAAACGGGAGGGTCCTGATAGAATTTTTATACGCGGAAAACTGTACGGAATGCCCTCAGAAGATTACCACTCTTGAGGGGTTTGCCCAGAGGATGAATGAGTTTGTTGTTCTTGAGGAAGTAAAGGCGAATGAGACTTCCATACAGATTATTGGCGCTGGCGGAAAGATAGAAAATATTGGCAACATGACTTTAAGTGAACAGAATCTGATGAGCACGTTCTGCGGAATTGCAATAGCCCAGCCGCCAGAATGCCTTATGCCAGAATAGAATTGTTTGAAAGAAAGCGGGCTTGAGAACGAAGTTGCTTCACAAATTCAAACGAAATTCCAGTCATTCTATTGCTCTTTATCCATGATTTTCAGCAGCTTTGAGAGTTCAAGCTTCCCTTGACCCAGCTGCGGGCTTCCTCCGCCCGAGCCTCCGGCCTTCTGGCATATCTCCTTTACCAGCTGGCCGGAATTCTTTGATTTGCTCATGCAAACAATCTCCCCTGCCTGGTTTGCAAGTATCACGGTCAGAGATGGCTTCAGCGAGATTATCTCATTTGCTATTTCTATGAGCATCTTCCTCTCAGCGGGTATAATCTCGAATATCTGATTTTCCTTGGCTTTGCCTATAAGCTTTTTGCCCTCTGCTTTAGCGAGGTCTGCTCTCAGCCTTTCGGTAATCTTCGACTGCTCTTTCCATATTGAAAAAATTGTCTGGCAAAGCGCCGGGAGGGTTTTGCCTGGTTTTGACAGTATGATCTTTATACCCTCCTCCTGCCACAGGTAGATTTTCCTCGTTCCGAGCCGCTCCCTCAATTTGTTTATCTCTTCCTGGTTCTCCCGTATCTCCCGGCTGAATCTCTCTATGGTCTTGGGAAGCATGTTCGAATCTACGGAGAAGATTTCAGCAGCAGACTGAATCTCCCTCTGCACGTTCTCAGCTGAAAGGTCGCTTGCGGAATCTTTCAGAACATCTATTGCCTTTATCTTTTCTACCGCCTCCTTGAAAAGGGATTCCTGTCCCTTCTCGAAAACAGAGGCTTTTTTGCTGCATGTGAACTCTATCCTGTTAATCCCGTCCTGTATCCTGTCTGCTCTAATTATCTTTATTATCTCTATCTCTCCTGCGTTTTGAACATGGGTTCCTGCGCACGCCTCTGCATCAAAGCCTTCGCTTACATTCACAACCCTTACCATCTTTCCAGGCGAGGCTCCTCCCTGGTAAAGGACAAACCCGTATTTGGATTCTGCTTCACTCCTTGGCATGAATTGCATATTCACTTTGAGATTTCTTTTAACAATCTCGTTCGCTTTCTTTTCTATCCTTTCCGTCTCCTCCTGGGTAAAAGGCTGGTAATGTGTAAAATCGATTCTCGAGGATTCCAGTCCTTTTTTCGCCCCTGCCTGCCATATGTGCTTGCCTAGAACGTTTCGCGCAGCGCCGCCAAGTATGTGAGTGGCTGTATGCATTTTCATGAGCTGGTATCTCCTGTCCCAGTCTATTGCTCCTTCAACAAAAGTTCCAGGTTTTATTGGTGAGGAAACTTTGTGCATGATAACCTCTCCTATTTTTTGCGTGTCGCTTACCTCAATCCTCTTGCCATTGGATTTCAGGAATCCTCTATCTCCAGGCTGCCCACCGCCCTCTGGATAAAAGCATGTTTTGTCAAGAACCAACCACATTCCCTTGTTGGTTCTGCTTGCTTTTAGAACCTTTGCCCTAAAGTCCACCTGATAAGGCTTTTCATAAAAAATCGCCTCGGTTTTCTTTATCCCGGAAACGTCCATCTTCATCTCTTCTTCTTCCTCTTTCTTTCCTGTCATGTGCTGTGAGGTGAGGATTGAATAGAAATCTTCAGGTATCTGGATTTCGAGATTTTCCGACTTCGCGACCTTCTCTATAAGCTCTGGAGTTATGCCGTTTGAAGTGTAGAGCCTTATCATGGTCTCATCATCTATCCTTCCGCGCTTGGCTTCCTTCTGGATAAGCTGTGCGGCTTTTTCCAGGGTTTTTTCATATCGTACTTTCTCGATTTCAAGGATTTTTGAAAGTGAGGGAAGGCCTTCGCGCAGCTCCGGGAAAATCGGCTTCAGATGCTTTGAGTGGAACTCTGCAATCTCATCCAGCGTGAACTGGAATCCGAACTCTTTTATGAAGGATAACGCCCTCCTCAGAAGGACACGCAGATTGTAGCCGCCTCCTACATTGGAAGGAATCCCGCCATCTGATATTGCAAAAAGCAAGGTTTTCACGTGATCTGCAATCGCGTAAAGCGCCTGCATGGGCTCTATTATATCATTGAGCTGCTTTACGCTCACGCCGAGCTTTTTCGCTATATCCTCCCTTATCTTTCTTGCATCCTTTATCTCATCAAAATTGAGGCTGCCTGCCATTACAGAATACCTGTCAAATAGCTCTGTCTCTTTCAGGCCTGATTTTGCCTTCATCCATTTTATAACCGGTTCAAAAACAGCATCATAGCCTGTGTGCGTTCCGTTTGAAAACCACACAAGCCTTTCATGTCCCCATCCCACGTCTATTACTTTCTCCGGAAGCTCTACGTAAGACTGGCCTTTTTTCGTGAACTGCATGAAAACAGAATTAACAAGCTCCAGACCTTTGGAGAAAGTTTCCATGCAGGGACCGAAAGCTGAGAAGTCCGGCATTGCCCAGACGTCTTCTGTGTAGACAAGCTCCTTCTCCGGAATGCCCATGGTTTTTGTTAGAAACCTGAAATTCAGTTCAATGCACCTGTCCTTCCAGTAGCTCCCGAAGGAATGCTGGCCTGACATTATGAAGGAGCTGTGATGCCTGCCAGTAACCCCTATGTTGGGAATATCCGGGAAACGCAGGCAAACCTGCGGGACAACAAGCGGGTCTGCAGGATACTCAAAAACTATGTTTCCTTGGTCTATTCTCTGGAAGTCCTGGATTGAAGCAATAGTAAAGAACAGGTCAGGCCTCCACCTGTCTATCACAGGATATCTGGGAATCGAACTGTGCCCGTTCTTGCGAAAAAAGGACTCGAACTCCTTCCATGTCTGGACATAGTCCCATTTGTTTTTTGTTATGGGTTTTCCTATGAACCCGTAATTCTCGCATGGAGGATCGCCGCACAAGATTCTCTCGGAATCAAGCGTCCAGAAATTCTTTCCGCATTTCGGGCAGGTTTTGCGAATGAAGCCTTTCTCACGGAAGATTTCAAGCTGGTAATGCTTCTTCCATTCCTTCGCAAACTGTTTCTTGAGAATCTCTTTTGTAAACATAATCCACCCCAACCGGTTGGCAGGTTATTATATATTGGAAGTAAGATAATATTATAAATTAGATGAATGTGTCTCCTGACACTCTCTGTCGTTAATCGCTTTTGGTGTACGGATGGTAAAAAAGGCCCAGGCTGAGTTCGTTGTGATTGTGGGTATTATTCTTCTTGCCCTTGTAACCATTTACTACGCAACTCAATCGGGGATTTTCGGGTCATCAAATGTGCCTGGGGGTATTTTCGGCAAGCAGAAGGCTGTCCAGGAATCCTTTTTGTCCATGACAAGCAAAGGCGCTGACTACACACTAAAGGTTATGGAAACGCATGGGGGTTATCCGACTGCGGAGCTTCTTGGAAATGGAACATATAATATACCTCCTTTTGTGGTTTTCATGGATGAAGGGATACCATACTGGACAATGTGCCAGAACAATCTTACGCCTTCCAGGCAGGATGTAACACGCTGGTTCAAGCTTTCTCTGGAGCATTATATAGAAACCCACATAAACGAGATAACAGACACCTACAAAAACGCGACCTTCGACCTTTCTAGGCTTTCCGTCTCAGTCAATATTTTGACAGACCCGCACAAGATAGAGATAACCGTGAACCTTCCCACCAAGGTTGACGGCTATGCCATGTCAAGCCAGCTTTACCCTTACAAAATCTCCCTTGACAGCAAGCTCGGGGAGATTTATGATTTTGCGAGTGATTTCTCAAAGGCACAGTCTTCCAAGCGTTTTCTGGAGGTTTTCACAACAGCCTCTGTATACATGTCAAAGGATGCTGGAGACGGGCATCCGAAGCTGCCCACAGGAGGATTTCTCACGGATTGCGGGGAAACAATATACAGGACTCCTAACCAGATTTCTTTCTACCTGAAAGAGATTGCAGAGTATGTACTCACCCAAACCTTGTGGTGGCAGAACATGCCTGTAGACACCAGCAAGCCCAAGGTGTATGCAATAAACAGGGAGATTATGGATAATGAGTACAGGGATCTTGAGATAGGCATGTATCTGCCTGATGATTTCCAGTTCAGCACACAGGGAAGCGTAGTGGCAAGGAACACCAAGCGCGCTTATACAAGCACGATGTGGACAGCTTCAAAATGCCTCGGAGTGTACAGCATGTCTTACGCGATATCCTATCCTGTTATCGTGAGGGTTAAAGATACGCCTTCCGGCCATTCATTCAACTTTGCTGCCCTTGTTTTTGTTGACAATTCAGGCGGGAAGATGCAGCCAGGAAAATGCGAAGATATACGCGAGGCCAAGGATCCGTGCAAGGATGCTGGTTGTTCTGCAAAGATAAAGGTCACTGATGAGGCAGGCAACCCTATTCAAGGAGCTGTGGCAACTTTCGGAGAATGCGGAATAGGAACCTCTGATATAACAGGAGCTATAGAAGGGAAAATAAAATGCGGAACGAGCGAATTGAACATATACAAGAATTCCAGCTATGATTACTACAACCAGAACGTCTCATCTTCCGCCATAAATGGAGTATATGCCCTGCGCTCAATCACAAATATCACAGCGAACTTCAGGAGAGTCACAATAACCGAGCAGGGGCCCATCAAAAAGTGTGTCATAGGAAAAGTCACTGATTATGCGTTTCTGGATATGGTATCGGGAGGTGTCCCATACATGATAACAAACATAGATTCTGAGAGTGTGCCTGAAAACTGCACAGACCAAGCATGCCTGGACCAGTGCAGCAGGAGCCTTGATGTTAATGCATGCACACAGTGCGCTTCCGGGTGCATGGGGAACGTCCTGGACAGCGTGAATTCAGACTTCATACCATCAGGGAATTATGACACCAATGCCACCACGATGAACCTGAACATAATGAAGGAGACAGGCGGCTTCATAACCCCATATACCCTGAAATCATCCGCAAAATCCATATACATACATATCCCTGAAACTTCGCCTGAATACCTGATTCCAGAATCAAAGAAGCTTGCCCTTGCACAAGACCTCAGGGGATGCCAGATAGAGCCTATCTCTGAGAATCCGTATCCAAAAACCACTTTCGTCACTTCATGCACCTGCGAGAATCTCAAGATTATATGGGAGGAAGTAAAGGCGAGCTGCACCAACCCGGATATAGCCAATCTGTTCTGCACATGCCCCTCTGGCTCTTCTTATCCCTCAGGATGCAGCCAGCAGTGTGGAACAGATCCTTTGCCTGATTGCACGACTTGCTGCAATCTTGACCAGATAAAACAATCTCTTTCCGGCTGGATTTCCAGCTGTGATACCAAGGTGATATGCAAATGAATTACAAATTGCTGTTGATAGGGATATTCGCAATAGTTACCTCGTATTTAGTTTTCTCGATTCCGGTGACCTCTGCCACTAACGTGAAGATATACTATAACGGTGTTTACCAGTCGTCCGTTCAGTACAACCCGCAGACATTTGTTTCCAGAACAGTTTCGGTAGAGAGTGGCAATGTGAAGATAAATGTAACCAACGGGACAAGCTCCACTTCCATCCAGAAGGTTTATGTTTACAAGTGCAGGGGTCTTGCTCCGACTGCATGCGCTTCCACCACTACTCCGGATATCTCAGAATCCTCTTTCGGAGGAAGCTATCCATGGAGCATGGTTGCTGATAGAACAACAGGCTACCCGCAAAGAGCGAACTTCCTTATTCTTGCAAAAATCACCGTTTCCGGGAAGGTGTTCTGGACGGGATTCTGGCACTGGATTGAGAGAACTGACTCCTCCACTTACACTCCTTATGAGAGCCAGATTGGGGAGATACAGATCCATGCAAAGGATATAGATGATGTTGCGACCATAGGGAATTTCATAACAAGCAATCGTATGGTCCCTTTCAACCCGCAATGGGTCACGAGGGTTGTTTTCCCTGCAGCCTCTGCACTTTATCTGATAAAGTCCACCCTGAGCGGGATCGAGAGCCAGCAGTTCACTCCAGCCGAAATCCAGCAGAACCAAATTACAAGCCTGGACCAGGATTACGGGTTCGCTTTCGGGAACATGACCACCCAGATATTCTCTCCTGTGGCTCTCAACCTCAATCCGAACTATATTTGCGGGAACAGCAACTGTGAGTCCGGGCTTGGAGAAAGCCAGGCAAACTGCTGCACAGACTGCCCATGCCAGGCCGGCTATTACTGTGATGCAGGAACCAGTTGCAAACAATCCTCTGGAATCTCCCTTGCTTTATACGGCACCCCGCAGACAACAGTAAGCAACTGCAACCAGCAGCATGTTCTTAATATAACAGTCAAGGTTAACAATCCTCCGACAGGGATGACACTGTCAGCAGGAAAATACAAACTAGGTTCCAATCCTTACCAGGGAACTTCTTGCGCGGCTGCTCCTGGCTCTATTTTCACCTGTCCTGTCACGGTGCCTGCTGTTCCCAACTGCCAGGCAGGAACCTACAGGGTGGGTCCAAACTACATAAATCTCACGATAACCTACCCTGACGGCAAGAATACAGCAACAAAAGTTCTAGCTGTTCCCTTCCCGGACGTTACCATAGGCTCATATGCCTGCGGAAATGGTGCATGCGAATCCTCGCTTGGAGAGAGCCCAGGCGTATGCTGCTATGACTGCGGTTGTCCTAGTGGATATTGTGATTCCCAAAATCCACAAACAGGCTCATGCAAGACAGATCCCTCAAATGGTAACCTTATTGCTTCCGTTGTCACTCCATCACAATTTTACACGCACACTCCGGGAGACTCAGTGAAGTTTTTCGGGCAGGTAACCAACAGCCCTGTTACTCTCACTGTTACTGATGACTCATGCTCTATAAAATGCTCAAGAAGCGACAGCCAGGCTTGTTCCGCAACATGTGATGTTTCCTGCTCCAATGTGGTCTCAAGCGACCCTTCTGTATACAATTCAAGCTGCTCCATGAGCTTTACTGTGGCTGGTTATGACCCTCTGAAAAGCTACAGCCTATACCCTGTCCTGAATTTTTCCGTAAGATATACAAACGGCAGCTATAACACTATCCAGAAAGTCCTGAGCAACTCCTTCACTACAATAACCATAGGTGCCCACTGGTGCGGGGACAAGAAATGCGACCCGGATGAGACAAGCGCGACCTGCTGCTACGATTGCCCCTGTGCAGAAGGCCAGTATTGTGACACGCAAAACCTCGCATACAATAGCCAGGGGGATTCATGCAAATCAAATCCTCAGGTTGTGATAGACAGCACAAGTTCGGCTGACTTTACAGATTCTTATCTGGAGCATGTGATAAACGTAACTGGCCGTATTAGCGGCAGGCCTGGAGGCATTGAGATATCCCCTGCATGTGTTTTCAGCAGTTCCCTGGGCGGGGTTCCCTGTTATGCCTCATGCCAAGAAATCACAGGAAGCAGTTCAGCATACAACTTCCTCTGCCAGATTACTGTTCCCCCGATAGATTACAACACATCATCCTTCTATGATCCTGAAACAAGGAAAATAACTATAGGCCCGAATTCACTTAACCTCTCTTTATCTTACAATAACGGTCCCTCCAAAAAGATTGACCAGTTCTCTTCTTCAATTCCGCAGGTGGAGATAAATGTTGTCCCGAAATGCGGCAATGGTGTTTGCGAAAGGAGTATAGACGAGGCCTCAAGAAACTGCTGCATAGACTGCGAATGCAGCCAGGACTTTGGAAGGGGTTATTTCTGCTACACAGGCAAGAGCCCGAAAGGTGAGTGCCTCTCTGTATCTTTAATAAACATGAGAATCCGCGAGGTGCAGCCAAACCCTGTCAACTGCATAATCTTGCAGATTGGAAAGCAATGCACATTCACTTCATCCATGAAAGTCTACCCTGTAATCCTGAACCCTCCATCTGACCTTGAAATAATAGATGCTTATTACAGTGTTAACTCCGGAGGCGTATACACGAACTCCACCTCCCTGAACTGCTACAAAACAGGCGAGGGAATCGGAAATTATTCATGCGCCTTCATCCTTGAGAAATCCAACCAGACCACACCAGGAAATGAAAACAGAACCATAGAGCTGAAAATGAGCCTGGCATACACTATTAATGGGGCTCTCGCAGTCAAGAATGTCTCTGACACTTCCACATTCACCATAAAAAGGGCCTATTCAGAGGCAGTCGCCTCCTGCATCCAGCAGCAGGCGAGCCTTGACAAGAAGATAAAGAAGCTGAAGAGTGATAAAACGCTTTACACTGTGCTAGCGGTGATATTTTTCTTAATATCTCTGATTTTCTGGATATTGTTCATTATCTCATGCTTTTCCAGCACTGGATGCACCTTGAAACTTGGAACAATAGCAACAATTGCTGCTATAATCGGCGGCTGCGGACTTGGATATGTTTTGAGCAAGCTTGAAAGCATAGATGGAAAAATAAAGCAGCTCCAAGCCGAAAAACAAGCTATATGCGCGGCAGAAGGATTTGGAGCGCTTTCAAGCGCAACAAGCTCTGGCACTAACTGGGTTTACACAATTGGGAAGCTGTACGGGAGCGTAACATGTGCTGTGGGCGTTTCAGGGGCGGTTGGTGGATTGAGTTCGGGAGGAGCGAGTGCAACTGGTACTGGTACAGGAGCTGGGAGTGGTGGATTCTCCATCTTAGAAACAACTGCTGCTAATGAATATAGTCTGGGAATGGCTGGCTTTGATGCAGTGCCTGTTGCTCCTGTTTCAACACCTGCTGCTACCGGCGGTGCTTATGGTGGAGTTAGCGGTCCTTAAAATTATTTCACCAATTCTCTCAATCCGGTATATTCGTCTAAGTATCTCTTCACCGGATAATCCAGTTCTTGTATGAAAACTTCTGCTGTTGAGAAAACATTCCCTTCTGTGAGGTGGCCACCTATCGCCTTGTTCTCATCCGAGACAAGAATGTGTATATGCAGAACAAGCTCGTTGGTTTGTTCCATGGTGGCTATTGTTCCCTGGCCTGCAACGATTTCAAGCGGACCATGGAGGTTCTTGAATTCCTTGGTTATGTAATTCCCGGGAAGGGACTTAAGGAAATTCAGTTTGACTGAAGAGAAAGAGCCGATTACTTGTGTGATTACTCCAGAGTGGATTTTGTTTTTCTCGCAAAAGGTTTTTATTGCTGTGAGCAGCTCTTCGTTCGGTTTCACCCTGAAGAGATGGGTCTTTTGCATATCTACCTCTTGGTTGCGTAAAGAAAGATAAAAGTAGACCGAGTCTACTTCCTTCAAGCTGTTCAACCGAACAAGCTTGAAAGCCCAGCCGCAGCCTCTTCGGCCTTCTTGGCTGTGTCTTCTTCCTTCTTTTCCTCTTTCTTCTCTTCCTTTGCTTCTGACGTTGCGACAGCTGGCGCTGACGTGACGATAGCCTGCTTTATCGCGTCGTCAATGTTCACTCCCTCCAGGCTTGAGACAACCGCCTTGACCATTGCATGGTCTGACTTTGCTCCTGCTGCCTCCAAGACTTTTGTAAGGGAGTGCTCATCCACTTTCTTACCAGCGCTGTGAAGCAGAAGCGCTGCATATATCATTTCCATAGTGCACCTCCGAATCATGGAAAGAAGTTGGCTTCGCCAACTTCAATCTAACCATTAACTTTGCTCTTCCTTGGTTTCTTCTTGTTTTGGTTCAATCTTCACCTTTCCTTCCAAAACATCGTGCTGTGCTTTTGCCTTTGCAAAAAGCCCTGGTATGGTTTCAGGCAGGACTATTCCTGCGCTGTCCGCAAGGCTAAGGGCCTCGCGGTGGGCCTTTGAAAGGAACAGTGGAATATTCTGGCTTGTGTAGTAATTTATGCTGAACGCGAGATTGAAGGCTCTCGAATGCGCAAGCTTAAGGTCTTCCAGGTATTTGCTCGGGGGGATTGAGAGTATGTCTTTCGGGTAGATTATCCCGTTCTCCCAGACTGCCAGAAGGTTGAGCCCTATCTCCATGGGCTCTATCCCGAGCTTGGCAAGCACCTCTGCAACCGGCTTCTGGATTACTTCGCCGTTTTTCACTATTATAGTGTCTTTCTTCACTACGATCTTGTCGCCTTCCACGCCTGCAGGTATTTTGAGCCTCTGCAGCTCTCCTATGGCAGGCCCTACAGGAAGGCTGGTTGGGCCGGCCTTTATCTCTATGTCATGCGGGGCTATGTCCCCTGGTTTGGCTGCTGCTGTCGATTTGGACTCCCCAAGCATTGCAGCGAGCTTGAAAGGGTTCTCATTGCTGAACAGGAGACCCGGTTCCCAGCGCATTTTCTCCGTGAGCTGCTCTATCCCGTTCAGCTTGGAATCGCTAAGCACGAGCTTTATCACGCGCTTCTTGACCACCCTTATCATGGCGTGGCTCTTCAGTTTTTTTCGCAGCTCGTAAAGCTGCTTTGCAGGAAGCTTGTGCATGTCAAGGATTCCTATAACCTTGTGTTTGTGTATAAGCTCCATGACTTCTTTCACTGTTTGTTTTTTCTTCTCGGAAACCATGTCAATCTATCCTTACCTTTACTGCAGGCCCCATGCTCAACTTTATGTAGGCTGATTTCATGTTGTTCCTGCCCTTTGGAAGCTTCTCCTTAAGGAAGTTGAAAATGGCTTCCATGTTGGCTGCCACCTTCTCATCTTCCATGCTGTCTGTGCCTACGGGAACATGAATGACCGGGCTCTCCTTGAGTGAGATTTTCACGGTCCTTCTTGCCGCCTCTATGAACGTCTCTATCCTGGCTTTCGGGGGTATGGGCTTTGGCATCTTTCCCCTCTGGCCCAGGACGATTCCGAATGACTTTCCTATGGCAGGCATCAGGCTGACTTGCCCGAGGAACCTGTCATACTCATTCGCTATCTTCTTGAGGCT
>JAPLVB010000001.1 GCA_026397335.1 Candidatus Aenigmatarchaeota archaeon
CTGAATGTTTACAACAAGATGCAGGATTACAGAATTCCCAGCTTTATTTCTGAATTATATAAGCCCGGCCGGACAAACAGATAAGGTATGATAATAACCATCCAGGGGCAGGCAGGCTCAGGCAAATCCTCAATCTCAAAGCTTCTTGCCAAAAGGCTCAGATACAAGCACTATTCTGTCGGAGACCTACGAAGGAAAATCGCTAGGAAACATGGCCTCACCCTCATCCAGCTGAACAAGCTGGGAGAGAGGGAGAAGTGGACTGATAGAGAGCCTGATGAACTGCAGAGGAAGCTGGGAAAGGAAAAGGGTAATTTTGTGATTGATGGAAGAACTTCCTTTTATTTCATCCCACATTCCTTCAAAATATACCTGCATGCGGACCTGGAAACCCGCGCGAGAA
Organism: Candidatus Aenigmatarchaeota archaeon; assembly: GCA_026397335.1. Classification (GTDB taxonomy): domain Archaea; phylum Aenigmatarchaeota; class Aenigmatarchaeia; order QMZP01; family QMZP01; genus JAPLVB01. The sequence goes on from JAPLVB010000001.1 coordinate 404, forward strand.
GGGTTTTCAGGGATGAGCGTAAGTCAGAGGGCTATTCCTCTCTCAATGATGCAGAAAGGGAGCTTGTGAACAGGGAGAAAAGCGACAGGTTCAGATACAAAAAATACTACAATCTTGACATCACAGACATGAAGCATTATGACCTCGTGATAGACACCACAAAGCTCACAAAGAAGCAGATTGTGGAGAGGATTGTGGAAGCCTTGAAGAAGAGTTCTAGTTATCCAAAAAAGTAATGATAATTATTTAAATAAGTAATATTAAGTATTCAAAATGATACAGAACAAGAAGATAGAGCTTCTGGATGCCTGGAAAGACAGGCCTTTTGGGGAACTAAGCATATCCGAAATAATGAGAATAACCGGGAAAAGGACAAAGCCTTGGGTATTCAATTCCCTCAAGGAGCTTGTGAAAAACAGGCTTCTGCTTTCCGAGAGGAAGGGCAACCTTGATTTGTATAGCCTGAACCTGGAAAACCCATTCCTTATTCAGGCTTTGCAATACCTGGAATCCCAAAGGTCCCTGAATTTTCCCAGCCTGGACATAATAATGGAAATAATTAGCAAGGTTCCTGTGAGGAATTACTGCCTCCTTGTTTTTGGGAGCTATGCCAAGGGCAGGCAGGCAAAAGGCTCGGATATGGATGTTTGTTTCCTGGTGGAAAATGAACAGGCTGAAAAAAGGATAAAACCCTATACGGATGCGGTTAAGCTGAACCATGAAATAAGAATAGACGAGCACTGCATAACCTTTGACGATTTTATGAAAATGCTATTAAGGGAAGAAGAAAATTTAGGCAAACAGATATACAGAAAACACATGCTGTTTTTCAATCCTGATATATATTATCAGTTGTTAAGGGAGGCCCATAAGCATGGATTCAGAGGGTAGGGATATACTTTATCTGGAAAGGGCGAAGAACGAGTTGGATCTTGCAAGAATGATTTTCAGGATTTCCCCGAGCCCGGCCATGAAGCTGGATCTGGGCCTGAAAGAAGATCAAACATTCTTCAGCAATGCTATAGGGAATTCATATTATTGCATTTTCTATTCTGCAAAAGCGCTGCTGACAACGAACGGTATAGAGACAAGGCCGCCGGAGGAGCACCAGAAAACCTTAGATGAGTTTGAAAGGCTTGTTGAATCGGGAAAGATTGACAAGGCCCTGCTGGAAATCTACAGGTCCATGGTGGTCAAGGCAGATGAGCTTCTCGGGATTTTCCAGAGGGAGAAATCCAAAAGGGGAAAATTCACCTACAGGAAGCTCCCTCAAGCGAACCTGATGCCTGCTGAAGAAAGTCTGGAGAGTGCTGGGAAATTCCTGAAGAACGTAAATCTTCTGATAAGGCAAAATAAGTCTGAAAGAGGTTAATTCTACTTCCTGTCAAACCTCTCCGCACACGCTTTCCAGTCTATAGCCCTGAAGAAGGCTTCTATGTAATCCGCCCTCTTGAGCCCGTAATCAAGCATGTATGCGTGCTCGAAAACGTCCATCACGAGCATGGGCGCGGCTCCAGCCAGGTGCCCCGTGTCGTGCTCGTTTATCCACACATTCAGCAGCCTTTCCGCGGAAGGGTCATAATAGAGCACAACCCAGCCAATTCCGCGCATCGCCCCCATGGCACGGAAATCCTTTTCCCAGTTCTCGAAAGACCCGAAATCGTGCAGGAGCTTCCTGTAAAGGTCTGAGTTATGATCCAGCGGCTTGGGGGATTCCGCCATATTCCAGAAATAATGCTCATGCAGCCTCATGCCATTGAACTCCCAGCCGAACCTTCTCTTGAGCTCCGCATATTCAGGCGCGCTCGTTCTTCCCTCTTTCGCGAGAAGGTTTAAAGCATCCAGAAGCTTGTTCGTGTTAGTAACATAACCATGGTAAAGAGTGAAATGGTTTTTCAGAAGGATTTCACTAAAGCCAGCTGTTCCTATCAAATGCTCGAAATTCTTTGCCTCATAAGCCATAAAAATCACCTGATTAAGATAAGAAGAATGGGTTTAAAAGCAATTCTCTTTCTGGAGATAAAGCCCTCTAGATAATGGTTTCAAAGCAAACACTATTCAATTTTCCACAGGAAATAAAGGTTCCTGTGACTATTTATATATTTTATAATACAAAAGTATTTAAATATCCTCATACATATATAGTAATTACCGCTAAGGGGAGAGGGGAGAGGAAAGGGAGCCTCTTATCGCGATGTTCGTGGGTAAGGGCTCCTTTTTCATAATTTTCATAATTATCTGCTTTTTCTGGCTCTAGGGAAAGTTCTGTTTTATAAAATTTGAAGAAAAATATAATATGAGCATTTATGCTAAATGAGCAGGATCTGAAAAATTATAATGATTGCAAAGAGCTGTTTGAAAAGACTAAAGCGCATGGGAGGGTAAGAACCTGTCCTTATTTTTGAAATTTTGACT
>JAPLVB010000020.1 GCA_026397335.1 Candidatus Aenigmatarchaeota archaeon
TTTTGACTTCTCCTTTCAGACTATAAACAGGTACTTTCATATCTTTCGCCTTATGACAGTTTGAACATACGACTTGGCGGAGAAGGATTTTCGATGGAAGGTGTCTCTTGACATCTTCTGTCTCCTTTTCGCCAACTTCAAACTCTCATATGTTGCATTAATGTCCTTCAGCGCCGGCTTATCCTTAGCCAAGCTCGGCTGCATCAGGGCTTCTGTATTAGATTGAAGTTGCTCGCAACTTCTTTCCTTAATCCAGAATAACCTATTTATCTAGTATAAGTATATTTAAAGCTTTTAGAGACTCTAACAAACCCACTCAGTCCCGGTCTTGCCCTGCCTGATCTTCTCAAAAACAGATTGCATGTCTTTCGGAGTGATATCCCTTCCTCCGAGACCTGCTATGTGGCCGGAGACCTTCGTGCTGCAGCCGGAGCCGTAAAGAGCAGCCTTTATCTCAGTGTATAACGCCCCCTCCAGACCAACCGATATGTCCTTCTCTATAACCCCCACGGAGCTAAGCTCCTTGCACACGCCAATAACCTCGTCCGTCGGGAAAGGCCTCATGGCCTTGACTTTTATTATGCCAAAATCTTTCGGGAGATATTCGCGGGCAGTTCCTGTTACAGAACCGATTGTTATGAGGGCGAATTTCTTCCCGTCTAGAGCGACTTTCTCTATAAGGCCATTCCCATAGGAACGCTTGGAAATGGCAGCATACTCCCTATGCACGGATTTTATCACATCCTTTGCAGCATAGACAGCCTCATTCTGCTCCTTCCTGAACTGCATGAAATATTCCGGCGTGGCCAGAGTCCCCATGGAAACGGGTTTGGAGGGGTTCAAAGAGATTTCCGGTTTGAAATCAGGGAGGAATTTCTTGACAGTTTTCTTGTCCAGATAGCTCACATTCTCGAAGGTATGCGAAATCACAAACCCATCCATGCACAGCATAACAGGAACGGATGTCTGCTCCGCAATCTTGAATGCCTGAATTTGTGTATCAAAAGCCTCCTGCGCATTCTCCACGTAAAGCTGGATCCATCCACAGTCCCTTTCAGACATGGAATCCTGCTGGTCATTCCAGATGTTCAAGGGGGCAGAAAGAGACCTGTTCACGACTGTCATGACCACAGGAAGCCTCATGCCCGAGGCCACAAAAAGCAGCTCGTGCATGAAAGCCAGACCCTGGGAGGATGTTGTAGTGTATGCCCTGACACCAGTAGCCACCGCTCCTATGCATGCAGCCATTGCGGAGTGCTCTGACTCCACATTTATCACTTCCGAATCCAGCTCCCCGTTCGCAACAATCTGCGCAAGGTCTTCAGCAATATGGGTTTGCGGGGTTATTGGATAAACAGCTATAACTCCTGGCTCGCACAGTTTCACGGCTTCTGCAACAGCCATTGAGCCTTCAACTATGTTTTTCATCTGGTCACTTCCTCAATCCATTTGAAATAATCCTTGTTTCCTTCTGTCATGGGAATTATATCAACACAAGGAACTTCATAACTGTGTATCTCTTTTATCCTTTTTATCAGCTTGCTTGCAAGGGACTTCTTTGTCTTGAGCAGGAGCATACTCTCATTGTTCCTCTCGAGTTTGCCCTTCCACCAGTATATGGATTCTATTACAGGGATTATGTTAGCGCAGGCAGCCAGTCTTTCTTTCACAACCGCTTCTCCAATCTTTTTTGCCTCTGTATGGTCTCTGGTTGTTATGTAAGCAATTACGTATTGCATAAAACAACCTTATTTCTCCTTCTCTGAAGTTATTGCCTTTTGCGGGCATACCTCTATGCAGATTAAACAACCTTTGCAGTGATCATAATCTATGACAGCCCTTTTCTTGCCTTTGACATCCTTTAATGTAATCGCGCCCTCCGGGCAGTACCAAGTGCATATTCCGCAGCCTATGCATTTGTCCGTAACTATTGGACGGAATGTCCTCCAAGTTCCTGTCTTGTTTTTTACAGTTGAGCCAGCTTCCTTGACAATACCGCCTTTGCTTAGTTTTGCTTTTTCCATGTTATCAGTTCCCATTGTAAGCCTCTTTAACAAGCTGCGTGTTAAGTTCCAGGACTTTTCCTGTGAAATTCTCTCCAACAGCCTTGAGTAAGGAATCAAGCGAAACAAGTCCTGTTTTTTTGGCAAAAACCCCTAGCATAGCTGTGTTCACAATATCCTTTCCCAGAATCCTGAGCGCGAGGCTCGTGGCGTCATAAAAATGAACCTTCTGTCTAAGGTTTGTTTTCTCCTGCTTGCCGTTTACAATTACAATGGACTCAGGCTTCAGACCGTCTGTTATCTCAGGCAGGTGCATAAGGGACTGGTCAAGCACAATCACGTAATCAGGATTGTAAATCTGAGAGCGCGTGTTTATCTGCTTTTCAGAAATCCTGCAAAAAGCCTTTACAGGAGCGCCTCTCCTTTCCACCCCGAAAGCGGGAAACCCCTGCGCATACTTGTCATCAAAACCAGCAGCCCTTGCGAGAATGGAAGCAGCGGTCACAGCCCCCTGTCCGCCCCTTCCGTGAAACCGAATCTCAACCATAAAGAACACTTGTATTAAAGATTGTGAGCAGGCTCTTTTAAATGCAATGCTGAAAATTCGACAAACAACAAGTTAGAAGGTGATTTATCATAAATTCATTATCCTACAAAAAGTTGCATGACAAAGTCTTATTTCCTATATTTTATTTTCATGTAAATCAATACAAAATTAACAAAAAATCCAAACCCGTCCATAACTATAATGGGAAAACTTGTTATTAATATTCCATAAATCACCCAAAGAGCCGTTCCGAGCATAATTATAAACAACATCAAAAAGGAAATATCTTCAACGCTTTTTGTTTTATAGGATTTTATCACCTGTGGAATCATGCTAATCGCAATCAAAAACCCAGCTGCAAAACCGATTAAATCAGGTATCATACTATGAACTTAATTTGAGGATATTAAATCTTTTCCACTCAGCATAAAAAATCATTCAAACCTATACCCCAACTTCTCAAAAATCCCTTTCATCTTGAGAGAGTCCTTCCATGTCACAGGGCTTTCGCTTATTATTGTAATATTAAGCTTCCTCTCCAGAATCTCTTTCGCGAGCGGCTCGAAAGGGGGATGATGGTCAAGAATCTCGTGGTTCCTCTCTCCCTTGCTGGTGTAGCTTATGTTAGAAAAGTGGCACTGGATATGCTTGCTTTTGAGAGGCTGAATCTCGTCCAGAATCTCCTTGTAGTTTATTTTCCCGTAGTTCCTTGCATACAAATGCGCGAAATCCAGATTGAAGCTGCAGCCAGTCTCTTTGACGAGCCGGATTGTTTCATCAAGGCTTCCAAGAGCAGAGTGCTTCCCAGTGATTTCCGGTGAGAGCGCGACGTTCCAGCCCTTCTTCTTGATGGTCTCCATCATGTCCAGGATGTGATTCTTCGTGGTCTGGAAGACTTTCTCCTTGTCCCCTTTCCCGAAATAAGCAGGATGGAAAACAATCTCCCTCGCTCCAAGGTAGTGACCTCTTTCAGCCGAGTCTAGAATCCTCTGCTTACTCTCCTCCTGTTTTTTCTTTTCCTCGGAAGCAAGGTTCAAAAAATACGGCGCGTGTAAGCTGAGTTCTATACCAAGTTTTTTTGCCTCGGCCCCGCATTTTTTGGCAAGCTCAATGCTCATCTTGATGCCATGCGAAAACTGGACTTCCATGCTTTGAAGTCCCAATTCTTTGACTTTATATATTCCTTCAAAAGTTGAAGCAACAGGGCTTCCTGCGGGACCTAAGTTAATTTTCATTTTCTCACCCAGAGTTTCTTGAGTTTTTTCATTGAGCGTTGTGCAGAACCCGGGGTTTTCCCAAAAACTTCCGGGGTTATTGTCTTGTCATACCCGATTTTCTTGAGAGCAGAAACTATCTTCCCGAATTGGATTTTTCCAGAGCCTATAGGCAGGTGCTCATCCTCATACCCGTGGTTGTCATGCATATGCACGTGCCAAAGCTTTGGGCTTAAAACTCTTATGTAATCCATCACGCCTTTCATACCGCCCTGTATGTATGCGTGCCCCACATCCAAGTGAAAGCCCAATCCCCTTACCCTGTCAATTATGTGTTTTACATCAGCAAGGTCACATATCTCCCTTCTTTCAGCTGCGTTTTCAAGCATTACTTTTACTCCAAGAGATTTTCCGTAATCAACTAGCTCCTTCATGCTTTTTACATAATTATCCAGAACCTCCTTTCTTGCAGAAGGGATATCCATAAAAAGTCCGATTGAATGGGTGTGAAAATTTATGAGATTAATTTCAAGCTCCTTTGAAGTCATTATTATTCTTTTGCCTTCCTCTACCCATCCTCGTCTCACACTCTCGTAAGTGGAGCCAAGCTCAAACCACCAGGATGTGTGTCCTATAGCAAAAAGATTGTTATCTCTTATTACCCTCAGTATCTTGTTCTTGTTTCTAATGAGAACTTTAGGGTCGCCTCCTGGCCCTTCTATTCCTATCTCAACAAAATCAAAACCAAGCTTTGCAGTAAGATCTATCTCCTCCAGAATGTTCTCCATGGGATTTGTAAGCCTGCCGAACTTTGGAATAGCCATGGAATATTATTCTGAAATCTGCTTAAAAAGAATTAGAAAATGAACCTGAACGCTATCTCCACCGCGATTATTAGAACGCAAACCACAACCACGTGCTCGGGCTTGAGCTTTATCGCTTCCTTCGACTCCTCAAAATACCTGACCAGCCCTGCTGTGGACTGTGGCATCTGTATTTGGTCTTTCTTGGACATGTTATCACTGTTTGTTTTGTAGTATTAGTTTAAATATTTGTTTCCAAAGAGAAAAACTTATTTAAACAGCACTTCCGCATTAATGTTTATGAGCTACACCCTGATAATAACGGAAAAACCGAATGCAGCAGACCGCATAGCTCACGCCCTCGCCGAGGGTTCTGTGCAGAAGCTCTCGAAATACGGGGCGGATTATTACAAATTCAAGAGAAAAGGTAAGGAGATAGTTGTTGCTCCAGCTGTCGGGCACCTGTTTGTCCTGAATGAGCAGAGCTCAAACAAGCACTGGACTTACCCGATTTTTAGCGTGGAATGGAAGCCAACATTCACGGAGAAGAATAACACATGGTCAAAGAAATACTACCAGAACATCCAGGAGCTTGCAAAGCATGCAAGCGAGTTCATTTCCGCATGCGATTATGACATAGAGGGCAGCGTTATCGCAGCGAACATAATCAAGTTCATATGCAAGGCGAATGACGGGAAGCGCATGAAGTTCTCCACGCTCACGGACGGAGACATAGTAGAGGCTTACGAGCACGCTTCCCCCCACCTTGACTTTCCCCAGATAGAGGCTGGGCTTGCCCGCCATCAGCTGGACTGGTATTTCGGGATAAACCTTTCCCGCGCCCTGACTCTCGCTCTGGAGCATGTGGGCGGATACTGGACTCTCTCCACCGGAAGGGTTCAGGGACCCACACTCAGCATACTGGAACAGAGGCAGAAGGAGATAAAGGCTTTCAGGCCCATGCCTTACTGGGAAATAGAGCTTGACGGGAAGATAGACGAGAAGGACATAACAGCTTCCCACATAAAGGACAAGTTCTGGAAGAAGGATGAGGCTGAATCAGTCCTCCACAGGTGCAAGGGAAAGGACGGGGTTATAGAGGATGTGGAGAAAAAGCTGCGAAAGGAGAACCCTCCGTTCCCGTTTGACCTGACAACTCTCCAGAGGGAGAGCTACAACCTTTTCGGTTACTCTCCAAAGCAGACGCTGGACATAGCGCAAGGCCTTTACGAGCACGCCCTGATAAGCTATCCCAGAACCTCCAGCCAGAAGCTTCCTGCAAAAATCGGCTGGAAATCCATTCTGGCTAAACTTGGAGAGAACCCTGAATACTCGGAACTTTCCAAAAAAGTCCTCTCCAAACCCAGCCTGAAACCGAATGAGGGCCCGAAAGAAGATTCCGCACACCCCTCAATCTTCCCCACAGGCCACAAGCCAAAGAAACTCAGCCAGTACCAGAAAAAGATTTACGACTTTATTGTCAAGAGGTTCTTTGCGGTTTTCGGGGACCCTGCTGTAAGAGAGCAGGTAAGGGTGATTATAAGGATAGACAAGGAGCAGTTCGTTGCGCACGGAATAACCACAGTGAAACCAGGATGGATGGAACTGTACAGGCCTTACTCCCGCGCGAAGGAGCAGATTCTTCCAGACCTCACAAAAGGAGAGAAAGTTTCTGTCCAAAGGATGGAAATGCTGGACAAGCAGACAGAACCACCAAGCAGGTATACACAGGCTTCCATACTCAAGGAGATGGAGACTCTCGGGCTTGGGACCAAGGCCACGCGCGCGCAGATCCTGCAGACCCTTTATGACAGGAGCTACATAAAGGACCCTTCAATTGTGGTCACAGAACTCGGGGAGGCTGTTGTGAACGCTCTTGAGAAGCACTGCCCTGAGATAATCTCTGTTGACCTTACAAAGAAGTTCGAGCAGGAGATGGAACAGATAGAGGAAGGGAAGAAGAAGAGGGGGGAAATTATAAGCAAAGCCGAGAAAGAGCTGGAGCGCATACTTGCGGATTTCAAGAAGCACGAAACGGATATAGGCAAGCACATACTTTCTGCTGTTAAGGAATTTGAAAAGGAGGAGCACACAGTCGGCAAATGCGAATGCGGCGGGGAGCTTCACATAATCCATTCCAAGAAATCAGGGAAGAGGTTTGTTGGCTGTACAAGGTATCCAAAGTGCAAGAAGGCCTACCCAGTTCCCCAGAGAGGATTCATCCACGTGATAGACAAGAAATGCTTCTGCGGCCTGGGGATAGTGGAGGTCAGGAACAAGGGCCGCCGCCCCTGGAGGCTGTGCTGCGCGCACGGGTTCAACACCACGGAAAAGAAGTTCAAGGAAGCGAAAGCGAACCCGCCCAAGCCGTATGTGTCCAAGACAGCAAAACCCGAAAAAGAGCCCAAAGCAAAACCTGCTCTTCCTTCAAAGAAAACAAAGGCGAAAGTATCAAAGGCTGCTCCCACTCCAACCGAGAAATAGACATATTAGTTTTCTCCCCCAATTATTATTATGGCGAGGAGCTGGACAAAGGAGGAGCGCAAGAAGCACAAAAGGGAGAGGGTCCATCCTCCAAGAGAGAAGGCGATAGTCCTTGGCGCTGTTCTTCTGATAATTGTGATTTTCCTCGCGGCAATCTACCTGTCCTTCCAGTACAGGGTGAATCCTGCGATTCCCATATTGCTAATAATAGCGCTCTTTGTGGTGGTGATTGTCTCGACATTTTTCGTGGATTTCATATTTTATGAGGGTCAGTGATAAAATGGATAAAAGAATAGTTTTTGGGATTATAATTTTCGCAGTTATAATAATAGGTTTATTTACCATTCTCAGACTTGAAGTACCCGGAGATCCTTATTGCGGATCTCAAGAATGCATGGTTCTGAGAACTATTAATAATCTCGAAAAGAGAATTGAATATACATATTTTCATGAAGAAGGTTTCAGAGAAGAATTTGTTCTCTCCTTCAACAAGGATTTCAAACTCTGCTTCTTCAATTCATCCAATCCTTCTGAAACAGCTACATGGAATCCTGAAATGCCAACAAAATACCTGATAAACCAGAGCGGCTTTAACGTATGGTATTACAGAGGTGAGGATGATAATGGTGGAAAAGGAGAGATTATTTCACATCTTGAGATTCCTACCGAAAAGAACTTTTGCACCCAAGGTGGAAGCAAAGTTTACATAGTCAGTAAGAGTTATGGAGTAGAGATTGAGCCATTCTAATTGTCAATAAAAATTCCCCAATCTCCTAATCGCCCCCATTCTTTCCTTCTGCCCGAGCCTCGCCTGTTCTATTCCCGTTCTCAGTATCTCTATCGAGCGGTCATAAGCGGGCTTGTCCACAGGATAAGGGATTCCATCCTTTCCCCCGTGCGCGAAGGAGAACTTCACGGGATCTTCCCAACTGGGCTGCGCTCCGTAAATAACTTCGGAAATAAGCGCAAGAGAGCGCACAGTCTTCGGACCCACTCCATGTATCCCCAGAAGATTCTCATAATTTTCAGGCTGGAGCTCGTGAGCTCTCTTAAGGGTCTCCAAATCCCTTTTTCCCATGTTAAGTATAAAATGCGTTCTTGGCATGTGAAGGATTTTCGGTTCTTGTCCAAAGAAATCCCCGAGCATGGCCTGCCTGCTCGCGAAGCGTGAGAAATCTTTCGTGTCCTTCACAATATCCACGGAGGCTTTCCTGGATTCAGAGCTTTTCCTTGCAGTCATGTCAAGCGTTCTCTCTGTTCTCGAATCGCAAGCTATCCCAGTATGGGGCTCCTCCACAAAGCTGGCCACGTTCTCAGAAAGCCAGTGATACCTTCTTGCATACTTGTTTTTGGGGTTCATGCCCTGTTGCACAACAACCCATTTTCCCTTCTCCGTGAAAACGAAGAAGTGGTGGTAGAGCTGGTAACCGTCCTGGATGGCAGTATTGTCAACCTTTGCGGACATGCGGCTGGAATATTGCATCCCCTCTATCTGTTTTGAGGAGAGCGAGAATTTTTCCGCAAAGGAAAATATTTCTGAAGGAGTCTTCCTTGAAGCTTTTCCCTTCCCTCCTGCAAATGCAATTCCCACAATCTCCGGATTCACAGCTTCCTTCAAGGCTCCTGTTGCCGTAGTAGTAGTACCCGAGCTATGCCAGTCGAATCCCAGCACGCATGCAAAGGCCTGGAACCAGTAAGGGTCCGAAAGCCTCCTCAAGAACTCGTCCTGTCCATATTCCAGGACAATCGCTTCCGTGATTCCTCCAGCCAGCTTTTTCATGCGCTGGAAAAGCCATGGAGGGGCCTTCCCTAGATGCAGCGGGAGGTCCGAGATTCCTGTGCGCTTCATGAATAGAATTTGTAAGCGGGGATTAATTACCTTCTGGAATAGGAGAAGCAGTATTTTTCCAATCTCTTTCTCAGATTGGTTTCATCTTTTTCTTTGATATTTACGATAATATAGGGGCCTTCTTTGCGGACCCAATAATCAATATCAAGATTGAATAGCGTTCTTTCCAGAAGACTAAAATCAGGCGCTGGCGAACCCGTATCTATTTTCACTTCTTTGATAATTTTAAACACCCTGCTGTGATTCCAGAATTATCTGTCTGAGCTCCACAGGCTCCTTCCTGCCTTCTGGGGCGCGTATGCCTTTCCTGAGCATGACCAGCCTTTTCTTTGGGCCGGGAACAGAACCTTCAATAAGCAGGTAGTGTCCCGGGACAAGCCCGTAGTTTATCCATCCTCCAGCCGGGTTTATCTTCCCGTCAGTCCCTATCTTAAGAATCCGCTTGTTGTATTCTGTGCGGGTCTGGAATCCTAGCTGGCCTGGGAAAGCAATTTTTCCTGGAAGGACTCTTGCCACACCTCTGGGGCCTATGTTACCTATATGCCTTCTTTTTTTTGTGTGCTTCCTTCCGCGGATTTTCACCCCGAACCTCTTCACAGGTCCCTGGTAGCCTTTTCCTTTTGAAACTGCTTTAACATCAACCCAGTCGCCTTCCTTGAATATATCCTCAGCCTTTATCTCCCCTCCGAGCTTATGTTTCGCGTAATTCCACTTCTCTTTCGGGGAGCCGCCGAGGCATATCTCGAACAGCTCGGGAGTCTTCTTTCCAATGCCTGAATCCCTCGGCCTTGTGTGCACGAGAAGCCTGACATCCACCACGCTGTCCAGGATTTTTTCCGCCTCTTCAATCCTCTTCTTGGACTCATGTTTTTCAGGAAGGCTTGTCTTCCTGTTAAGGTCTCTGGAGAGCTTTTCAGCCCATATGTCCGTGAAGGCTGCCATGCCGTAATTGGATTTTTTGTAGAGCCTTATGCCAGCGACGGAAAGCGAAGGGCAGTCAATGACAGTGGCAGGCCTTGCAATCTCCTGCCCGTGGGTCACGGAAGCCTTCCTGCTGTCGAACAGGACAACTGTGGTCATTCCGGCCTTGTATCCTGCAAAATCAAGCGGGACAACGTCCTTGGTGGGAGCATGAGAGGTCATGCTGTCATAAATCCTGGAGGCCCTTTTTTTCGGCCAGAATCCCCTTGAACCAGCAACAGGCTTGTGTCCCTTAACCATAATATCACGAAAATTTCACTGTAAATCTTAAACTCTCCTTCCTCTCTTCCCGCCAGGCTTTCTTGTTGTGTCATGGGGGATGGGTGTGACGTCCTCTATTTTACCTATCCTGAGCCCTGCCCTTACAAGGGATCTTATCGCAGGCTGCGCTCCCTGTCCTGGCATCCTTTTCTTATGCCCGCCTGGAGCGCGAATCTTCAGGTGCACGCCTGTTATGCCTTTGGCAAGTGCGTCTCCTGCTGCCTTTCTTGCGGCGAGCATTGCTGGGAAGGCAGAGCCCTTGTCCTTGTCCCTTTTGGTGACCATGCCGCCCGAACACCTGGCTATGGTCTCTGCTCCTGTTATGTCAGTTATGTGGATTATCGTGTTGTTTACCGAGGAGTA
>JAPLVB010000044.1 GCA_026397335.1 Candidatus Aenigmatarchaeota archaeon
CTCCCCGAAGCCGAAAGGCACGTGCCTGGCTATCTCCTCAAGGGAGAGCTTCTGGAGTACGGGAAGGTCCTTGGGCTTGGCCTGCTTCATGAGCTCGGATTTTATGTCCCTTGACAAATCGGAAGCCTTCCTGCTTCCCGGGGTAAGGATAACTGTATACGGGCAGGCTTTCTTGATGGCTGATTCCGGGCCTGCGAATATTCTTCCTTCCAGGTCCGCTCCTATCGCTATCCTCAGGGGAATGTTCCTGTACCAGACCTTCTGGCCGTAAACCACGAACGAGCCCTTTGGAAGGTTCATCCCCGTCGGCGGGTTCTTGGAGAGGTTCTTGCGCAGGACGGAAAACACAGTGACTGTTCCCAGCCCCCTTGTCCATGCCTTTGAATTGGCGGCCGCAAATTCTGCAGCCTCTTTCTTGGTCTGCTCAGGAGGTTGTTCTCCTCCGGATTTTATGACAGTGAATGCAGCGCCCTTTATATCCGCGTGGAAGCACCATTCGTCGGGCTCTGCATGGCTTTTCAGGAGAAGCTCGTTCTGGTCAGCATTCTTTCCCGCAATCACCAGAAAGCCCTCGCTAGACAGGAACCATTTGAATTTTTCGTGCCAGTCTTTATGACTCTCTTGATTAGGATAAGCCTGAGGTTTATCCTTTATATCAACCGGCTTTTGCATCGAGGCTTCAATGCCTGCAATCTTCTTTCTCGCTTTTTTCGCCTGCTCATAATAGAAAGCAGCATTCTCTTGGCCGTTCTTCTTCAGGTCAAGCGGGACATCCACTCCATCCAGCTTTACGGTTATATGCAGGCCTTCTTTCCTTTGGATGGGCTCGAAACCAGCTTCCTTCCTGCTGGAGAATTTTTCAAGCAAAGCCTCAACTGTATCAAATTTCCTGTATATCGCGTCAGCCTGCTCCTTCGCAAGCTTCTCGGCAGCCTTCCATTTCTCAAGCGCCTCCTTCCTCTGCTTTTCTATCCACTGGATTTTTTCCTTCTCACTGTCATTCACTTCTATGAATGGTTCAGGTTTATGGACTCTTTCCAGGGAGGGGATTTTGCTGAACATGGTTTTTATCTCCCTTTCCTCCAGCGCCTGCGCATTTTTGTCAGGCCTCACTCCTGAAATGGAGCAGAGCCTGTTTGCATATTCAGAACCAAAGCCCAGGTCAGAGGCGAGGACAGCAGCCGTCTTCCTGTTCTGCCGGAAATATTTTTTGAAATCATCGAAATGCATAGAAAACGGGTCAGGCCTTCCAGGAGGGTACTGGTAGCGCTTGCGAACTCTTATCTCTCTGTCCCTCCATTTTTTTGTTTTCAGGGCAGAGAGGATTATCCTTTCCGGGTCCAGAAGAATCACATTTCCCGGAGGCACGAACTCGAGGATGAGGGTCAGTCCGCCTGCAGATACCTCGAGAATCCTGTCAAATCCGTGCTGGCTTACCCTCTCGATTTTTTTGCCTGCCAGATGCTTCCTAAGAAACATGCAGAAGCCTGAAGGCTTTTCGGGAAAGGAGCCCTTGGATTTTTCAAGAGAAATCCAGGAAGGAGTAACATTCAGGTAAAAAGTTCCCTTTTTGGGAATGAATACCTCGAATACAACCCTCCACTCATCTCGATTGACAGCCGACATTCGTTGGAAGGTGTCTCTTGACACCTTCGCTCTCCTTTGCTGCCGGTCTAAAGTTCTGCCTGACTGGTAAATCTTCCTGATGAAAGCTCCTGCAAGGAAATCCCATTCCTTCACAAGAAACCTCAGGTCAAGCGAGGAGATCTCCTGCTTTTGCGGTTTTGCCTGGTCTGCCATGACTAGAATTTAGGAAAGCGATTAAAATGCGTTAATATGTTTCACTTTTGAGGGATTCAGCCCAGCTTGAGGTTGAAAGCCTTTATCGCGTTTTCCTTTGCTGCTGTTAGAACGCTTTCCTTGCTAATGCCTTTTTCAGTTGCAATTTTATCTGCTGAAAGCTTTATGTTCCATGGCATATTAGTGTGGCGTTCAGGCCCGAGGAAAGGCGAATCAGTCTCCAGAAGGAGGTTTTCAAGTGGTATTGATTTTATGAGCTTCCTGTGGTGCTTTGAGAAGCATATCTGTGTGGACATGGATATGTAAAATCCCCTCTCAATAATACTCTTTGCAAGGTCTATGCTGCCTGAATAGCAGTGGAAAATACATGAGATTTTCCTGCTATTCACCATATTGAAGCAATCAGGCTCTGCATCCCAGGAATGTATTACCAAAGGAAGCCTGTATCTTTCCGCTGCTGATATGAACTTGACGAATATGAGTTTCTGCTGGTCCCTCTTTTTGAGGTCTTCCTCCCAGTGGTAGTCCAGGCCTGCCTCGCCCACCCCAACAATCTTGTCATGGTTCTGCTCTATGAGATTCAGAACGCCTTCGTAGTCCGTCCCTTCCGTGGGGTGGTATCCAAGGGTTGCGAAAAGGAAGCCAGGATATTTCTTAACAAGCTCGAGCACCTTTTTGCCCTCATCAAAACTTGCAGAAGAAACTATCACCCCGTCTATCTCTTCCTTGGCTCTTTCCACCACCTTGTCTATTTCTTTCTCGAACTGGGGAAAGCACAAGTGTGCGTGTATGTCAATCATCTTATCACCTTTTGGAATGTGGCTTCGCCACTCCTATCTCTTAATATTATACCAGAAAATACTTAAGAGCTTCCTCAATATCCTTTACCTCTTTCACTGGAATTCCCGTCTTCTCTGATACGTCCACCTTGCTTGGTATCTGCTCTATCGTGCATATCTGGCTGAACCCTATTTTTTCGCAGTACCTTTTCGATTCATATGATATCTGCGCTGACTGGGAAAGAGGTACAAGGAAAAGTTCTGCCCCAATGGATTTTGCAGCAGCCGCCTTGGCTATTATCTCTCCAACCGGTCCAATCGTCCCGTCATGGTTTATGGTCCCGGTTATCATAACGCTCGAATTTATATGCTTCTTCTGGATAGCAGCTATCGTGGCTATCGTGAGGGCTGCTCCGGCTGAGGGGCCTTCTATGACAGTTGCATTGGCGTTTATTGTATAAATCAGGTCATAATTATCAAGGCTACTGTTTGTTATCTGCTCTGCAACACTTTTGGCAGTGCGGATAGAGTTTTGCGTGTCTGTCCAGAAAAGCAGCTTGTCAACATTTGTAAGTGTCTTCCCTGAGCCCGGGACTATCTGCACATCAAGAGTTGTGGCAACTCCATTACCTTCCTGGTCAACAGCAGGAACAGTTATGGAAGCAAAAGATACAGTAGAGCTGTTAAAATTCATAGGCTGCCTGCAAACTGCCTGGTTTGTGTAATTATAATAATAAACGTTAACTGTCTGGGATGTGAAGAACCCGCCTATGTATGCTCCTATGAAAATCCCAACTATCATGAACAATATCCTGATTTTCATACTAATTGATTGTGGAGAGTTCCTTTATAAAATTATAATGACAAAATGATTCCATGGAAAGCGCGGAGATAGCTATAATAGGCGGGACTGCTGTTTTTGACGTTAGCCTGCTTGAAGGCAAAAGGGAGATTAAATTATCCACACCTTACGGAAGCCCTTCTGATTCCCTGACTATAGGGACTTTCAAAGGGCGCAAGATAGCAATCCTTCCCAGGCACGGAAAAGGCCACACCATCCCCCCGCACAGGATAAACTCACGCGCAAATATTCACGCTCTCAAGCAGCTTGGCGTCTCACGAATCTTCGCTTTAGCGGCAGTCGGTTCGCTAAAAGAGGATTTCAAGGCAGGAGAAGTTGTTATTCCTGACCAGTTCATAGACTGGGGAAAGCAGGTTCACACCTTTTATGATGAGGGAAAGTTCTACCACGTCTCCATGGCAGACCCTTTCTGCCCCGAACTTAACAGGCTTCTTGTTTCAGTCGCAAGAGGACTTAAGATTCCAGTGCATGACAGGGGAACGTACCTGAGGATAGAAGGTCCCCAGTTCTCCACGCGTTCCGCATCCAGGATGTACAGGCAGTTCGGCGATATAATCGGAATGACATGCATACCGGAAGCGATTCTAGCGAGAGAAAAAGAAATCTGCCTCTCAGTTATCGCAACAGTAACGGACTATGATGTCTGGGCTGAGAAGCCTGTGGAATATGAAGAGATAAAGAGCGTGATGAGGAGAAATATCGCAAACACAGAAAAGATTCTTGAGGCAGTTATCCCGAAAATTCCTGCGGAAAGGAAATGCGTATGCAGGGACGCGCTGAAGGGGGCTGAAGCATGAAAGATGGTTATATCAAAACAATGAAGGAAGCACAGAAACTGGTCAAATACTTTGCCGAGCGGAACAAATGGAAAGATGTTCCAAACATTGACAAACTTGACCATCTGCACGAAGAGCTTGTTGAGATGTCCAAGCATTTGAGATACAAATCAGAAAAAGAGCGCATAAAGTTCGTGAAAGAAAACAAAGAGATATTTGTTGACGGGATTGGGGACTTGTTCTTTGGATTATGCCGCTTGGCAAACCAGCTTAATGTTGATGTTGAGGAAGCCTTTAATTATGTGAAAGACAGCATCCCTAAAAAATACAATCACAAAGGCCCTGAAAACAAACTGACAAAAAAATACTGAGCAAATTATTTTATCTTTTCCAAATCCCCGTTCAGGACAACCGGTTGCATAGCTTTTATCTCATCCTTATAGTGCATATCCGGAATTCCATTAAGAAGGAATATTTTCTTCCCGAGGACGTGCGCAAAGGCCATCTCTATGAGAGTGTTGCCGCCGATGTAATTCCTGATGCCCTTCTTATCAGGGTTGACTACCAGAATGGCATCCGATCCCCCTATGAGATTGTAATATCTCTTTATCATGTCCACCCCGGCATTTTTCCTGAACGAAAAATCCCCTTCCTCATTCTTGACCTTCAGGAACTCCTCCATGGATTGTTCGCCATTCAGTATCTTTTTTGTCATGAAGGGCAGCTCGGTCTTGTGGCCCATTCCGAGCAGCGCCTCGTTTATCTCTTTAATCTTCATCGTGAAATCAATGCTTCCGCATATGGCTATTTTCATACCTTCACATCCACAATCCTAAAAGCCTCCACATCCACTAATCCTTTGTCAGTGAGCTTCAATTTTGGTATTACCGGAAGGGCTAAAAAAGCCAGAACCATATATGGAGACTCGAGGGGACAGCCAAGCTTCCTTGCAGCGGAGTGTAACAGATCGAGTTTCGTGCTTATTTTCTCAGCAGGCTCGCCAGACATCAGGCCTGCAACAGGCAGCTCAAGAATCGCCAGCGTGCGCCTGTCTTTTACAGCCACCAGCCCGCCGCCTGCATTTTCCAGCACGTCTATCGCGGAAACCATGTCATCATAATTTGCGCCAACGCAGATTATGTTGTGCGAGTCATGGGCGACAGTGGAGGCAAGCGCGCCTGACTTTAGGGAGAAGCCGTTTACGAATCCCCTGCCAATGTTCCCAGTTGCCTTGTGCCTCTCCAGAACAGCAAGCGGAAGAATGTCATTCGCGAGGTCGGGGTTGAGGAAGCATGCCTCGGAAGGCAGGCGAGCAGTCGTTCTCTCGTCAGGGATTTTTATCACTCGGACTTCTGTGGGAGAGGAAGCAGGAATCATCAGGTCCTTTTTCAGAAAAGGCTTGAGCCGGACGGAGTTTCCTCCAGAGGGCTTTTCATGCTGTATTTTTGCGAGAAGTTTTCCCTTCTCAAAAACAAGCTGGCCGTCAATAAAGAAAGCCACGACTTCGAAGCTTTTCAAATCCCTGAGAATTACAAAGGTCGCTGATTTTCCTTTTTCCAAGGAACCCAAATCCTTTAATGAGAAATATTTTGCAGGGTTTATGGTAACCATCCGGAGAGCTGTGACAGGATCCATACCCAGAGAGACGGCCTTCCTGAGGATCCTGTCAATATGGCCTTCTTTCAGTATGGTTTCAGGATGGATATCGTCCGAGACGAACATGCACTTCTGCCAGGTTTTTTCATTCACTATGGGAAGGAGCGTGTCCAGGTTTTTCATGGCAGAACCCTCGCGAATCATGATGTGCATGCCTAATGAGAGCTTCTCTCTCGATTCTTCCGGGCTTGTGCATTCATGGTCGGATTGCATTCCAGCTGTGATGTATTTCTTCAGGTCTTTCCCCCTAAGGCCCGGACAGTGGCCGTCAATCCCTTTGTTCGATTTTTTCGCGGCACGGATTTTTTCCATAACCCCGGAGTCTCCGTGCAGAACTCCGGGAAAATTCATCATCTCCCCCAGGCCCACCACGCGGGGATTTTTCATCAGTTCCGCAATCTCTTTCGCTCCAAGAGCCGCGCCTGAAGTCTCCATGTTCGTGGCGGGAACACAAGATGGAGCAGTGAAATAAACTTTCAGTGGAAGGGTTTCCGAATCCCTCATCATGAATTCTATTCCTTCCATTCCTGCTACATTAGCGATTTCATGTGGGTCTGTAACAACAGCAGCCGTGCCGTGCGGCAAAACTGCTGCCGCAAAGAATGAAGGCGTCATGAGAGAGCTCTCTATATGCACGTGCGCATCTATGAATCCGGGTACAATGTAAAACCCTGAGAAATCATAAACTTTTTCTGGCTTGCTTTTTTCGGAAATGATTTTGCCGTTTTCTATGCTCAGGAGAGAGTCGGAGATTTTTCCAGAAATCACATCAACTATTTTTCCCTTTACTGAAAACATGAAAATCACAGACAGTTAAAAACATAAAAGTGTAGGACGCGCCATCGGTGGATGCGCAAATGCAGGACGGGTTTCCAGGTTCTCTCCTCCACTTTGCGACCCCTCAAGCACTGTTGATATAATTTAAGGCTGCTGCAGTCCTGCCCTGACCTGGTTCATCATACCAGCAATCCTGCGGGACAAAGCTTCTCAGTCGAAAACATGGGCCGCATCAGGCACCTGAGCACCGCCCTCAGGCTTCAGCCTCGCCTAACGACGGTTTGCGATAACAGGGTACGCCGAGCACCCCGGCCTAGTCCTACAGAGAATAGATTAAACAAAGGATTAATAAATAGAAACCGCTCTCAAATCCCGCTTAAAGCAGCTTCCTCGCGAGCTTCATGAGCCTGGGCTTCTTCATGAACAGGAATGCGAGCTTCTTGAATCCTGAGGAGCGTACAAGCTCAATAAGGTCCTCTCCCTGAAGATATTCGGCAAGCCAGTTCAGCTCCTCGTCCTTGAGAGATTCTGTCACCTCCCTCAGCCTTACCAGCTTCTGGAGTTTTTCACCGCGCTCCTTCCACCAGATTTTGTTGTACTCGGAAAGACTCTTTTTCGAGCAGTCGCCCTTTCGGATGGCCTGAACCGCAACCTGTGCGGCAATCCTGCCGGCCACGAAGGATTCTCCTATGCCCCCGCCATGTATGGGATTTACCTGGTGGGCTGCATCCCCGACAACCATGAAATTGTCTGCAACCATGTTTTTCATAAGCGCTCCCACAGGAACCCCTCCCCCGTTAATCTCTACAATCGAGCCTTTTTTGAGGCCGGGGCGGGATTCAACAAAGTCCATAAGATACTCATAAGCTGTCTTTTTTGCCCAGGGCTTTCTGACCCCTATTCCTACGTTTGCTTGATTCTTCCCTTTCGGGAAAATCCATGCATAGCCTGCAGGCGCGATCTCGTTCCCGAAATAGAGCTCAATTCTGTCAGGGTCTATGTCCACGCCTGCCATCTCGAACTGAACGCCAGAAGCCACATCCACAAGCCTCAAAGTCGTGTCTATCCCTGCTTCTCTCGCGATTTTTGATTCCACACCATCTGCTGCTATCAGGACCTTTGCCTGCACATCCCATCTCTTTCCGTTGGATTCCAACGTGACTCCTGAAACCTTTCCGTCCTTCTTGATAACAGAAACAGCATCTGTCTTTGCGATAACCCTGGCTCCTGCCTCTACGGCTTTTTTCGCGAGCCATTTGTCAAAGACTTTCCTCTCTATGACCCAGCCCTCCGGGCCTTTGTAGTTTACTGTGATTTTTTTCCCGTTCGGGGCATAAGTGCTTGCCCCTAAAATAGTCCTGCGCACCCAGCTTTCCTCAAGCTCCAGACCCATCCTCCCAAGTGCGGATTTCGAGAGGCCTTCCCCGCATCTTTTCGGGGAGCCTATTTCCGCGCGCTTCTCCACCATGAGGACTTTCAGGCCGGCTTTCGCGGTTGCCATGGCTGCTGAGGAGCCTGCAGGACCCGCGCCTATCACAACAATGTCATAGCTTTCCATCAGACCATCTCTTTGCTTGAATGAAGGCGACTCTTGTCGCCTTCTAACTCTATGAGGTAAAAACCATTCTTCTTTATCTCTTCCATGGAGTGCATCTTTGAAACATCCACCTTTACCACGGACCTTACATTTCTGGATATTTTCCTTCCTGTGTATTTCTTTTTCTTGGGGTCCCATTCCTCCAGGATGAGCATGTCGCCTGCTCTGAGACTGAAATCAGCAAGCCTTATCTCGGCATTCTTCTTTCCGCTAAGCACGAGCTCGAAGAATTCCGGCCGGCATTTCTTCCTTATATCAGCCATAATATCACCTCAAACCTTAGTTGGAAGGTGTCTTCTGACACCTTCAATCTCCAGGTCAATCGCCCCGACAGGGCAGAAATTTATGCAGATTTTGCAGTTGTTGCATCTGCTGTCACATACAATACCGTGCTCCGTGAGCGTCAGGGCTGACCTTGGGCATACGCCCACACAGCCGCTGCATCTCAGGCACTTCCTGCTGTCAGTCCTTATCATGCAAATCAGTTAGATATAATTGAGCCAGTATATTTAAATTTCGCTTTTCTACCCCAAACAGTTGATAAAATCCATATCTTGGCAAGAAATGAAGCTTCATGATATCGGTTTACACCCATTTTTCTCTGGTGAAGTCGTACATTGATATTTTGGCACAGAATCACTATCAGAAGACTGTGTTATGTAATTATCATCAACCACATGAGAGAGAAGAGCGTTAAATTTTAATGGAACCAACGTCATTCGCTAAAGAGAAAGAAACCACCTTCAATCTCAAGTTCAGTCCCATAGAATGAGAACCATTCTGGCCGGCTTCTCCATGTAAAGCGCATGCCTTTCAACAGGTATGATAATCCTGGCGTCTGAAGGGTAACCGCCCTTGGTAATCTGGGCTCCTCCAGGAAGGCTTGCCAGGGTCCCGTTTGGATATCTCACCTCAAAGTAGAACTCATAGTTCGCTATGCCAAGAAGGCTCTTTATGGTATTGTCATTCATGTTCAGGAATTCGCTGAGTTTTGTCTCATTCAGAACGTTCTCCTGGGATGCCAGGCCTATTGTGGTCACGTTTGTGGAATTCCAGTCTCTGGGGATTCCAGGCTGCCTGACCAGCGAATCTGACACAGTCATTGCCGTATTCTCCATCATGTTGAAATTAATCTGCTGCTGGTTCTGGTAAATTGTGTAATTCAATGCAAATATTATAAGTATTAGCGCTGTTACGAATATCACAACCGATGCTGCAAAATCCATTGACCACGCCTGGGATTTTCTCATGAAATCACGAGCTTGCCTTTGACATTCCTGAGCATGTTCTCCCCTTTTCTCGGGAGGCCTGCTATATCCTTTGTGATAAGAGGGCTGGAGTATGTCACATTGTTAATTTCGATATGCAAAAACCCCGAGCCTATGTTCACCGAATAATCGAAGTTCATTATCCGCTGGGGGAGGGTGAAGTTTGTCGAGAAGCCGTCTCCCTCAAGGAATGCTGTCTCAAGCTTGGATTTGACTAGAGACAAGGTCTTTTGAGTTTCAATCCCCAGGGTTGATGCAGAAACATCCTGCATGTTCTGGATGACAGAAACCATTGCAAACGCCAGGACTCCGATGAAAAACATGAACAATATCATGAATTCTGCGGATATCTGTGCCTTGCTCCTCTTGGCAGAATTAATTGGTTTCATGTTCCCCGTTTCATGTTCACAGTTAGCAGGTTTAACTATTAGCTGGTTATAGTTTATAATTAAGGGAAGCCCATTATTAAATATGGCAAAGCGGGTGGGCCTCGTATTCTTCCTAGTCGTGGGATTTTTAGCGGGTTCTGTTTTGCCGGTTAATGTTTCTGCAGCTGGAACGGGAACCCAGTCGGACCCGTTTATCGTGCACGAGCTTACCATGGATGCAAGGTTTGTGAGCCAAGGTGCAGGGACATTGTCTGTTAATGGTGGTGGAATAGGAAGTTCAAACTACGGGAATAAACTGGAGACGGACAACATAAATTTAAATGACGGGGAAAACACGATTAGCATCTCTTCGGATTTCGGATGTGATTATTGTGAATATTTCTGCGATGTAGATGATTGCGGGGATTGCAATCGTTGCGATGACTGCGGTTTTTCCATATGGAACGACCATGTTCTTGCCGTTTTCAGGATAGGCAGCGACACGGACGGCAATGTCATATATACGCAAAGAAATGGATGGAGTGTTCCAGGCGGGGGCACTATAAATGAAGCGCCGGCATCCAGCTGCTATTTTTGGAGCGGCTCAGGCCAAACAACGGTAGATTTCCCTTGGACCTCCAATGAGAAATGCGTGAATACATTACCCTCGGGCTTTGCAGATTGTGCCTATCTTTCTTTGTCAAAGACATTTTACGTCCAATACATTCCGCCGTGTGTGTGCTCTTCAGGCCCCTGCTGTGACGGCTGCAACTATCGGCCATCAGGCTCCAACTGCGGAACAGCTGCTTGTCATTCTGATTATTATTACCAAAGCGGCGGGAGCTGCTATAAAGCGGATTATCCAACTTCATGCACAAAAACCTGCGATGGTTCCGGGAATTGCCAGGATTGCTGTATCCCTGTAAACTCGCTTCAAACCTGGGATTGCGGAATATGCCGGCAAAGAAACCCATCATCATGTTCAGGTTCAACAGGACCTTTGTGCGAAAATTCACCTCCCGGTACCCTATGTAACAGCGATAGCAATTCCTGTACCAACGATATCTGTTATTCAGGTGCATGCACCCATCCAGCTTTCTGTTCAGGAACTGATACCAGCTGCGGATGCACTTCATGTTCCAACTGCAACTCACAGGACAGGTACTACGATACGAGCCCTCTTAACACAAGTTGGGTTTCAACCGGCGAATGCACCGAGAAAGAGCAGAAACAGCAGGTATATCGAGACTATTTCTGTTCTGGCGGAACAAGCTGCGTTTATACAACCGGAAATATTCAGTGGATTGATATAGGGAATATAAGGAACAAGGCTGACGGTGCCCAATGCACAACCCTTTCTGGTCAGCCAGGAACATGTAGCACCGGAACGTGCATACCAAAGCCAACCTTTTCAGTTTCTGCAAATTTATATCCCTCCAGCATCAATGTTGATGAGTCAACAACACTTTCAGGAGCAGTAACGTGCCTAAATGGTGATTGCGGTTCCGTTACAGTATATCCTAAAAGCGATCAAGGAACATCAACACCACCATTAGATGCAATCCCTGGTTTGAATGTCCAATGCAATACTGGCATTCCTAACTGCGGTTTTAGCTGCCACACCATGACTCTTGGCAGTTCATGCACACCACCGCCGTCGTGGACAATTACAGGGAAAAATGCAGGAACATATTCAATGTTTCTTAGGGTAATGTCAACGGATAGCAATGTTTTATCTAAAGACTCATCCACCATAAACCTGAATGTTAATGAGATTCCGTTCGGGAGCATTAGTATAACATCATTTTCCCCAGATTCGCCTGTTATAACTAAAGACAGTTCCACCATAGTGCGCACCGAAATAACATGTTCTGGTACGGCTGCAAAGTGTGGCAATATAACACTCAGTCTAAGCTATAGTCCTGGAGTGGGACTGACTGTAATTCCCGGGAGCACGTCTTGCATGGAACTCAAAGGCGGAAAAACATGCCCTGCCAACTGGACAATCTTGGGTAACACATTAGGAGCATATAATTTGTATGTTAGTGCACATTCTGACATTTTAGAGGTAGCGGATGTGATGAAACAAATCGTGCTTACAGTGACTGACAAACCGGTTATACAAATCAGTAATGTAAACCTCATCACACCGATAAAAAAAGGGGAAACCGCAGCACTGAGTGCGGAAATAAAATGCATTTCAAGCAGTGCTTCCTGCGGGACGGTAAAATCTTCTTTAAAGCATAACGGTACGGCAGGCTCCCTGACAATCCAGAATCCGGAAAAGAACTGCGGTATTATGTATGCTTCATAAAATCCCTGCATCGTGTCCTCTGGCATTACAGGGAATGCTGCAGGCACGTATGCGATTGAAATTGTTGCATATTCGGACTCTCTCGAAGTCCAGAACGCATCCGTAACCAGAGTATTGTATGTCTCCAAAAATCTCGGGAACCTCTCTGTCCCCGAGGTCAAAGTCATACCCTCAATAATAAACAAATCAAGTTCCGCAACCCTTTCAGCAACTGTAAACTGTGCGGGGTATTGCGGAAGCGTTAACGTTAATCTAAAAGTTGGTGGTGTCCTGTTGAACAGCATGACCTTCCTGAGCACAACAGACCAGAACCCGCAAAGCTGTGCCAGTTTCCCTTGCTATTTGTCATGGAATTTGACTGGCAATTCTGTCGGGCCGTTTGATATTACAGTAAATGCCACCTCGAATGAATCGCTCTATGCAATTAATTACACTAACTTGCAGGTGATAGACCCTGATAATCCCTCACTTGGCATATTCTCGAACTTGGGTTTGATAATGAAATCAGCACCTAACCAGGCAGTCCCGATAACAGCAAATGTAAAATGCTTTACCAAGGATTGTGGCCAAACAACGGTCACACTCTCTTATAACAATGGAGCAGGATGGATTGATATAGGCTCTTCAGGCATTGTTCATTCCCAGAGCCAGAATCCTGTAGCATTAGGTAATATGAAAGTGGGAGACTCCAATGATTTATCATGGGGGATCGCTTTCCTGACAGAAGCGGTTTATCAGTTGAGGATTACAGCAAACGGCACTGCTTTGAATCTGAAAAACGGGGAGAGCACAGGAACGATAAATGTCTCGCAGGGCGTGCTTTTTATTGATATCAGAAATCCTGTAGAAGGCCAGTCCTTTTC
Source organism: Candidatus Aenigmatarchaeota archaeon (assembly GCA_026397335.1). Classification (GTDB taxonomy): domain Archaea; phylum Aenigmatarchaeota; class Aenigmatarchaeia; order QMZP01; family QMZP01; genus JAPLVB01. The sequence continues at coordinate 13,061 of JAPLVB010000044.1, forward strand.
CTTGGGTGATGTTATACCATTGAAAGCCATGATAACTAGTGGTGGTTTGCCTGTAAGCACATTGTCACCCATAGTTACATCGGAACTGTTCGGTTATGCGGGGATTTATTATTTTCCAAATGATGGAACCTATACAGGGAATGCATCAGTGCCTTCAAAGAAGGTAGGAAATTACCAGCTTGTTTTCATGGCAGAAGATTCTCAGAGTAATGTTAACATTTATATCAACCCTGAGCTTTCAGTCACCCTGAAAACTGACAAATATTCGTACGCATGGGACGATAAGATAGAGATATCGGGGGATGTGAAGAAGAATGGAAAGGGAGCGCCGGCGGACATTACCATAAATCTGGCGTCAGGGAAATGGAATGATGTTATAAAGTTACGCATGGGAACAGGCTCTTATTCGCATGTTTATGAGAACCGTATGCCCAAGGAGGGCGGCAGGCTTATGCTGGAAGTGATAGCAAAGGACGATTACGGAAATATAGGCAACCAGTCTGCGGAGGTTGGTGTAAGCGCATATACAGGGGATTCATACGACCTGTCTTTCGATATGGGCAGGAACAGCTACAACCGCGGGGATAACATGACTATTTTTGTAAGGGTTTCTGAAATGAATGTTCCGAAGAGCGGCCTCAGGGTAAACTGCACATTGCTGGGAGCAGATATAGGGCTCTTGGAAGGGGAAAATGGCTATTACGGCAATTACGCGATACCTCCAAACGCCGAGCTTGGGAACAACTCCCTTAGCTGTTCCGTTGCCGGCCCGAAGCCGGGACAGGGATATGAAACTATAACAGTGGAGCCAATGCCTCTTAAGATAACAATTATTGACCCTGAACCCAGTAGGTACAGAGACACTGATATTATCTCTGCAGCCCCCGAGGAGCCTATAAAGCTGAAGGTAAGCGTTCATTACCCTGACGGCAAACCTGTCACTGACGCGACAGTGGAGATAATGTTGGGAGGCGATAAAACAAACATGACACAGACCGAGCCTGGAAATTACATTGCTGATGTTAGGTTCACAAAACTGGGTGGGGGCATAGCCATGTCAACCATATTTCTGACAGCACAGGATTCCCAGGGCAATCAGGGCAAGAGCAACGTAGGCCTTGTGGTGGGCACAGGCGACTTCAACTGGTGGTGGCTTCTTCTCATACCTGCAGGCCTGGCCATATTGTTTGTGATATACATTTATATGAAATCCAAGGAGGAGGCTCCCCCTCCCCAGATACAGATACAGGAGAAGATAATAAAGCTTCCTACAGTTGAGAGGGTGAGGGAGATTATCTACAGGCCTGTAAGGATGCCTGCGCCTGCAAAGCCCAGGGTTGATCCGGTGATGAAGCTAAAAGATGAGATAGACAGGCTTGAGGAGAAGTCCAGAACCACGCAGGATGCGAAAGACCTTGCGGAGCAGCAGTACTACAAGAGGCAGATAGACGAGTCCACGTTTAACAAGCTCATGCAGAGTTACGAGGAGAAGCTCATAGAGATTGACGCGGGCATAAGGCAGAAGAAGAAAGAGCTCTATGAGATAGAGCCTGAGTAAACTTATAAGTTTCTGATGCGAATATTATAATACTATTTAATCTGAGGCGAACAGCATGAAAATAGCTACGGGAATTTTAGGGCTGGACAAGCTGGTTGGAAACGGGTTTGAGCAGGGAAGCGTAAACCTTATCACAGGGAAAACAGGCACAGGAAAATCCATTTTCTCGATGCAGTTTCTTATTGCAGGCGCTAAAATGAAGGAGAAGGGGCTTTTCGTGACGACGGAGGAAAGCGGAGACTACATAAAGAAGCAGGCAGAGAGCATAGGATGGGACATTTCCTCTCTCGAGAAGCAGGGAATGCTCAAGATAATGGCATTCGAGCCTTTCGACATAGATACGCTTATGACAAAAATCACGGAAGCGGTCAGATCAGTCAGCGCAAAGAGGGTCGTGGTAGACTCCCTGAGCATGTTCGAGCTCTACATAGAC
>JAPLVB010000019.1 GCA_026397335.1 Candidatus Aenigmatarchaeota archaeon
GAAGGTTTAAATGGAATTGCACCCATTATATTATATAGTTATTAAGTTAACCGGCGGTATGGTGGTGGCCGCCTGGCCGGAGTTTAGAAAAGTAGGTGATAGTATGGTCGAGTTTTTGATGCCGCTTGCTGACGGTTTTGAGGAGATAGAAGCCACTACCACTATAGATGTGCTCAGGAGGGGAGGGGTTAATGTCACAACAGCGGGCCTTCCGGGAACAATAGTGAGAGGCGCCAGGGGTATTAAGCTGATAACAGATATGAAAATGGATGACGTGAATTTTGACAAATTCGATGGCATGATTCTCGTGGGCGGGGACCCGGGATGGAAGAACCTTTCCATGTCCAAGAGGATACTCGATGCTATACAGAAATACCACGGGAGCAAGAAGATGCTCGCAGCAATATGTGCTGCTCCGTGCATTCTCGCGAAGGCAGGAGTTCTTGCAGACAAGCGCGCCACTGTCTATCCTGGCCTAGAGAGGGACATTCCCAGGCCAAGAAGCGACAAGGTGATAGCGGACGGGCACATAATAACCTCGCAGGGGCCGGGAACTGCAGTGGATTTCGCCCTCAAGATAGTGGAAATTGTGGCAGGAAAGGAAAAGGTCGCAAAAGTCAAGAAGGATATAGTTTATTAATGATAGAGCACCTTCAAATGAAAGCAATATATAAGCTTGCAGGTACCATTATATAATTTACCAGGGGGATGCTATATGCTTACAGAACAGGAAAAGCGGGTTCTTGATATCGTTTCAAAGCAGCTTCTCATCACGAAAGGGGAGATAATGAGCCTTCTGAACAAGGAGAAGGTTAACGGGACAGACATAATGCTGCAGAGGCTCAGGGATGGCGGATACATAGACAAGGTTGAGTCCCTGGGAACATGCTTCGTAATCACGCAGCGCGGTTTAAGGACTGTGCGGGGGCAGGACTGATCTTGGAAGGAAGGTGACAGGAGTCACCTTCAGGCTCATTTTTGGAAAGAAGGCGTCCATTGACGCCTTCAAGCCGATCTTGGAAAGAAGTCGAAATTTCGAATGAAGGCGCTTCTGCACCTTCCAACGAATAGCCGACTTCGTTCTCAATTCCGCCTTCAGCTAGTTCTTATTTATTAAATTCCCACTATATTCTCATAAGTAGTTCGAAGTTGCGTTAGCAACTTCTTTGCAAATCAGCCCGGTGGTGTAGTGGTCAAATGTTTTCTTTTCTGAAGAAGACAGGCTAAGCATGTCGGGCTTTGGTTCACCAGACCAAAGAGTTGAGATTCCGCAAGGAATCGGTGAAAGGAAACCCGGCGACAGCGGTTCGAATCCGCTCCGGGCTATTCATGATTTGTCACGGATTGGACAATTTCATGTCCCTTGAAAATACAGGGATATGTGAGGATTGTGGGGCCGGTTACCCTTACCACGTTATATGGGCTCATATCAGTAAGCCGAAAATCAGCCCCGCTACTGTTGAGTAAACTATCACAAGCAAAACGTATACCGCTGTCTTCTTCGTTCCCAGGACTTTCCTTATGGCAAGCATGCTCGGGAGGCTGAGCGTGGGGCCTGCAAGCAGGAGGGATAGCGCAGGACCGGTTGCCATTCCCTTTACGATTAAAGCCTGCACTATTGGTATTTCCGTAAGCGTGCTGAAATACATGAAAGCCCCGAAAACAGCGGCTATCAGGTTTGCGGAAAGGCTGTTCTGGCCAACGTAGCTCTGGATAATCTCCTGGGGGAGAAGGGGCATTATGAAGCCTGCAATGAAAACGCCTATAAGCAGGTAAGGAAGGAGCAGCTTGGTGAAGCCCCAAGTTTCCAGAAGCCATTCCCTGGCTGTTTCCCTTTCCAGCTTGAAGATGACTATTAACGCGGTCAACAGGACGAATCCCGCAATTAACCCATACTTGAAGACGAATCCCATCTGCAAGCCGCTCACCACAAGCACCATCACCATGGAAAGGAAGAATGTAAGCAGGATATGCTTGCCCAGCTTTATTTCCTTGCTTTGCTGGAGCACAAGTTCACCCTTCTCGGCTTTCTCTCGGAATATGAAAGCCATTGTCAATCCTGTCAATATGGACAGGACTATGGCGCCTGTTATCCTTGCAACGCCTATCTGGATTCCGAGGATGCTCATGGTCAGGAAGATCGCCGCAATGTTTATGGCAGGTCCTGCGAACAGGAACGTTATGGCAGGCCCGAGGCCTGCTCCCTTCTTGCGTATGCCTGCAAAAAGCGGGATGATCGTGCAGGAGCATACAGCCAATATAGCACCTGAAACCGAGGCGATTGTATAGGAAACGTATTTCCTGCTCTTGCTGCCGAGATACTTCAGGATGGACTCCTTTTTCACAAAGACTGAAATCGCGCCTGCAATGAAGAAAGCCGGCAAGAGGCAGGTAAGTATGTGCTGGGTGGCATACTCATGAAGCAGGCTGAAGCCGCTCAGTATTGCATTGTCGAGGACCGTGTTCCCGACTGGCATGAAATAGAGCGCTGCAAAAAGCAGGACTATCAGGATGAAAATGTTCTTGTCTTTCATCACATCACTTTGATTTCTTGAGGATTACTCTCAGCAGCTCATCATCGCTTTTAGGCATGCCCACAAGGACGGGCTTCCCATTTACAAGCAGGGCCGGGCTTCCCATTATCCCCCTTTCAATAAGCTCGTTTATGCCTTTCTTGTACTCTATATCGGCTTTTATCTTCCCATCTTCCTTCAGTTTCTTGAGCTTATTGTAAAGGGTTTCGCATTTCGGGCAGCCTGAGCCCAGGACCGTTACTTTCATAGATTCTTACCTCCACAGCACACCGGCAAGCTCCTTCCCTTCATAGCTTGGGTTAAATGCCTGTCTGAAGGATGGCTTATGGCTCCCTTCGGGCACACCGGTTCGCATCCCCGGCATCCGACAACGCAGCTGTAAGGAGAGACGACGACAGGTCTGCCGTCCCTCTTTGCATAAACGCCGCGTTTGCATTTTGTCAGGCAGGCCATGCAGCCGGTGCATTTGCTGTAGTCTATTGTTGGAAACCACTTAATTTTCTTCCTTTGCTCCGCCGTTAGCTTCTTAATCATATTGATGACCATCAATATATAAAGATTATCCTAAATTGAAAACAACCGAGTAGTAAAGACCCACTGCGATGAATATGACGGAAGCGGCTATTCTCACCCATTTCTCAAGGCTCTGCACCTTTCCCATGGCAGATCCCGCTCTTGATACGCCTGTCGTAAGCAGCAGCGAGAAAATTATCACAGGCAGCCCTGTGGCAAAGGCAAACACGGAAGGGATGAGGATGGCGTCTCCTGCAGCCAGGGCGAGGGGGATTAGCATGCCGAAGAACAGAAGGGCGCTGAACGGGCAGAATGCCAGCGCGAAAACCGCTCCCAGAAGGAAGCCTCCAAGAAGCCCCCTCTTTGTCAGGCTCTCTTTAAACCTGCCTATTCTCTCGCTTTTTATGCTCAAGGAAGGCAGCTTTGAGGCGGCCAGCATCAGAACCCCGACTGTCACAAGAAGCGGTCCCAGAAAGTAGTTTCCATAGCCCTGAAGAAACAAGGATATTGCCTGCGTGTTGAGCCCCGCCCAGACTATGAGGCATGCTATTGCGGCATACGTGAAAACTCTTCCGGCGGTATATGAGAGCCCTGCAAGAAGCGTGCGCCTCTTCTTGCCCATGTTCCTGGAAACAGCCGCTATTGCGGTTATGTTTGTGGCCAGGGGACAGGGGCTTATTGCCGTCATGAGGCCGATGAAGAAAGCAGCAATTACCGGTATGCCGCTCGTTCCCATTGCCTCCATGAAGGGCATTATGTCCATTAAGAGCATCCTCCTTTATTGCGGAGTGAGCACAAGTCTTCCCATTTTCTCATCTATGACCCCTTTTATGTATTCCCTGCATTTTTCCATGTCGCCTGTCTTGTACCACACATTGACGTTCTGCTCCTTGGAAAAGTTGCCGTCCTTGGTGTAAACGCCAATCCACAGGGAGGACCCTGCCGCATCGTATTGCTTAATCAGGTTCGCGTTCTCGGGCAAGTCGCCGTTGACATGCGCGAACGCCACAAGCCCGGATTTCTGCTCCGCCATGAAATACTGGTTGACCGCATCCTCAGCGCATTTGCCGACATTGATGCAGCCCTGGCATTGCTGCGTCCCATGGAAGTGAAGCACTTCTATCTTTTCAACGCCGTTTGCTAATATCTCTGCACCCGCCTGGTTAATAACGGAAGAATTCGACTGCTCATTGGTTGTGCAGCCGCTCAGAAGAGTGAGCAAAAGGACACAAAATACAACTAAAGCCAGGTCACGTCTTGACATACTGCAGCTCTATCCTCCAACATCCTTAAGCAACATCTTAACCCTGCTGTTCGCTATCTTGTAGAAAATCTTCTTGCCCTCTCTCCTGGAACTCAGTATTTTCCATTCTTCAAGCTTGCCCAATTGGAAAGAAACCGTGGACTGTGTCCTTTTCACATGAGGGAAAATCTCGCAGACGCATTTCTCCCCGTCAAGAAGGAACTCCACTATGTTCAGCCTTGTCTCATCGCTCAGGGCTTTGAATAGCTTAAGCTCGTGCCTCATAACATATTGATATCCATCAATATATTTAAAGCTTGTGGGAAAGAATGGCTTTGTTTAATAAGGGCTTTCTGTTGCATAAGTAGGCTTTCTGTTGCAAAAGGGTCAAAATCTGGCTTTTATCCTTTGAGCCTAATTCTATGATATGATGCACGCCCCACGCTAAAGCATGGGGTATCTTGGAATATAGGAGGTAAAACAGTATGAAATACAGAATGAAAAGGCACATAACAAATACATTGCTGTATGCAGTGATAATAACGGCGTTGGCAGGAGTCATAAGGCAATATACGACATTAGGGGCTGTTGCCTTCCTTGTCGTGAGCGTTGTTGCATTAGCGGCAGACAGATGGGTAGAAAACAAACACCTGAAAGAAAAAGAGGAGAAACATAAAGAACCCCGCCCTAAAGGACGGGGTGTTTAAGCAGTGGCATAACATCATGATAAAGAGGTGAAAAACATGGATAGAAAAAGCATTTTGGGACGGTTGGATATGACGCTCATATTATTCGAGTTAGTTCTGAGCGTGGTATTCTTTGTGGTGGGGCATCTTATAGGTAGCGGCTATATCCGTGGAGTCGGGGTCGGATTGATAATTGCTTGGGTGACAAGTGCATTAGCCTATTTATACAGAAAGAAAAAGGTAAAACCATGAGCAACGAAGAGCGTATGGCATTCACTTCCCAGCCTAAAGGCAGGGGTTTCTCTACCACCAACACAGTCAACTTCTACACGCTTCTCGCTCCGCTCGACTTCCGAAGGAAGAAAGCGTGTAGCTTGATAGGTGAACAACATGGAATATAGACTAAAAAGGCATATAACAAACACATTGCTATACGCAGCAATTATAACAGTCCTGATAGCAATTATAAGGGAATACACAATATTGGGAGCTATCATTTTTGCTGTTATAAGTGTTGCTTTGCTGGCTGCCGATAGATACATAGAAAATAAGCACTTGCAAGAAAAGGAGTGATGATATTTTATTTGCAGAAGCCTGTGAAGCCCTGTGTTGCAGAAGTAGGGCTTGAAAGGGACTTATTCAACAAAGCTGGTAAAGAAGCCCCGTCAATGCCCGTTCAATCTAGACAGACAGGCAAACTTTCGCCAATCCCAGTCCCTATCGCTTTTATATATAGGCGTATCCATAGTCACGTATAGATACGCTAAACACGTATAGATAGACCCAATTCGAGACAAATCATGGCCGCCCGCTCCGGGCTATCAGCCAAAAGTCCCCAGAAAATCTTCCTTTATTGTTTGATAATCCCCGGGAAGTTTCTTGGTGAATTTGGACATTTCCGCTGTCTTCTGCACCCATTCAGGCACTTCGTACTCGATGCCCATGTTGTCAAGAATGTTCGGGAATTTCCACGGAGCAGCAGTCTCTGTAACCAGTATTTTTCTCTTGTCTCCAGTAACATTCCTATATCTGTAAGCTGCCTCAAGTGCTACAGAACCATGCGGCTCAACAGAAATCCTGTGCTCTTTCCACGTTTCCTTTATTCTCCTTTTGGTGAGCTTGTCTGATATGCTTATTGCGAAAAGGTCCTTCCTCATCTCGTCCATCCAAGGCATCTTGAGGACTTCACCCTCTCCTGTTATAGACCCTTTGTATATGTCAAACAATCGCCTGAGATTGCTAGGATTGCCAACATTCATCGCGTTTGAGAGGCATTTCCTTGAGGGCTTTATGGGCTTGTAGAGGCCCGTTGCCATGAAAACAGGGAACTCGTCATTTTCGTTCGTGGCTACTAATATCTTCCCGATAGGGTTTCCCATATATTTCATCGCGATTACATCAGCGGTCATGTTCCCGAAGTTTCCGCATGCATCTGATTTTATTATTGTTTCGAGCCCATCCCTCATTCTTGAGGAACCGTATAGATGGTATATTGTCTGGGGAAGTAGGCGAAGAAGATGTATTGAGTTTGCGCTGTTCCTGCTTATGTGCTTCATGTCATTGTCTTTCAGAAGCGCCTGCGCCCAGTCCTGCAATGAATCGAATTCTTCATCAACCGACCTTACGTAAACATTGTCCCCAAGAATGTCCATGAGGGCCGCCTGCGTTCTGGATATTTCCTTCTCTGGATACATCACATAAACCTTGAATCCGGGCATTCTGTGGAAGGCCTTCGCAATTGAGGCCCCTGTATCTCCAGATGTGGCGACTATTATTACCATCTCTTTGTCAAGATATTTGGAATAGTATTTCATTGTCTGGGCCATGTACTGAGCTGCAAAATCCTTGAATGCCCCTGTAGGACCCTGGTCGAGCCTCATCAGGTAAATGTTGTCTTCCACGTGCTCTATCGGGATTCCGAATGTAAGGGCATTTTCCGCGATATCCTGCAGCAGAGAATCAGAAAGGTCCTTGCCAAAGAATTTCTTGCCAACCTCATAGCCAATCTCAGGAATGCTCATGTCACGCATTCTGTATATCTCTTCATTCGAGAAACGATCCCACTCCACAGGCATGTAGAGCCCGCCGTCATCAGGCTTACCCTTGAACACCATCGTCCTCATGTCCACAAGGGGATCCTTTCCCATGGTGCTTCTGTATTGCATTCCCATGAGCCATTATGGGCAGAAAGTTTTATAACGATTAACGTTCTCTCAGCCCTTGTACATCCTGTACATCTTCTCGACCTCGCGACGGTTCACGTAGTTGTGAAACTTGAAGCCGCCGCCGAACGTCTTTGGAATGTGCATGAGCTCGTGTATGAGGATCTTTGTCTGCTCCTCTTTCTGGAGAGAGTCAAAGTTCTCGGATATTGCCTCGATTATGTAATAGGCCTTTATCCCCAGGGCCTCCTGGATTATCTTGGGAAGGACATGGCACCTAGCCAGGGTCCGCCTGCTCTTGGAGCCGCGACTGCGGATGCAAACAACTCGGGGAAGCTGAACATGCTCCATCTTGAGCTTCTGGACTATGTCGAAAATCCTCTCGTCCAGGTCAGGAGCCCTGTCATAATTCATAATAATCAAAAGTGTTGTGATTGGATAATATTAATTACCTCTGTAAAGATATAATATGCCGAAAAAACGCTCCGGAAAAACCTCAAAGAAAAAATCCCATACGAAAGCTTCTAAGCCCAGGAAGCCCTTAAGAAAAAAACTTCACAGCAAGATTTCCAAGGTAAGAGTTTCCAAGCCAAGGAAAGCTCTCAGGAAGAAAATGCATAGGAAGCTTTCCAGACCCAGGAAGCATGTTGTTTCCAAAAAACCCGAAAAACGAAAGAAGGTGGAAGGGCGCAAGAAGTTGCCAAAGCAACTTCAGTCAAGAGTTCCACCTTCAATCGAAAAACAGCCCCCGGCTGATTTCCTGAAGGAGATAAAATCTGGGATTGCAGAATCCGCGGCTTCTGCAGCGGGATTGCCTGCTGAGGAGATTCTCCCTCTGCTTGAGAAGCCTCCCGAGGGGATAGATGCGGATTTCGCTCTTCCATGCTTTGCCCTTGCAAGAATCCTAAAAAAAGACCCGAGGCTCATAGCGCTGGACCTGTACAAGAAAATCACTCCTTCAGGAGTGATAATGGAAGCCAATAACACAGGCCCTTATCTCAACTTCTCAGTAGACTGGAATTCTGTCGCATCAGGCCTTATTCCCTCTATACTCCAGTCAGGCTCAAAATACGGCTCTTCAAAAACAGGTGAGGGGAAAACAGTTGTTGTGGATTTCTCTGCCCCAAATATTGCAAAGCCCATGAGCGTGGGCCACATGAGGTCAACAATAATAGGGGATTCCCTCTGCAGGATTCACAGGTTTCTTGGATATAAGGTTATAGGGGACAACCACCTTGGGGACTGGGGAACGCAGTTCGGGAAGATAATTGTTGCATACAGGAAATGGGGCCATCCGGAAAGGCTCGATAAGAACCCTATAGAGGAGCTGCTCAGGATATATGTTAAGTTTCACGAGGAGGCGGAGATAGACAAGACACTCGAGGATGAGGCCAGAGCCGCCTTCAAGAGACTGGAGGATGGGGACAAGGAGTCTCTCAGCCTCTGGAAGAAGTTCACAGACCTCAGCCTTGCGGAGTTCGGAAAGGTTTACAAATCGCTTGGGGTGAAATTCGATGCTGTCCTTGGTGAGAGCTTTTACCTGGCTATGGCAAAGGAGGTCATAGACGAGGCGATAAAAAAGAAAGTGACCAAATGGTCCCAGCACGCACTGATAATAGAGCTTGAGAATCAGGTCCCCCTGATAATCAGGAAGTCTGATGAGGGCACGCTTTATAGCACAAGGGATCTCGCCACCATAAAGTACAGAATGAAGAACTCCTCTCCCGAGAAAATTCTTTATGTGATTGGCTCGGAACAGAAAAGCTATTTGCAGCAGGTTTTCTCCGCTGCGGAAAAACTCGGCTACATAAAGCCGGGGCAGAAAAAGAATCTGGTGCATGTTTACTTCGGAATGATATCCCTCCCTGAAGGGAAGATGTCCACACGGAAAGGAAGAGTGATCTTCCTTGACCACGTGATAAAGGAGGTCACTGACCTTGCGGAGAAAACAATCATTATCAAGAACCCTGAGCTGAAAAACCGGAAAAGGATTGCGCAGGAGGTAGGCATAGGGGCGATAAAATATGCTGACCTCTCGAGGGACAGGATAAAGGATGTCAAATTCGACTGGGACGAGATTCTCAGCTTCGAGGGTGACACAGGCCCTTACATACAGTACACGCATGCACGCGCATGCTCAATCCTGAGGAAAGCCAAGCTCAAAAGACCGCCAGCCAAACTCAATGCCTCTTTCCTGAAAGACGCGAAGGAGAAGGCGATCGTGAGGAAGCTGGCAGAATTCCCTGAAACAGTTAGCCGCGCAGCCGAGGACTGCAAGCCCCATTACATAGCGAATTATGTTTTCTCGCTTGCGACCGCGTTTAACGAGTTCTACCAGTCCATCCCGGTCCTGAAGGCGAAAAAATGCTCCAGGGAGGCAAGGCTGGCCCTGGTTTCTGCAGTGAAGACAACCCTAAAGAACGGACTGTTCCTTCTGGGGATAGAGGCGCCGGAGGAGATGTAACCTTTATAAACCCGCTAATACGAATTAATCCAATGCGAAAATGGCGTTAGAGATTCGGCCTTCGGCTGAAATGCTAATTCTGTTTTTGTCACAACCAAAGAAGCTGAGCAAAAAACATTCTGTTTTTAGTTCATCTTCCATCAAAAAATATGCAGTGCTAACCATGCACATGCGAAACAGGAGAGATTAAAATGACATTTGAAAGTTTGGGAATAGATAAAAGGGTACTTGAAATTCTTAGGAATGCGGGCTTCGAGAGGCCCACCCCTATCCAGAAAGAGTGTATACCTGCGGTAAAGAAGGGTCTTGACGTGATAGCACAGTCCGAGACAGGCTCGGGAAAGACCCTGGCGTTCGCGATACCCATAATGGAAAAAATCGAGCAGGGAAAGGGCATTCAGGCTCTCATAGTCACGCCTACAAGGGAGCTCGCAAACCAGATATACAGAGAGTTCCTCAAGCTTACTGTATTCAAGATGGCTTCCATAAGG
>JAPLVB010000009.1 GCA_026397335.1 Candidatus Aenigmatarchaeota archaeon
GGTATTCGCTCCCTCCTATATCATAGTCTATGCTGCCTGCTGTCCCTGTTCCTGGAGCCACCCCCAACTTCCTTTTCATGATCCCCCTGTACATGGCCTCCAGGACATCCGGCCCTCCAAAACCCGCAAAGAAAGCTATAAGGTAATTTTCCGGCTCCAGTATTATTGCGGTTATAATCCCGATTATGAGGGACGTGGTGATTGTGTAAAGGACCTTGTCCCTGTCAAACCCGAACCCTGTCTTGCGCTTGGATATGCCTATGAGGATCCTCATGAGCCCTCCCGCCACGGACACAATCACGATTTCGGTAAGCGAAAGCATTCCAGCACCTAAATATCCTAAATATTAATGTTTTTCTGCTTGAGTATCTCGAACAGGCTGTTCAGGATGTCCACACCCACATAACCAACCAGAATCCCGACAACAACAATCTTCCAGGGTGCAAGCAAGTAAAGATCTGCCCCGAAATAAAACACAGCAAATGTGGCAACAATGCCCACAAAACCCGTTATGACAAAAACAAGAGGCATTTTCTTTTTGGCAGGCTTCCCGTAAGAGAGAAAGCCTGCAATCGCCCTGAAAAGCCCTCCGAGGAAGCCCCACAGAGCGATAAGCTCAAGCATGATATTTTATTGGGAGAGGGGAGATAAAAAGCAGGGCGGATGTTTAAACATTACTGTGAACTCAAGTTTGCCAGCTTTTTTATTTCAGGCACATTTATTTTGTATTCCTTCTCCATGAAAACCCCTTTGAAGGAGTCCTGGAATTCCTGCTTCTCCAGAAGGGATTCAAGTTTTTTCATATTCCCTTTCAGGATTTTTGCGTCGCCTCTGAAAAGGTGCTTTTTAATGAATCCAATATCCAGGTTGAACGAAAGAGCAGCAACATCCCTAAGGTCTGTGAGCCTTCCTGAATGGAGCTTAAGGATTATGAGGAGTTCCTTAATCGGGACCATGCATGTCACGCTTCTCTCGCTTCCCTCGATTTCTTTTTTCCCTGAGTTACCGAAGATGAAATCAAACCCGAAGGATGCGCCAGTCTGCCTCACGCCTATTCCTCCTATAAGCATGTCCATGTTAACATTGGGCTGGGATTTCTCATACCTTACAAATTCGGAAGAATACGTGTTCTCCAGAACTCTGGATATCGTTTTCCTGTATCCGCTTTCCTTTAAGATATTCTCAAATTTCTCTGCATCCTCCTTCCTAATAACAATGTCCGCGTCTACTGAGAACCTGTGCCTGTAAGCGGATACTCCATATCCTCCTATGACCGCAAAATCAAGCCCTCTGGCGGCGAGTTTCTCCAGCATTCCAAGTATCTCGTTTTCCCTTTCAACCAGCTCAAACATTTGAAACTACCTCTTTATACTTCACCCCCGTCCTCTTCCCGTACATTTCTTGTATCATTTCCAAGGCTGGTTCAAAGTTGTATATGTATTTCTTCATGAAGCGTATGGTCTCCTCCAAGCTGTCCACAGGCATACCTTTGTGCCAACTGACCGGGAAATCCTCCAAAAACACAGGCTTGTAGAAAGTTCCCTTTCCCGGCTTCAAGCCTAATTTCCTCACATAGAACTTGAATATCTCCCTCTCCGCTTTCCTGACCTTTATGAAAATCGGATAGTAATCTCTATACCTTGCTATGTTGTAACCACCTTCTGTCCACACGAAAACCGCGTCCGTTCCTGTGAAGCAATACTTTATCCCGAACAATCCCAAAACAGCATAGTGGAATCCCGCGCTTCCATTGAAGGCCGCTCTCAAGAAATCCAATATTTCCCTGTAGAAGCGGCTCTTCTCCTCTAAAAAGACCTTCTTCCCCTTCCTCTTCAAGACCCCTGCCTTCTCCAACTCCAATGCCCATTTATAAGTCCACCCGTAGCTCAATCCTATCCTCTGAGAGATTCCCCTAATGGAATCCTCCTTCCTGGCTGCTATTATTATCTTCATTACATGTGGGTTCAAAATCTCCATGTCCATATTATCATTATAATGATAATTACTTTATAAAGGTTTCTGGTGGTCATTTTGGCCAATCGGCGATATAATTTTGTATCATGTGATACATTTTCATATCACCAACAAATGAGAGTTAAACTTTCTTGAAAAACCGCCTAATTACTTCGCAGATATTATCCCTGTAATTCTCCTCCCTTCCAACATATTCCACAAGCTTCGCTCTCTCCTCTATTTGCTTTCTTGTTATCCTGAATTTCTCTATGCAGGCAGCTATGTCTTCCAGATCCCTCTCATTAAGCCTGCCTGCTTTCGTGACTATTATGTCAACAGGGTGCAGGGCTGAAAGCCTGATTTTCTTCAGACCTGTCTTGATTGCAATGCTCCTTTCCGGATAATCCTCAGGGAGCTTCTGGGAAAATATCATGCCGTCCGCAAACAGGTCTATCCTGAAACCGTGCGGAACTGCCTTCAGGGCCTTCCTGAACTCCTTCAAGTCTTCCTGTGACAGGCAGAAGTCAATGTCAATTGTTGAGGGCTTCAGACCCAAGAGAGTCATTGCGGTCCCGCCCACGGCAACCACATGGACAGGCCTTTCCAGCTCCTTGTCCGCAGCCTCCAGCAGCCCCATCAGCCCGCTCTTCTCAATCTGCATGGTACAGCCTCATTTTCTTTTTTATGGACATCTCATTCGCTTTTTCCTCTTTTGTTTTCAAGGCTTCAAGCGCTTTTATCGCGTATTCGATTGAAGGTGTCTCTTGACGCCTTCTGTCTCCGATTTCGCTCTCTTTGCTCCTCTTTATTCCGTTCATCACCCTTATCATGCCCAGCAGCTTCCCTTCTGCATTGTATTTTCTGGAAAGGAATATGAGCAGATTGTAGTTGGGGGTGTTCTTTGCCAGTATCACAGGTATTGCCTCTATTCTCCTGGCATTTCCGCTTAAAAGTATGGATGTCATTGTGCACTCCAAGCACATCTTGTTTCCCTCTTCAGGTATGGTTCCAATTTCCTTGTACCCGAACCTTTCCATGTTGTAAACCAGGTCTTTTTCCGGGATTTTGGCGACATTCACTTCCTTCAGCCGTTCTGCTCCGATTCCGGTTTTTGCGGACTGCCCAACCAGAAACCAGAAGTTCTGGGGGTAAAAGAAAGCTATCTCGCCTGAAACCATCTCCCTGAGAGGGTTGTATTCATCCGCTTTCAGCAGAGATGAGAACTCGCTTTCCCTGAGGGCAAGTATGTCTATCTTTGCGTTCCTTTTATCCTGCAGTTTCCTTATTTCCCCGTAAATGTGCAGCATTTCTTTCTGAACCATCCCTTCGGTTCTTGGGGTTTCCCTGAATATTACCAGAAGCTCAAGCCTGTTAAGGGGAAGGGTTTTTCCCGGGCTTATTATGCACGCGCAGCTTATCGTTCCGAATTGCCTTAACTGCTCCTCTATATCCGACAGAATATTCTGAAGGCTTTTGTTTTCTTTCATAGCCTGGTGCTTCTTTCTTAACTCCATTTCCGCAAGCATATCTTTTGTGACATAGCTTCCAAAATTCAGGGTTATCTCAGAATTCCTGCCTATCCTGGCTGCCCTTATCAGTCCCTCTTTCTGAAGCTTCTGTATCTTGTCATATATGTTCTTGTAATATGCGCCTCTGCGCATCTCCCTTATCCTGCCAACCAGCCCGTTTATAGAGGTGGGCCTGCCAAAATCCCTGGAAAGTGCGTCAATTATCCTGAAAGTGGTCTCGTCCATATTTCCCCCATTATTATAGTTTAAATACTATAATATTATAGTACTTATGCTATATATAAACTTTTGGGGCTGAAAGCCTTTCCGTAAGATTCCTAATTTAAGCCATCCCGACCATAATATTTTACATATGGATTCTCTCCGAGCCACAAACCCAAAGAAGATGAGAGCGATAGGGTTTGAAGTAGAGGAGATGATGAAGCTGTTTCTGGTGATTATTATAGGGCTGGGAATTGTGATTCTCATAATCGCAGCGAGTGGGGGGATTTCCTCGCTTCTCACGGAATTTTGTGCGAAGAATCCGAGTATATGCGGTGGCCAAGATCCGAACAGCCAAAAAAACTATCAGACAGCAAAAGACTCGGTAAATGCATTGGTCTGCGCTATAAACTCTGTCGCCAAAGGACAAAATCTGTGTCCAAGTTCTGCATCTACTGGGCTATCATTGTCCCGCAATTTTGGTTCTACAGGTTTCGCGGTAAGCAATGATAATTCAGCAGCAAGCGTCAAATGTGAAACAAAAAAAGTGGAAACCAACCAATATGATGCGGAACTTGTTTGGGTACACACTGAATTAGGAGAAAAAATAAATCCTGAAATTCATTTTAATTGCAAATCACATGATATTGGCGGCCTTGGATATGGAGAAGATTGCTATACTTGCAGGGATGGAAAACAAATACCAAATACTAACCCACCAAAATGTGAAATCATCCTTAAATCCGCTTTCACTTGCGCTGTATCGAATTTCCAGCTGCCCCAGAAAGTCACAGAGAAATGGATATGGACATACGGAGATCCTCAGTATGTAGCATATTGGCAAGTCTTCCCTGTTGAGGCAGATACATGGTCATTCAAAGTAGACTGGAAAATACATGTTGCCATAGCATTAGTGACCATTCTGCCACCAACAAAGGTTGCCAATGGTTTTGCAAAGGTTGCCGCGGAGAAAATTGCTGCATCTATAACTGCACGAGAGGCCGAAACAACATTAACAAATCAGCTTGTCAGTATTGCTAAGCAAAGGATTGAAAAGGAAAAATTAAGAGCCATTACCAAATTCGGCCTGCTTGAGGGCGCCGCCTTAGCGACAGAATATGCGGCCAGCACGAGGGCAAAATTCTATCCAGATAAGAACGCGTTTGTCATGAAATCGCCTTTTGAAAATAAAGAACCATTTAATCTTGTTAGCGAGCTAGAAGGCAAACCTGTCTTTCTTGAATGGTCAACAAATGATATTGTTGGCGGTGGAGCAGTAAACACTGCCCATTTTGTATCGCCATGTAATATCCAGAGCATGGATGTGGAAAAGGCCAAGGTTACATGTGATGAATATTTTGTCAGTAGCAAAACAGGAATCGTGCAATGCGCCAAATTTGCCAATGTTGAAAAGGCAACTGATGATCAGAGCGGGTTGTGGTACAGCGCAAAGAGTTACATAAGCAGAATCTTCTCTTCCGGCCAAGAACCTTCGTGCGATATAAATTATTATATTGATGTAAGCGAACCCTACATAAACGATATGGACTATATTAAAGGTATGAACATGCAAGATTTGACAAAAAGTGTTTTTAATGGCAATGTCCCGCAACCGAAATCATGCGATGAAGGAAACAGCGAGGCTACAGTAACACTGAACGGTAAATCTTATACTGTTGGTGGCTGCTATAAGAACAGTCCAGTAAGGTTCGATAAAATAGAAATAAAGGATGGGAACAAAGTTGAAACCCTTTTGGATACGGATTTTGACGGCTACTTCGATTCATATACATTAAAAGGGTGTAAAACAGATGCCATTATAATTTCCAATGTCAAAAAAACCACTGTAAGCAATGATTATAATTACTGTTTTGATGAGACAGCAAGATTTTTGAGTTGGGGACAAGCTAGCACTTATGGGGCAGCAATTGGAACTGCTGTAGTCTTTGCGATAGCTTTCCCACCCTCGACAATTGTTTCCGGGCTTGCAGTAATTGGAAGTATTTTTGCTGTGCAGCAAGGTACGTATGAAGCCATAACAGAATTTGACAAAGCCAGAGACAGATGGCCGGGAAGAGGCTG
>JAPLVB010000003.1 GCA_026397335.1 Candidatus Aenigmatarchaeota archaeon
CACGCGAAACTCTTTCTCAAGAAGGCTCTTTAGCGACTCGCATTTTGCATGGATTTTTTCTTCCTGGCCTGATTTCACTATTGGGATTATTACAATCTGGACAGGCGCTATATCAAATGGGAAAACCAGTCCTTTGTCATCCCCGTGAGTCGCTATAATCGAGGCGAATATCCTGGAAACGGCGGGGCCGTAGCAGGTCTGCCATGCGGTTTGCTCTTTCTCGTTCCTGTCCACGAATTTTATACCAAAGGATTTGGCGAAATTCTGACCCAAAAAGTGAGTGGACGGCTGCTGTATAACCTTCCCGTCTGGCATTAGGGTATCCGCGGCAACTGTGTAAACAGCGCCAGCAAACTTGTCCCAGTCCGGGCGCTTAAAAGGTATAAAGGGAATCCCGAACTGTCTATGCATTACCTTATCGGTTGTATCTATGTCCTCCTTCACCTGGCTCTCTGCCTCCTCCTTTGTAGCGAAAACATCATGGCTCTCTATCCAGTGGAACTCGCGACTTCGGATGAAAGGCCTTGTGGACTTGGTCTCATATCTCCATACCTGACAGCGCTGGTAAAGCTTTAGCGGCAGGTCCCTCCAGGAGCGTATCCACCGGGCATACATGGTGTACATGGCTGTCTCAGAAGTAGGCCGCAACGCAAGCTTCTCCGTGAGCTTTTCATTTCCGGCATGAGTTACCCAGAAAACCTCGGGGCTGAATCCTTCCACATGCTCAGCCTCTTTCTTGAAGTTCTTTTCAGGAATTAGTGCAGGGAACCACACGGGCAGGTGTCCTTTCCTCTGCAGTTCTTTTTCCAGAGCGCGATACATCTCCTCCATGCACAGGACGGACCATTCCCTGAAAACTATGAACCCTTTCACGTTATAGCGGATGTCGCACAGGTTGGCCTTTGCTATCACTTCCGAGAACCACTCGGAAAAGGAGGACTTGGGAAATGTCATTCCTTCCTGGCTTTTTTCGCTTTCTTGCATGAATATCACTTTTTCTTTTAGCTGGATGTTTTAAATTGCCTTCCTTCAAATTTCTTCGCTATGAAGCTTTGAACTATTCCAAGCTTCAGGTATTTTTTTGCAGGCTCTTTGGTAGATACTTGAAATCCCTTATCCTTTTTCTGCAATTCCTGCTTCCGCATTTGCAGTCCATCTCCCAGTCATCTTCGTCCATAACGGTTGAATAATCGAATGTTATCTGCTCGTCTGCCTTGATATTTTTTATTGCAAAAAGCTCTCTGTCATCCTTTACTCCTGTATTTGGGTTGCATGAATGGTTAACATATACGCAGGGTTTTGTGCAATCAATGTATTTATTGAAACCTGCCTGCAAAACATCTCCTTCATGAATGCCTTTTGATTTTGTTGCTGCTGCTGATATAATACGTCCATTAAATTCCAAAATAAGCTCCCCCTTTTTTTATGTCCCTTGCAGCGAAAAGTCCTTTGCCTAGCCTGCATTTCTTTACCACAAAAATTCGTGGCATGAACTATCCCCTGAGGTTCTCCAGCTCCTTTGATTCTGCTGTTCCGAATCTTCTGTATACCCATATTATTATTATAAGCGCCAGGGCTGTTACTGACATGTCTATAACAATTGATGTGAGCACAAGCGCCTGCGGGAGGGGGTCAACCGAATACAGAGCGAATGCCTGTATGTTTTCAGGGGTAACGATGGGGTTTATGGAATTGTCCCTGTAACCCATGGTCATAAGGAATATGTGCAGACCGTTGCTGAATATTCCCAGTCCTATTATCTTCTTTATCAGATTGCTCTTGTATGCTATGCAGAATGCCCCTATCCCGAACAATGCTGCAACCGCAAGATAAGCTTCATATAGCATATCACTCAACATCCGTTTTTGCCACAGTATACCAAATCATGAGCAGGCCTGTGAAAACCATTATTCCCCCGACTACGTTGAAAAACATGAGGGAAGAGCCTGACCACAGGCTGAATATCCTTTCCGTCGGGACGAGCGCCGCCCGCAGGAAAAACTCAAACAGTATGAGCATTATAAGGACAAAGCCTGCTATGGATTTCAGAACATCTATCACTGTTTGCTTGAGCTCCTTTTCCGTCTTCTCTATGCCGTATGCGAGCGTGTAAATCACGAAAGCTCCTGCCATCACAGATCCGCCTGAGAAGGTTCCTCCGGGTGTGGTATGGCCGTGCACTATCACGTATATACCGAAAAGTATTATAATCGGAAACATTACCTTGGTTGCTGTCCTTATTATCACGTTCATGATTTCACTTCTGATTCTTTTGAAGGCGGTAAAGCTGCATTCTTTCCCTGAATCTTTTCTGCAGAGAAAAGACCAAATCCAAGAGCAAAAACCCCTATTGCTTCTGTGAAAAGGATGGACTCCTCCCCTAGAGTGTCATAACCCCTGTACTCCCAGACTATGGTGGTTACCGTGTTGGTTGCGCTCAGCTGCCTCCATCCCTGGTTTATGAAAAAATTGGAAATCTTCTTGTCCCACTGGTTGAATCCTGGGCTGAAAATCGAGAACAGCAGGAAGCCTGAGATTATTACAATGCATCCCATGGCCACCGAGAGCTTTATTTTCTCGTTCATTTCCTTCCCTCTTTTCTCTTCTTTTCGAATCTTGAGGTTTTCTGTATGGCCACTATGAAGACCGCAGTTGTCAGTCCTGCCTCCACCGCCGCTTTGGTTATGGCTATGTCAGGAGCATTAAGCAGGAAGAATACTGTGGCCGTGCACACGGAAGAAACTGAAAGAAAAATCACTGACTTGAGCAGGTCCCTGGACCAGACAGCCATTGCAGTGAAGAATACCACTGCAGCCAGAAGCACATCAAAAAGTATGTTAAGCATGATTAATTATTGTATACGCCTGATTAAATTTTCAATGCTTGGAAAATCAAGGATATTAAATATACAAATAAAGTGAATCCTATGAAAATCATACAGAGAGGAGCGGAAGCTGTCCTATATCTGGAAGAGCGGGATGGAGACAAGGTCCTTGTTAAGGACCGTCTTCCCAAGGGTTACAGGATTCCCCAGCTAGATGAGAAGATAAGGACTCAGAGAACAAAACGGGAAGAGTCGCTAATCCTCAAGGCAAGAAGGGCGGGTGTTAATGCCCCAAACATTGTGGAAGCAAGGGAATCCAAGATAATAATGGAATGGATTGAGGGAAAAAAGATAAAGGACACGCTTAACAGCATGCCCAGGAGCCAGAGAATGGAAATCTATAAGCTGATTGGGGAGTCAATCGGGAAGCTTCACTCAAACGGAATAATCCACGGGGACCTGACTACCTCGAACATGATATTTAAGGATGGCAGGCTCTATATAATAGATTTCGGGCTCGGGAAGATATCCGGAAAGATAGAGGACCAGGCAGTGGACCTTTACCTGCTTTATGAGGCCCTGAAATCCACCCATCTCAAGCGACTGAACGAGGCATGGGAAGGCATTTTAAAGGCTTATAAACAAAACTATTCAAAATCTAAAGAAGTTTTGAACAGGGTTCTCAAAATCGAGAAGAGGCGAAGATACAAAGGTGAATGAATGCCGGAAAAAGAAGAGTTGGTTGAAGAGGAACAGGTTATAGAGGCTCAGGAAGAAGTAAAGGAGGTAATCAAGCCCGGTAAGGAGAGGAAGCCTTGGCTGCCAAAAACCAAGCTGGGCAACCGCGTTTTGAAAGGGGAGTATGCAACCATAGACGATGTTCTCAGGACAGGAGAGCTTATTCTGGAAGCAGGGATAGTTGACTACCTTGTTCCGGACCTCAAGGAAGAGATAATATACATAGGAGGAAGCCCCGGAAAGGGTGGAGGCAGCAGGAGGACTGCTACCAAGAGAACGGCAAGGATGCATAAATCCGGAAGGAGATTCAAGCTCACAGCCTTGATAGTCGTGGGGAATGAAAATGGCGTTATAGGCATAGGCAAGGCCTCCTCAAGGGAGCATAGGATAGCTCTGGAAAAGGCCTCAGAACAGTCCAAGATAAATCTGATTAGAGTCAGGAGGGGCTGCGGCTCATGGGAGTGCGGCTGTGGAGGGGAGCATTCCGTCCCGTTCAAGAGCGAGGGTAAGTATGGCTCTGTTCATGTCAGGCTTATACCCGCACCAAAAGGTGTGGGGATTGTGGCAAATGACACAACCAAGAAGATTCTGACTCTTGCAGGGATAAAGGATATCTGGGTCAAGACCCGGGGCCAGACATCCACAAGGCAAAACCTTGCTTATGCTGTTTTCGATGCACTGAAGAACCTGAACACAACCAAAGGTGAAATGTAATGCCCGCAAAAAAATCACATTCTGCTGGGGAAGAAGAAACAAAGAAGGTGCCAAGGCTCAAACCGCGCATTCGCGCACCGCGCAAACCCGCTGTGGAAAGGGGGATATCCAGAAAGCCTAAAGCTGAGGCTGTTATTGAAAAGCCGGAAGCTCCGGAAATCAAGGAAATTCATGAAAAGAAGGAAAAACTCTTCGCGGTTGTAAGGATTAGGGGAGTCGTGGGAGTGAAAAAGGACATAGCAGACACCCTGCTCATGCTAAGGCTGGACAGGGTAAACCACTGTGTGATTGTTCCGAAAAATCAGAACTTTGAGGGGATGCTTCAGAAAGCCAGATACTTCATAACCTGGGGCGAGATAGACAAGGAGACGCTTGAGAAGCTTGTCTCAAAAAGAGGAAGGTTCGCAGGAGACAAGAGGGTAACTGACCTTAACTATGCAAAGGAGCTTGCCCATTTCATAATTTCAGGCAAGCCCGTCAAGGAGACGGGAATAAAGCCCGTATTCAGGCTTTCCCCGCCTTCAAAGGGCTACAGGTCCACAAAAGCCCTTTTCCCGAGAGGCTCTCTCGGATACAGGGGAGAAAAAATAAACGAGCTGCTCAAGAGGATGATTTGATATTGGAGGGAAGGCGAAATAAAGAATGAAGGCGTCAGGAGACGCCTTCCAGTTCAAAGCCGCCTTCAATTTACGTGATTTAGGATGTCATATGGACTGGAACAAGTTCGATAGGGGCGTGTTCCTTGTGAACTGCCTTGCAGTCATTTACAACCCAAAAACAAAAAAGATACTCATAGGAAAGAGGGAGAATGACCCGAACATAAGGAAACTCGGCTGGTGCTTTCCCGGAGGCAGGCCTGGTTATGAGAAAGATATTGAATATTATCTTCAGAAAGAGGTTGAGAAGAAAACCGGCCTCAGGATAGGCAGGGGGAAGGTAGTATTCGCGAAAACATATCCTGAAAAGAGGGAAATACTTTCCATATATTATTATGTAACTATGGATTCGGGAGAGGCAAAGCCTGGTGAAAAATTCACAGAGGTTAAATGGATAAAACCCACGGAAGTGAAGAAATACTTTACCACTTCACTTCACCCGGAAGTGTTTAAATTCCTGAAGACTCTCAGGTGATGTTATGGCAAAAAGAAAGAAACTCGTGAAGATGCGCGGGAGCAAGACCCACGGATACGGCTCCAAGAAGAAGCACAGGGGAAGCGGCTCCAAGGGCGGGAAGGGGCAGGCAGGCCAGTTCAAGCACAAGAAGACCTTCTTCAAGAGATGGGGCAAGGAGAAGCAGCCAAGGTTCAAGTCCCTTGAGCAGAGGAATATTCGGGCGAAAGAAAAAGCCATAAATCTCGGGGACTTGGTTAAGCTCACGGACAAGAATGAGATTGATGCTTCTGAGTTCGGATATGGGAAAGTCCTGTCAGAAGGAGTTCTTGAGAAACCGGTCACAGTAAAGGCAAAGGCTTTCTCGAAAAGGGCGAAAGAGAAGATAGAGGCTGCTGGCGGGAAGGCTGTCCTTGAAGAATAAACTGCTTTTATAAATTTTTTGGTCAAGTTAAAATAATGAGAAAGGATTATCTAGAATATTTTGAAAACTTGGATAAAACTCTCAGGGATTGTTTTGGGGCGGATACATCTAAAAATTTGATTAGAGGGATTGTTGTTTCTGTTGCTTTGAAAGCATATATGCTAGGCGAAAAAACAAAAAATGATAGCGATTTTATAGATTTTCATAGCGTATGTAATCTTTATGGTAATTTGGGAATAGAGGCAATCAAACGCGAATTAATTGACATTTCTAAATCTTAATCCCTCTCCTCTTCATTTCTTCTTCCAGCTTCTTCGGAATCGGCATGCAGGAGCAGTTTTTCTTGTGGCTGAGATGCCATTTAACCCGCTGCTCGAAATTCGCGTTTTTGGGCATGCGGTTCTTGGAATGCCAGGCTTTGTTTATTGACATAACAAATATTTCATAGCAGGTTTATTAAAATACGCTCTATTATTTTGTTATGAAGTTCACAGACCCTGCCTACGGGCAGTTCGAGATTTCGGAGCCTGTTCTCCTTGAGGTGATAATGGCCTCTCCTGTCCAGAGGCTCAAGGGGCTGAACCAGTACGGGAGTTGGCAGTTCATCCTTCCCAAGCTCAAGACAACCAGGTTCGAGCACTCGCTCGGGGTGTGCTTTTTGCTCAAGAGTCTGGACGCTTCCCTGGAGGAGCAGATGGCAGGACTTATACATGATATATCCCACACTGCATTCACCCATGTGGTGGATTATTTGTACAGGCAAGAGGACAGGCAGGAGCATCATGAGTCTCTCTTTCAGCAGGTGTTCATGAGTTCCCAGATACCGAAAATAGCCCAGACAAATGGGATAAAGCCCGAGATATTCCTTGAGAAGGAGAATTTCTCTCTTCTTGAGAAACCCATACCCGACCTGTGCGCGGACAGGGTTGACTATTTTTTCAGGGATAGCGTGCTCCTGGGAGTGTGCAAACGGGATGACATAAAGCTGTTCATGGACCACCTGGTTGTGAGGGAGGGCGAGATTCTTGTGGATAATACAGCAATAGCAAAGAATATTGCTCTTGGTTTCATGGAGTGCTCGAAAAAGCTCTGGGCAAGCCCCACCCAGGCTGCATCTTTCCAGATTCTCGCGGATGCTATGAAATCGGGCCTGGAGTCAGGGATTATAAACGAGAAGGATTTCCTCCTTACAGACCAGCAGCTTTACAGCAAGCTCAAGTCCTCCAGGAACCTGGAAGTCACCTCCAAGCTGGATATCCTGAATCCGGACTTCTTTGCCATGAACAATCCCAAGGATTTTGATTTTTTCGTGAAGACAAAAGCTAGATACATAGACCCGAAGATAATCCAGGGAGAAACTGTGAAAAGGCTTTCAGAGCTGGATAAGGATTACAAGAATCTCATGCTTGATTTCATACAAAAAGTCTCAGGCGGATATTACGTGAAGGTTTTCCCCAGATTAAAGGTTCTGGGCTCCTTTCCGAAGACCAGAATAAACGATAAGCAATTTAAATAGACATTGTTTAATACTTGGCAAGTGGTTTGATGTTTGGCGGAGAAGGCTACGTAGGATTTTTGAAAAGGCTCCCGGGCGTTGCAGGGCCTATCCAGAGGATGACTTTCAGGCAGAAGCTCAAATGGACAGGAATAATACTCCTGCTTTACTTCATGCTCGCGCAGATTCCTGCATATGGCATTGCCAAGGCCAACTTCGAGAACCTGAGGTTTCTGGAAATACTTCTGGGCTCGAGCTTCGGTTCCATAATGACCCTTGGCATCGGTCCCATAGTCACGGCTTCCATAATACTGCAGCTTCTGGTTGGCTCGAAAATAATCGGCTGGGATTTGAGGAGCGAGAGGGGAAAGGTCCTGTTCCAGGGCACGCAGAAGCTTTTGTCCATAGCCTTCTCTTTCCTTGAGGCGGGAATTTACGTTATGCTTGGGGCTGTACCTGCAGAGCCCGGGCTTGCCCTGTTTGTTATAATTCAGCTGGCTATCGGAGGCGTCCTGGTAATATTCATGGATGAGCTGGTTTCAAAGTGGGGATTCGGCTCAGGGGTGAGCCTGTTCATAGTCGCGGGCGTGGCGAAAACGATAATAGTCAGGGCCTTTAACCCGCTCACGCAGGCAGGCACCTTTCCAAGTGCGGGCAATCCTCCTGCAGGCATAATACCATTCGCTATCACATCCCTAGCTGCTGGTGAGCCTTTGCAGGCGTTCCTTGTGTTCCTTCCCGTGATAGCAACAGCAATAGTCTTCTTCATAGTGATTTATGCAAACGCGATAAAGGTTGAGATACCTCTTGCGTTTGGCTCCATAAGGGGATTTGGGAGAAGGTGGCCGCTGAAATTTTTCTACACTTCAAATATACCGGTTATCCTTACTGCAGCTTTACTTGCCAATGTTCAGCTCATGGGAAGATCCCTGTCTTCAACTGCCCCATGGATTGCGCAGTTTGATTCCCAGGGCCAGGTCACAGGAGGGGTCCTGTTCTTCCTTACAGTACCAAGAAGCGAGGCCCTTGCAGGATACATGATTACCATCGGGGCTTTCGCGCTTCTTGGAATCCTTTTGGCATATTTTGCAAAGAGGAGACCTCTCACAATAACAGCGATTTTCTCGGTTCTTGGAGGCATTACATGGTTTGCTTTTGCAGCTTCTTTTGGCCTTACAGCCCTGACAACCATACCCCTGATTGACTTTGCAAGAATGCTCACATACCTTGCATTCCTGGTTATAGGGGCTGTGATATTCTCGATATTCTGGGTCACAACAGCAGGTATGGATGCCCGCTCTGTTTCAGAGCAGATTCACTCCACTGGAATGCAGATACCCGGCTACAGGAGAGACGTTCGCATAATCGAGAGCGTTCTCGGGAAGTACATAATGCCGCTTGCCGTGCTCGGGGCTATGGCAGTTGGGGCTCTTGCTGCCTATGCTGATTTCACAAATGCCCTGGGAACAGGAACAGGTATTCTGCTTGCCACGCTTATAATATATAACATGTATGAGGATATTGCTGCAAAGCATATGGAGGACATGCATCCTGCAATAAGGAAGATTATAGGGAAGGAAGCATAAAGATTAATGGAGAGGGGATTTGAATGGTTTTCGGTTTGCCGGCTTACCAGGAGATTTTCATTTTATCAATAGGACTATCGCTGCTCATGACTCTTGCCTCCAAATTCCTTGTCAACCAGCAGGAAATGAAAAAGGTAAAGAAAGACATGGAGTTCTACAGGGACAAGGCATCCAAAGCGCAGAAGTCAGGAGACCTTAAAAAATCGAACGAGTACATGAGCGAGATGCTCAAGGCAAGCCAGAGGCAGTTCAGGCACAACATGAAGCCCATGATGTTCTCCTTCCTTATAGTCATCCTGGCGGCCAGCTGGTTCGCGGTTGCTTATGCGGATGTCAAGATTCTCTCTCCCGTGAACATACCTTTCCTTGGGAATGAGCTAAACTGGTTCTGGTGGTACATAATAATAGTGCTCCCCTTCTCAACAATATTCAGGAAGCTGCTGGATGTTGCCTAAAGATATGACTAAGAAAATCTAATTTTCAGAAAATTCCCTACAAATCCAGCTTTATCCCGCCGTATCTCTTGGCAACCACGTTGTAGACAAAAGCGACTATTATCCCCATTACGAATCCTATTACTGCAAAAAGTATGGGGAAAATTATAATCGCAAGCAAGCCAAAAGCTGCTGCACCCACGGGGTTCACCATCGCCATGAAGGGTGTGAACGCTGCGCTGATAAGCCCCGCTATGAATCCTATCACGGCGTATATTACTGCTAGCATCCTGCCGAGGGACATGGGCTCTATTGACTTGAGTTCCTTCATAATTAAATTATGACCATGTCTGCTTATAAGCTCTCAAATATCAGATTCTTATTTAAAACCATAAATGACTAATTTTTACTATCCCGCGATAGCTCAATGGCAGAGCACACGGCTGTAGGCTTTTGCTGGATTCGCTTTGCGAATCCCGTGAGCGCTGGAAGCACGTGCTCGCAGTAACCGTGGGGTTGGGAGTTCAACAGCGCAAAGGGGCTTCAGCAGCTTCCGCTTGCGTGCCCCTTTACCGCACTATTTCCCAAGAAATATTTTACAAAATGCGGTTTAACTGCGCTGGACGTCTCCCTCGCGGGATTCGATTTGGAGAGAAGGCAGATTTTAGTTGGAAGGTGGCTTCGCCACCTTCGTTCTTTTGTTCCGCCTTCATTCTTTCTTCTTTTATCTTCACGATACCTAAATAATTTTATGGAGCAAACGCCTGCGGATGAGATTGAGCTGAAAAAATCCCTCAGGAGCATAATCAGGGCATTAAACGATTTTTGGGATGAGATATGCAAGAGAAAGAACAGGAACGCCCTCTGGAAATTCTGAAAGTTTTTTCCTTTTGATTTACTGTGCAGCCGTTCTCAATTAAGACAGAGTTACGCTGTTTGAGCTTATCTTAAGCTTCTTCTCTCCCTTGCCTGCACTGAATTTCAGTTTAGCGCCGGGCATCTTCAGGCTTCCGTGGATAAGGGAGCGCACTTTGTACTGGAGAATCCGCTCCTCCCTTGGTTTCATTTCGCCAAGCTTCCATATGAGCTCTGTCCCATCTTCCAGCCTCCTCATAACAGGCTTTGTGGATTCTATCTCTTCCTGAATAACCTGTGCAAGCGGTGAAACCCAGTCCCTCACCACCACATCATTCAGCTTGTGGAAGAAGGGATTTTTCACTTGTATGAAAATATTGTGCCTGTCTTCACCTTTCTTTGAATGGTGTTTGAAGATTCTTGGAGTTGTGGCTTTTAGGAAGGAGAACATGATAAGGCTTATAACAATAACTGTGAGTATTATGTATCCATTAAATGCTGGCCAGTAGCTCACTACATAACTCACATGAGCGGTTGCCCCGGGCCTTATCTCCTCAACAAGGTAGTTGCAAACCATTACACCTTCTTCTTCCCTGCAGTTGTCAGCCGGCCTCGTCATCATCCCCGTCATGGGGTCAATGGGGATTTTCTGCTGGAAGGAATAATCCCTTTCTATAACATTGCCCTCATTTGTTATGGCTATGGTCACATCTTTTGAGAAGCCGCTTGATGTCTCTTCCACCTTCTGGGATATGCTGCGGACGGGCTGGATGTCAAATGTGTAATACACTATTATATCATTCCCTACAGAAACGCTGCTTGTGTACGTTCCTGCCAGAAGCCTCTCCTTTGGAGTGAAGCTCTTTGTTATTTTCTTTTCACCCTTAATTGTTTCTGTGAAAGGAACAGAACCGATTATTTTGCCTGAGCTGTCTTTAAGGTCAAATGTTCCCTGCAGGGTCTTCTCTTCGGGTGTTTGTATAATCGCGTCAAAGTTCACAGTATTATCAGAGACGGAGGAGGAAAGGGTTTTTACCGTGAAATCATAAGGTATTTCTATGAGGAATTTTGTTGACGCCTTTACATTAGGATTTTTAAAGGAGTTCACTGAAACCGTAAACTCGAACTTTCCTTTGTTTGAACCAGTCGGGTAGAATACAACACCTATATCCTCGGATGAGTGCGCATTAAGAGTTTTTGCTATAAGCCCCGGCATGTTCCACTCTAGGTGATCGCCTGAAAAAACAATCTGGAAAATGTCACTGAAATCCTGGTTGTTAACTATGGTCAGGTTAAATTTCATTGCAGAATAGAGCTGGCCTGACTGCACTTCCGGTTCCATGCTTATTTCAACAGGGGATGCCAGAACAGAAATGCCAGTAAGGATTAACGTACAAGAAACTAACAATGGGAGCAGGTATTTTTTCATATTATCAACAAAGTGTTGATTTTCTGTTACTTAAATAATAATTATAAGATATTTAAAGTTAGCGGACTTCATCAAAAGAAATTTTATAACAACAGGGGAGAAATCATTTTTATGGAAGAGATAATACTGGTTGACGAAAAGGACAGGGAAGTTGGAAGGGAAGAGAAAATAGCCGTGCACAAGCAGGGAAAACTGCACAGGGCTTTTTCCATATTCGTGTTCAATTCAAAGGGGGAAATGCTCATCCAGAAAAGGGCAAAAGGAAAATACCATTCAGGGGATCTGTGGACGAACACCTGCTGCAGCCACCCCAGAGCCGGGGAAAATATTGAGGAGGCTGTCCACAGGAGGCTGAAAGAGGAGGCGGGCTTCGACTGCCCCCTTAAAGAAGCGTTCAGCTTCATCTACAAGGTGAAGTTCGATAACGGGCTCATGGAAAACGAGCTTGACCACGTGTTCATAGGAAAGTTTGACGGAAAGCCGAAATTCAATCCGGAGGAGGCACAGGAGTGGAAATGGATTTCTCAGGAAGAGCTGAAAAAGGATGTGCAAAAGAACTCGGAAAAATACACTTACTGGTTCAGGGTCGCCCTGGATAGGGTGATTTCCTCTTCAAAAGACACGCTAAGGCCTTGAAGTCGATTTATTTTATTATACCGCATAGACAAATATTATTTATGGTCGCTGACCCTAGGATAATCCAGTACATAAGGCAACAGATGAATGCAGGCTTCAGAAAGTCACAGATTTATGACGCGTTGCTTGAGGCAGGATGGTACAAAGAGGAGATAGATGAGGCCTTTTACGAGGTTGCCAATCAAGCGTACAGCAAATTCGAACCCGAGCCTGCTCCTTCCCAAGAAACTTATGAACTGCATCCGAAAAAACCCCTGCCTGAAAAGCCGGGATTTTTCTGGAAGCTGAGAAACGTCCTGTTCCATCCAGGCAGGTTCTTTGATGCTGTTAAGAACGAGAAAGGCATAACCAAGGCTCTTGGATTCTTAGGCATATTGTCTTTCATATTTTTTATAATAACCCTGGTTGTTTTGCTTTTTGCGCCTTATTTGCTCCAATCCTTCCTGCAAAATCCCCTTTTGCAGCAAATTTTCCAGTACATTCTTTTAATTTCTCTGCTTAATCTTCTGAATCCCCTGAATCTTTTGGTGAATTATGTTATCATTCTTGCGCTCACCTTGATAGGAGCAGCCATAATACACTTTTTTGTTTACATACTCAGGGGAAGCAAGGGCTTCTACCAGACGTATAAAGCCCTCATGTATGCGTCAGCTCCTATTATCTTTCTTGCTCTTATTTTCCCTCTATATTTTTTGAGTTATCTTTATCCCTTCGCCGATTTAACTGCAATGGGTTTGATAATAATTACGGTTTTTTGGAGCCTTTACATCGCAATTAAAGGGCTTTCAAAGCTGCATGATATCTCATTCCTGAAGGCTATAGCTGCAGTAGTTATCATTCCTTTGATTATCATAATTATCATGTTCTTTGTTGCCTCAATGTTCCCTTTAAGCTTCTTTTCAGGAATGTTTAATCTATCCTCATTTATGGGCGGAACGGTAGCAGCGACAGGGTTTGGTGAGCTGGGAATGCCTTCAGAATGGCAATATAAATATGATGGAAATTTCTCCATTACTTTGAAGAATAATGCCGCTGTCCCTATAACCATAAACAGCGTTACTGCAGATTGCGGCAGTGGCGGCAGCACTGTTGTTCTTGAGACACTGGACCCCATGCATCTGGAATCAGGCGGGGGAATAACGTATTCTACTGGAGATGAAAAGTGCGCATTAAAGAATCCAGGAGAAAGCTACTCCGTCTCTGTGACGGTAAGGTATTTGCAGGAAACCAGTTTCCTGAAAACTGCTTCCGGGGTTGTTACAGGAAGGGCTGCGTAGACCCGCTGAATTGCGACCGAAGGCGGAACTCAAATCCGCCTTCAAGCTCACGTTTGCCTCTTCAGTTCAAACATGTACCTTTGGGGCTCCCATCTGTTTTCCTTTCCTGTATATCCGCATTTTGCACATGAAAGCCTGACTAGCAGCTTCCTCCCTTTCAGGTTCTTCATGTACGCCTTCTTGAGGGAATGGCCGCATGAGGGGCATTTCTTCGGAAGATGGCCTTTTTTTGTATAGGTGGTGATTCTAACTCCATGTATGTCTAGCGCAATCATTCTTGCCCTTCTTTCCGAGACAGAATAAGACGGGTCGACCTTTTTGAGCTTGTGGTTTACAAGCTCCGCAAGCTCTTTCTGTGATGAAACCTTCCGCTCCTGAAGAACCTCTTTTATTATGAACTGGAGTATGTCCCTCTTAGGCACGTGCATATTAAATAGTTAAACCTTATATTAAATAGTTTATGAAAGCCAAAATTCTTTGCATTGGAGCGTGTCTGGTATTGTTTTTGTCATTCTTTACCCTTTTTAACACGCGAGCAAAGGCTGCTAACGCTATTGAGGAAGCAACATTCTGCATGCCTGGAACAATAAGACCATGCCCTGACGTGGGCATATGCAAAGGCCGCGTGAAAACATGCGAGAATGGAAAATGGTCAGAGGAATGCACAGGTGGTGTCGGCCCTGCCCCGCAGGAAATCTGTGATAACGGCCTGGATGACAACTGCAATGGTATAGCGGATGAGTGCATAAGCCTTTCAGGCTCCATAGGGATTTTTCTCATAATATCCGGTACTATTCTGCTTGCTTTCTCTATTGCACTCCTTAGGTTTATTAAATAGGGATTTAGCAGATAGCCAGTTCTACCTCAAATATTTAATACTATGCTATAATATTAACGAGATAACTCTATCTTCACTCGTAAGCCTGTGCAAAGCGGAGAT
Source organism: Candidatus Aenigmatarchaeota archaeon (assembly GCA_026397335.1). Taxonomy (GTDB): domain Archaea; phylum Aenigmatarchaeota; class Aenigmatarchaeia; order QMZP01; family QMZP01; genus JAPLVB01. Next base: position 14,463 of record JAPLVB010000003.1, read on the forward strand.
GGCGGACCGGCTACGCAGCCGCCTGCAGTAAGCCTTTTTTCAAGAAAAAGGCTTAAGCCAAAAAGGAGCTGCCTGTTCAAGAGGTTCAAGCAGCTTCCATAGCAGTTAGCGGCGTAAGGGGGTTCAACTCCCCCTCTCCGCTTTTAACCAATTCTTAGAAAAAAATCCTTTCAGTTCTTGCTACTGAATCTTTTGCTTTTGCAACACCAAGAGCTACCAGTTTCTGGCCTGAAAAAATTCCTATCCTCTCTCCTGCCTGAATTCCGCTGTCTTTCTTTTCAATATGGCTTGAAAGCACAGGGGAGCCGTTAAGGATTTTTCGGACAGAATCCTCTTTCACAAAAATCCTTTTTATCCCAATCCTCTGGAAGGCTGTTTCCAGGGAGACAAGATGCTTTTCGGGGTTTTTCTCCAGACTCTCGAGACTCACGCAATCTTTAACAGAGAACTGTCCAGCTTTAATTCTCCTGAGAGACTTCATGTGCGCTCCTGTTCCCATTTTCTCCCCAAAATCAGAGCACAATTTCCGGATGTAAGTGCCTGCCTGGCATCTCACTTGGAAGTGCGCATCCCGGCCTTGAATTTTTGTAATCTCGAAAGAGTAGATGTCTCTCTCCCTTGGAATCCGGGAGACTGCTGACTTAACGGGCGGCTTCTGGATTATTTTTCCGGTAAATAACTTTACTGTTCCCCTCAGAATTTTTTCGTCAAAATCTTTGTGAATGTGCATCACGCCTTCGTAAGTTTTTTCCAGGCAGATGAGAACAGGCATTGCTTTTGTGGCCTCATCCAGAGCTATAATCAGGACTCCTGTAACTGCTGGGTCAAGAGTTCCTGCGTGGCCGGATTTTTTTGCTGAAAAAATCTTTCTGACTTTTTCCGCGCATTCCAGGCTTGTGGGACCTGAGGGTTTGTCTAGTAGTATAATCGACCTGAAAAGTTTTTCCATAATGCTCATTATCAGTTTTGGATTAAATAAATCATGCGCAATGCCTGTAAAACTATTTAAAACAAACTGATGCTATATAATAGATCCTTACGTGAAGGCGACATTCGATGGAAGGCGTCAAGAGACGCCTTCAAACTAAGAGCCGACTTCTCCGTAACCAATAGCAAGGCGAAAAGGAGTTGGAAGGTGTCTCTGACACCTTCGGTCTAAGATATGGCAAAGCAGAGATTTCCAGATGCAGAGAAGCGCATGTTCCACAGGGTTTTCATCTGCATGAAATGCGGGGCGAGAATAAGGGGAGATTTGCCCAGAGTGAAGGCCGGAAAAGTGAAGTGCAGGATTTGCAAATCCAAGAAGCTCAGGCCCATACACAAGGAGGCAAAGGCGTAAACTGCAGAGGATGATTCTGCAAATTCTGGAATTATTTAAGCAACAAAACACAATAAATAAAATAAAGGCGCTTTGGCGTCTTTTTCCAAGGTAATGTTCTATGGGAATAAAAGCTTACAAAAGAGGATGGCATCACACGAAAACAAGGGGCAAGGAATCCACCATAACATGCAGCTTCTGCGGAAGGAAAGTCCCGAAATACAAGACCTTCCCTGTCATGAAAGGATTCAGCATAACTGACCCTCTTCTCAGGAAGGAGCTTGGAAATCGCGATAGAAGGGAATTAACGCTCCTTTCAACCAAGATGCACGCATGTCCTGCATGCGCAAGGCACAGGAACATAGTCAGGAAAAAGAGGTAATCCCTTCTTTTTAAAAACTTTAAATCCAAAAAAGACCAATTATTTTATAGGAACTCTCCCAATATGGAAAAATATCTTAGCGGTGTCAAAATTGAATCCCCTCAATACGGAGGCGCGGGAAACTATTTTTTGGTAGCATTAAATATGTATTTTGATTCAGAAAAAGGAGATTTTGGGATTGAAGAAAACCCACCTGAACTTTTTGAAGATATAGAGATTCTGAGACCGAAACGAATATCCACTATTAAGACAGAATCAGATTTGGTGTTTGATGAAATCTATAGAGGGATTACTGACAAAGTGGCAAGAGATGATTACATACCCAAAGAAGAGAAAGAACTGATTTTTAGGGAAGAAATTCAGGCATTCGTTTAGATCTTTTTTTAACCAATTGAACAATAATTATACATGAACCTGTTTGAGCATTATAAAAGGCTTTCGGTCAGGATTTTCGGCAATCTTGCACGGAAGAGTGCGTTATATTTCTCCTCTCTGAAACCCCATCTGATGGGAGCGAGCATACATGTCCTTCTTGAGACTTGGATTGCAATTATCTATTTGACAACACTTATTGCCTATTTTGGCTCCCTTATTTCAGTGTTTGCAATAAGCGTTTTCATTCCATTCGATTCGGTTACCTTCCTTTACATAGTAATTTTCATCCCTGTAATGGCTTCCTCTATGGTTTTGCTTTTTCTCTACATATATCCTGTCCAGAAGTCCTCAAGGATACGCAATTCCATTGATAACAACCTTCCTTTCGCCCTTGCGCACATGAGCGCTATCGCTTCTTCAGGAATCCCGCCGGAATTCATGTTCGAGCTGCTCACAGGGTTCAAGGAGTATGGAGAGATTTCAAAGCAGGCAGGGCTAATTGTGAGGAACATAAAAACGTTTGGAATGAGCTCCGTGAACGCGATATCAGATGTCGCGAGAAGGACGCCCTCGCCATCTTTCAAGCAGGTCCTCATGGGCATACAGTCAAGTATAGAGAAAGGCGGCAACCTGACTGCATACCTTGAGGAGATGTCAAACCGTTCACTGTTCGAGTACAGGATAAAGAGGGAGAACTATGCAAATACCCTCTCCGCGTATGCGGATTTTTATGCGGCAGTTCTCATAACAGCTCCTATCATGATGATTGTTGTGCTTGGGGTGATGAGCATCATAGGCGGAGATGTAATGGGGTTCGCGGCTACTGACCTGATATTCCTCATGACCTGGCTTGTAATCCCTTTGCTGAATATACTTTTCATAGCATTCCTGCATATTACATATCCGGGTTCGTAAGTCCAGAAATTGTTTGCTAAATTATTTTGCGGGTTGGGATTTCTTTTTTGCAAGAATCTGCTTTATCTCGGTGAGTTCCTTCGACTCCCTTTTCGCTGTCTCCCTCTTTGCGGATTTTTCCTTCTTTTCCTTGGCCGGCTTCGGCTCCTTCTGGAGAGCTGAAGCCCCTTTGGAGAACGGGTTATCGCCTTTTTTCACCCATGACATCACAGTGGGTTTGTCTTTGTAGTAAAGGTTTATCACATCACATACATTCTCGAAATCTTTTATGTTGTTCCTGTGCATCCAGAACAGGACGGATTTCCTGTCCTTAAGTTCTGAAATAGTTTTCTGGAGCTGGACTCCATCCGCGAAAGAGATTTTCTGGAGAAGAATTGATTCCTGAAGCGCATCCTGGAAGGAATCCTCGGAAGGTATCCATGTGAATATTTTCTTGGTATGCGCTATTCCTGTATGGCTGTCAATTGACTGTATCTCCGCAATCTCCTTCACCCTTCTTGCTGACTTTCCCTTCTCCTTGGCATTGGTCATGATAATCATGACGTCAAGGGATTCTATGAGAGAAGGGGAAAGCTCGATTGGGGGGGTTTGCAGCCTTTTCATCACATCCTCCACGGAGCCTGCATGCATTGTTCCAAGGGAAGCGTGGCCCGAAGCCATGCCCTGGAACATCACATAAGCTTCCTTGCCCCTGACCTCTCCCACGACAACGTAGTCAGGATTCTGCCTGAAGCTCTCTTTGAGGAGGTCGAAAAGGTCAACCTCCCCGTACCTCTTTCCTGTCATTTCCGGGATCCCGAATCCTTCTCTTGAGACAGCAGGAATCCAGTTCTCGTGGGGAAGGTTTATCTCCCTCGTATCCTCTATCGAGACTATTTTTTCCTCCCTTGGTATGAACATGCTCAAAGAATTAAGGAAGCTTGTCTTCCCTGTTGATACCCCTCCTGAAATCAGTATGGAAACATTGTGCTGTATGAGTACCCATAAATAAGCCATCATGTCCTCCGAGGCTGTTTTCACTTCTATCATGTCTATGGGTGAGAAGGGATTCTTTCTGAACTTTCGGATGGAGAAGGTGGGGCCCTTGGTAGTTACATCCTTGGCGAAAGATGCCTGCACCCTTGAGCCGTCTGGCAGCCTGCCGTCAAGGAGCGGGGTGGCATAGGAGATGTATCTGCCACACCTTTCCGAGATTTTTATCACGAAATTCGAGAGAACGTCCGCATCTGCATAAATCAAATTCGTTTCAAGCGATCCGAATTTCTTGTGGATTATGAATATAGGTGTGTTCAGGCCGGTGCATCCTATGTCCTCTATGTAAGGGTCGAACATCATTGGCTCTATCTCATTCATGCCCACAAAATTCCTGACCAGATAGTATGAGATTTTTGTGTACCTGTCGCTAGATAGCGTCATGTTCATGTCATTCAGGACATTCTGGATTTTTGACTGGAGATACTGTATGGCCTCTTCACGGTTCTTTAGGACAGACATCTTGACATCTATAATCTCCATAAGCGCTTCCTCTATTTTTTTCATGGTTCCCAAATCATCCCCCTCCATGGTGGGTTCAACAACCATGTAAATAAGCTTCTTTCCGTTCGGGTCCCATGAGATTTTTGCATATGCGAACGGTTCTATGAGAGGATAGGTTACATCCACTTTTGTTATATCAGGAAAATTTGGAATAACTATCAGGCCCTTTGGCTCTTTTGCCACAAAGACTGGATACTGCTGGACTTCCTGCTTCTTTGGTTTCTTTGGCATTTGTATTCTCATCATCTCACCATTTTATGAAAGCCTCTTCCTTCGGGTATACTGTTATGCCGTTTTCGTCTATTTTGTAGGGGTGCAGCTTTTCGGAGTGGGCTGAACCCCTGACCTTCCACACCTGTAGCGCTCTCGAGAAAGTCGATTGTAGCCTCTCGTAGTAAAGCACTATCACGCTGTCAGAAACGAACTCCTCAACCCCATACCTGGAAATTCCCTTGCTTCCGGGCACTATTTCTGATGTTATGAGCGCTGTGCAGTTCAGTTTCCTGAGTATGAGAGAAAGGTTGAAAATCATGCGCCTCAGCTCTGTCTTGTCTTTTATGTGAAGCCCTATAGCAGAGACTGAGTCCACTACCACTCTGTTCGCCTTGACCTGCCTGACAGTGGATTCAAGCATGGAGAACACATCCTCTATGTGGAAAGGGTCATAGCGGATGAAGGCGAATTTCTTGCTCTTCTCGAGCGCTTCAAAATCCCACCCAAACCCCTTTGCGTTCTCCTTTATGGATTCTATTGGCTCCTCCAGCGTGAGATAGACTCCGTTCTCATTGTATTTCTTGACACCATTGTACATGAACTGCGTGCAGAAAGCGGTCTTGCCCGTGCCACTTGTCCCTGTAAGCAGAATCAGTTGTTTCTGCGGAAAGCCGCCTCCCATAAGTTCATCAAGGCCTGTGATACATGATTTGACTCTTTCCATAAGGACACGCTAATATATATTTATTAAGGAACTATAAAAATCAGCCGTCGGAACGCTAGAAGGCGGTTTCACGCTTGAAGTTGAATTTCATTGGAAGGTGGATTGTCGCTGGAAGTTGACATTCGATGGAAGGTGGCTTCGCCGCCTTCGTTCTAACATTCAACTTCTTTCTTTCGTTCCGCCTTCAACCGACTCTATTAAAGCGCTCGCACCTATTATATTTACATATATTCGAGCAGTCAATTGGTTGAAAGACGCGCAAGTCGGGCAGACAATTAATTAGAATCAGACTGTCATGGAGCAGAAGGAGAAGGAAGTCGGCAAAGCCGACTTCAAACGATCAATATGGACGAGCTGAAGGAGAAGGAACTGAAGGCAATGATTGTGGAGCTGGAAAAGATTAGGGGCAGGCATACCGAGCTCGTGACTGTTTACATACCTGCCGGATTCAGCCTCCCAAAAGTTTCTGAACAAATCCGTTCGGAGCAGTCCACTGCGCAGAACATAAAGAGCAAAACCGTGCGCAAAAACGTCCTCGGGGCACTGGAAAGGATAATGCAGCACCTCAAGCTGTACAAACAGACGCCTCCGAATGGCTTGGTGATTTTCTGCGGTAATGTATCTGACAAGGAGGGCGTGGCTGATCTGGAGCTCTGGGTTATAGAACCGCATGAGCCCATAAAAACCAGGCTTTACTGGTGCGGCCAGGAGTTCATACTTGACCCCCTCAAGGAGATGGTGAAGGAAAGAGAAATTTACGGGATAATAGTGGTGGACAAGTCCAACGCAGCGATAGGTGTGCTCAGGGGCAAGAAGGTCTCTCTCCTAAAAAACCTTGATTCCATAGTTCCGGGGAAGACAAAGGCGGGTGGGTGGTGTGTGCATGAGGACAGTCTTCTGCAACTGGAGGATGGAAAAACTTGCAAGATAAAGGATGTGGAAGAAAAGCAATTCCTTTGTTATGATTTCAGGAACATGAAAACCGCATTTGAGAGGCATAATCATCTCTTCTCAAGAACAAGCGACAAGGCGCTTGAAATAACAACTGCATACCCAACACTAAAAATAAAGGTCACGCCTGAGCATATGTTTTTTGTTGCAGGAGATAACGGGTTTAAAACCAAGCCCGCGTGGAAGCTCATGGAAAAAGACAGGCTTCTCTCTATAAATAAAACAGGATCTGAACCTTTACCGGTCAAAATAAGCTCCATAAAGGAGGCCGACCCTTCCGGGGTTTTTTATGACATGGAGGTTCCTAAATACCAAAACTTCGTGGCGAATGGCTTGATAATTCACAATTCCGCGAACAGGTACGCCAGAATCCGCGAAGGCCTCCTGAATGATTTCCTGAAGAAGGTGGGCGAGGTCGCCACCTCGAACTTCAAGCAGCTTCCTGAGCTCAAGGGAGTGATAATAGGGGGTCCCGGACCCATAAAGGAGCAGTTCGCTGAGGGGGATTTCCTTGAATACACCATAAAGGGGAAGGTTCTGGGGATAGTGAACACCTCATACACAGGAGAATACGGGCTTAAAGAGACAGTGAACAGGTCTGAAGACCTGATTTCAGAGGCCTCTGTAATCCGCGAAAAGAAGATTCTGGATAGGTTTTTCGCGGAGCTCGAGAAGGACTCAGGGCTTGCTGTCTATGGCTTCTTCGAGACAGCAAACGCCCTCAAGGCCGGGAACATAGAGCTCCTTCTCATTTCCGAAGCGTTCGACTGGGTTCGAACGAATTTCGAATGCCCATCCTGCGGATACAAGGCCGAGAAAATAGTAAACAGGAAGCAGATTGATGAGCAGAAATGTCCTGAATGCAACTCAAAGCTCGGAGTCAGGGAAGAGAAGGAGATAACAGAGAACATAATAAAGACTGCCGAGGAGATGGGAACAAATGTGGAGATAATCTCCACGGAGACACAGAGAGGCGAGCAGTTAAAAGAGCTGGGCGGAATCGCGGGGATTCTGAGGTATAAATCTCATTAATTAATTCTGGATTATTTGCAGTACTTAATAACAGCTACAGAATGAACAAACTGAAGTTGTCATTGCCTGTGTAACCTGTGCACGCACAATTTGCACCATTGCAACCAATGCCCAAATAGCTTTGTAACCATCCGTTCCAGTCGCATGGTATGTACAGGTCGCTTGCGTGCTTTCCGTCAACAGTGTCCGCATCGCTACCGCTGCTTGCGCCTCATAAATTCACACAGCACCTATATTGATAGGGATTATAACTTAAAGCAACATTAGTAATGGCTCGGGTAGAAATAGTAATCATATAGAAGGCATGGCTATCAACTCCGGACCAAACCCAAAAATCAGCTGCCATCTCTCCTGTACTAGTTCCAGTCAAACCAGATACTCCGTTAGCTTGAATCATTTCCTGAAAACCGCATACATGAGAATTAATGACCTTACAGGCTAACATTGCATTTTCTACTGTATCTGTGCCGTGTGGATTAGTTTCTATGCAGTATTCATCAGTAACACGGGTAAAGCCAGCAGGGCATGTGCCGCCTCCGCCTGCAGTGCTCAAACACTTCCCCCCGGTCGTGCATACATCAGTGGCGCGAATCTTGCCAGCAACGTCAAGTTTTTGTGTTGGACTCGTCGTCCCGATGCCGACGTTGCCACCTACTGGATTAATAGCTAATCTTGCTGGCGCAAAACTAGTATCAACACCTTGAACCGAGGGGATTCCATATTGGGATGTTTTTTAACGCGTTTTCTTAGATGTAATTCCCAATTCATTTTCTAATTGATCTAATGTAAGATGTTCACCGCGAGCGTATTCTTTGCGGGGAATAATAACAAGTTCTTCTCCATTGGTCATTTTTTAGGAATAGTAATAGTAGCCATATATTTTTACCTTACCACAATCAAAAATCAAAAGTCAATCTCGAATGGGAAAAATTGGACGTGTCCCTATTTTCCGAAGTAAAGGTCGCCGCTCCTTAACTGAAACCCTGACATTTCTGAATCCTTTTGACAGAAAAACAGAGTTGACCCCATTTTCCATTTGAATCAATAACTTGTCATTTGTTATTATCGTCATTCGTCACAACTCATCATCAAATGTCATCGTCATTTTATCTATTTTTTGGCTTGAATTGGGTTGAAATTTTCGTAGCCTTTTCGAATACCATTAACGAAATAGTAGAAGCGGGCATTGGATTGACCATTATTTAATTCTTTAACTTTAAACGCAGAATTTGAGAGATAAACCACTTTTAAGCCATTACTCTCATCTAATGGGGTAACTTGAGCAGTAAGCCCGGAATTCGGCTCTGTTACTAAGGAAAAATGCTCCGGAAGTTGAATCTCGGCTTCGCCGTTTATTAATTGCCCTTGACCGCGGATATAAGTTCCTGCCTCAGGCCCCTCTAAAGAAACATAGACGATTTGTTTGGCAGGATCGCCGGGGTAGTCCTCAACAAAAGAAACTGTTCCGGTTTTGCGGATGTTGCCAACCACATATAATTTTTGAGTTGGGTTCGTCGTCCCGATGCCGACGTTGCCAGCATTGGTTATGTACATCCGAGCTGGATAGTTTTCATAAACAAGAGGTAGAGGATTCATGGGGATAGGTCCGGATGGTGACGTTCCAAACACTATTCCATTGCCTGACCTCAAAACCACATCTCCATCCCTGGCATCTACTGACCAATGCTCATTATCGGGTACTTGAGCGTTCAAAGCCACTCCTAAGCCCCCATGGGTCCGGTCACTTTCATCAAGGAACAATATCCCGGGATTTCCGTGATTTGGATTTGTGGCGCCCGAGGCAGCCTGAATGATTATGAAACCATTCTCATCTCCCTTCAGATGAAGCCCAACAAGAGGATTTGTCGTCCCTATGCCGACGTTGTTGCCATTATCATAAATTATTGAATTCCCTAAGGAGGTTCCGCCAGTCCATTTTGAGAGATAATTTGCAGTGCCGGAGCCTGTGATGCCGCCGGCTCCCAATGGCCACGAATTTCGGCAGTTGCTGCCTATGCATACCTGGCTGCATGTTCCTGGTGTATCACATCTTGTGTCAACTCCGCTCACAGTGCCCAAACACTTCCCTCCTCCGGCGTCGGTGCAAATATCGCCTGAGGCGTGAATTTGGCCGACCACATCCAGTTTCTGCGCTGGACTCGCCGTCCCGATGCCGACCTTGCCTCCTCCTGGATTAAGTATAATGTCCTGCCCTCCTGATGTCTTTAGCTCAAGGTTGTTGCTTATCGCCTGCACCAGGGAGTAACTGCCGGAAATATCAATCTGCTGATTGACCTCGCACACGGCATCCGCGTTGCAAGCATCAGCAGTATCAACAGCGCCGTTTCCAGTTGCGTCAACGCTAACCGTGGGGTTGTTCGTCCTCACTATCTGCTCAAGCGGGTGCCAGCCCTTGTTCGGATTGAAAGCCGCGCTTGCCAAGCTGAAAGATAGCATAATAACAGCTATAGAAAAAAACAAAATAAGATACAATCTGGCTTTAGCTATCCTTTTCATTAATTAATATTTGTTGAAACTCCTATATAAAGAGCGATTTTGCAGTAAATATTTTATCTGATTTTCCAGTAGAAAAGCCCGGATAGAACAAATAGTATCAGGATAGATGCAATCTCTATCCCCGGGAAGGAGGCGGGGAAGCCTATCTGTATGCTCAGCGAATCGCTGCTTCTTATGGGATATGTCTGCGAGCCTGCCTGGAGGTCAAGTGTATAGTCTCCCTGGTCTGTTGAGATTATTTCCACGTATATTGTTTTCTGC
>JAPLVB010000023.1 GCA_026397335.1 Candidatus Aenigmatarchaeota archaeon
GCAGAAAACAATATACGTGGAAATAATCTCAACAGACCAGGGAGACTATACACTTGACCTCCAGGCAGGCTCGCAGACATATCCCATAAGAAGCAGCGATTCGCTGAGCATACAGATAGGCTTCCCCGCCTCCTTCCCGGGAATTGAACACTTGTCCATTGTGCTGATTCTGGCCCTTTCATGCCTTGTTTTCTGGAAAATTAGGAAAGAATAAAAAACGGGATTAAGCGGCGCAGCCGCCTGCCGGTGCATTTGTGTCTGCCGTTGCATTGACTGTTGCTGAGCAGCCTACGGGCGGTGTATTGAATGCCGAGCATATGCCGGCTTGGAATGCATCCGGTGTCCTGCCTCCGGAGTATTGCACATCATTTATCAGGATTGTTGGCGAGCCCCTCACACTGTATTTGGCATTAAGCGCGGCTTCTGCCTTAAGGAGGTCCAAGGCCTCCTTGTCGAAATGGTCCTGTATCTGGTCAGGGTTCAGGCCCACCGCTGTCGCAATGCCCTTCCACTTGCTCTCTATGTCTCCAGTTGTGGTCTCTGCATTCACCTTGTTCACATAAGCCCACCACTTGTCAGGCCAGTATTTCCATATGACCATCTGCCTTATGTCTTCCCTGAGCTCGTTTATCCCGTGCATTGAGCAGTAAAGGCTCGCATTATCAAAACAATAGTTCGGTCCGCCTCCATTGTAGTTGCTGTATATGACAAAGTGCGGCTCGAAACTCAGGTTGCTCAATCCTATTGCGCTCAAGGCAGGCCCAAGACCGCTCTCAGCCTGCTCCCCGTATGGGCAGTAGGACATAACGAACATCTTCACATTTGGCTTGTCCGTCTTCGGGGTGGTTTGGGTCTCCTCTGGCGTCTGCTCCGCTTCAGGTGTTACGCTAATATCAACAGCGCTCACGAACAGGAGCTTCCCGTCCTTGGTAACATAAGAAGGATAAATCGTGCTTCCCTGGCTGCCTGTTATGTTTATGCTGATTGAAAAAATCCCGTTGCTCTCGTTGGCGCTTACCAGCTTTGCCGTGAATCCCGGCTGGAGCAGATAGGTGTTTACGTATTCAACCGCCTTTGTCCCTGCCTCCTCGGAAGTCAGAATCGGGCTTCCTGAAATTGTCAGGCCTGTTGTCTGTGCGGGACCCCTTGCAAAAAACCCTATTGCGAAAAATAGAATTGCAACAGCCGCGAAACCTGCTGCAGGCTTCACGGGGATTTTCCTTTTCTTGCTCTCCTTGGTTTCATGCCCAGGACTGAAATCCTTTGGCTCTTCCTTTGCCTGGGTTTCCTGTTCCTCAGGTATCTCATTCTCGGACATAAGCCACTATTTAACAGTGATATTTATAAGGCTTTTGGTTTATTTAGGCTAATTGCAGTAGTGCGCTTATGGCGAAATTTAAGCAAGCTTAACCAAATTCTATTTGTTTGATTCCTGAGAATTCCAATTATATTTACCAATTAACTATTGAGTGTGCGCAATGAGAAAAATTGATGGCATGATTTCAGAAGCAAGGAAGGCCGCTGTAGCAATAAGGAATTTCCAAGGTATTGTGAGGATAGTCTCGCATTATGACGCGGACGGCATTGCAGCCGCCTCCATAATTGCACTCGCTCTTGTGAGGGAGGGGAAGCAGTTCAGGCTTTCCATAATCAAGCAGCTGAGCGAGGGAAGGATAAAGGAGCTGTCAAATGAAGGAAACCGTCTTACCATATTCACTGACCTTGGTTCAGGACACCTGAAAAGCATACAGGAGCATTTGATTTTTCCCGGAGCGAAAGTCCTGGTTTTGGACCATCACCAGGTAAAGGGCGAGATTCTTGCGGAAAACTCAGAGAACATAATTCACGTAAATCCAATGCTTTTCGGAATAAACGAGAATCTTTCAGGAGCAGGGGTCACATATTTCCTTGCGAAAGAGCTTGACCCGGAGAATATCGAGCTGGGCTATCTTGGTGTTGTGGGAGCTGTAGGGGATTCACAGATGGGCTCGATAGAGGAGAGGTGGGGTTTATCAGGACCGAACAAAGAGATATTAAAAGACGCGAAAAAATCCCAGAAGCTCTCAGTGTCCAATGGACTGAGGATATGGGGAAAATATTCAAGGCCCCTTCATAAAGCCCTCGAATATTCCACAGACCCGTGCATACCAGGCATCTCTGGCTCGGAGTCAGCAAGCGTGCAGTTCCTGAATGAGCTTGGCATCCCGCTCAAGAGCGGAAGCGAATGGAGGACGCTTTCCGACCTTTCTGAGGATGAAAAAAGGGTCCTTGCATCAGGGATAATAAAGGAGAGGATAAGGGGAGACCGGAAGAATGCCCATGAGATTTTTGGCGATGTTTATGAGATACCAGACCATCCTCCTGAATTCAGAAGCGCTGAGGAATTCGCAACTGTGCTTAACGCATGCGGCAAGCTTGGGAAGCCGTATGTGGGCCTGTCCATGTGCATGCGCAATCCGCAGTCATTTGATGATGCCAGGAATCTTCTTTCTGATTACAGGAAGGATATAGGGAAAGCAATAAGCTGGATGAACCGGAACAAGGATGCCATAAAAAAGACAGAAAGGTGCACATACATGCTTGCAGGCGACCGTGTGTCAGAGCATATAATATCCAACATAGCCTCCATCTTCAACAAGTCAGGACTCGTTCCCGAGGACAGGCCTGTGTTCGCTTTTGCGGATGCCGAGGAAGGTAAGGTGAAGGTGAGCGCGAGGGCACATGATATTCTTGTTGAGAATGGTATGAATATGGAAAGGCTTGTTTCCATAGCAGCCAGCCGTTTCGGAGGGGAAGGCGGGGGGCACAGGGGAGCTGCAGGCGCCACAATCCCGAAGGAAGCACAGGACATGTTCATATCTTATATTGAGGAGATGCTTGGAAGAACGAATGACGGCTTATTTCAATTGGACAAAACCGTCCCTCTCACAATACAAAGCAATTTAAATATAAATACACCAGAAGAACAAACATTAGTAGATTTTCAGAAAGAAGTCCGAACTGCAGAAAGAAGTTGCGAAGCAACTTCAACCGAAGTTTTGACTTCAATCGCAAATGGGGATGAAAATGGGACAGCAGAGACCGAAAGAGGACAATCCTCAGCTGGAAGCGAAAGAGAAGAAAGAGGAAGCACAAGCTCCCAGAGAGGAAAAGAGTCAGAAAAAATGGAAGGGAAAGGACTGGTTCGTTATTTTGGCCCCAAGGATGTTCAATGAGATGCATCTGGCCGAGACTCCCACCACGGACCCCGCAACTCTTGTCGGAAGGAATGTGGAGATAGGGGTCTCCGAACTTCTGGGGCAGCCTGCCAAGTATTACATGAAGCTTTTTTTCAAGATAACTGATGTGGATTCCAGGAACGCCTACACGCGCTTTAACGGATATTCCACAACAAGGGAGCACCTTTACAGGGTTGTGAGGAAGCACGCCCAGAAAGTGGAGGATATAAATGTATTCGAAACCAAGGATGGATGGAAGCTGCAGATAACTTCCATCGCGATTCTCAACCGCAACACCGACTCCAACATACAGAAAAAAGTCAGGCAGATAATGGTCAATCATATTGCAGACACAGCAAAGAAATCAGGCGTGGATGACATTGTGAAGAGGGTCCTCGAAGGCAGCTTTCAGAGGGATATAAGAAAGCTCGGGAGCAAAATCTATCCGGTTCGCTTCTGCGAGATTGCAAAAATTGAGGTTATTAAGGCGCCGGGGAAGTAGCTCATTCTTAGATATTTTAGAAGAAAGCACAATATTATTCTAGGTTAAACCATGGATGTTTCGGAATACCTCAAGAGTGCGGGGAAGGACTTCCGCGAGGAGAAGGGCGAGGCCTGGATAAGCCTGGAAGCCAGGAACCTGCATATGGTTCTGGATTACCTCAAGAAAAATGGGTTCCCTCGCCTGTCCGCCATATCCGGTGTGGACTTGGTAAAGGAAATAGAGCTGATTTACCACGTTTTCT
>JAPLVB010000053.1 GCA_026397335.1 Candidatus Aenigmatarchaeota archaeon
ATAAAGAGCAAGAAATTCCCGGACGCTTCCAAGGACAAGGAAGGAAAGCTCATGGTCGGGGCTGCCATAGGGCCTTTTGATAACAAAAGGGTGAATGCCCTGCTGAATGCAGGAGTGGATATAATTGCCATAGACACAGCACACGGCCATTCCGAGAACGTGATTGGCTCTATAAGACAGATAAAGAAGGAACATGGGATTGATCTTATCGCGGGCAACATCGCCACCGCAGAGGCAGCGGAAGAGCTGATAGCTGCCGGAGCTGATGTGGTAAAGGTCGGGATAGGACCGGGCTCAATATGCACGACAAGGATTGTGGCGGGGTCAGGAATACCACAGATAACTGCAATCCATGACTGCACAGAGGTCGCGGAGAAATACGGGATCCCTGTCATTGCGGACGGCGGAATAAAATATTCAGGGGATATAGCGAAGGCGCTCGCGGCTGGAGCGTCTACAGTTATGATAGGCTCGCTTTTTGCAGGTACTGAAGAATCCCCGGGCAGGATTGTATTCGTGGGAGGAAGGAAGTACAAGAGCTACAGGGGAATGGGCTCTGTTGGAGCGATGCAGGAGGGCTCGGACAGGTACGGGAAGCAGTCTCCAGGGAAGTTCGTTCCTGAAGGGATTGAGGGAATAGTGCCCTACAGGGGGGATGTTTCCGAGGCTATTTACCAGATGGTCGGGGGGCTAAGGTCTGCCATGGGCTACTGCGGCTGCAAGACTATAGATGAGCTCAGGACAAAATCCCGATTCATCCGGATAACAAAGGCCGGGCTTAAGGAATCTCACCCGCACGATGTCACGATAACTGCAGAGGCCCCGAACTACTGGAGGGAGGAAACGCAGGACAATGAGAAATAAAGCATATTTTACATCAGGAAAACTCCAAAAAACGTTTTCTCTGCATATCGCTTTTAAAGCATATAAATGACCTCGACAAAGTATTTATCAAAGAAAAAATATTGAGAAAATCATGAAAGTGGCTTTTACTTACAATCAAAAGGAAGAGGCTGATTCTGAGGAGCCCCCGGACGAACAGGCAGAGTTTGATTCACCTGAAACTATATCTGCAATAAGGAATGCGCTTGAGTCTTTCGGGCACGAAGTCGTGATGATAGAGGCTGACCAGAATGCATTCTCCAGACTCCGCGAATCAAAACCTGACATGGTTTTCAACATAGCAGAAGGCTTGAAGGGAGAGTGCAGGGAATCGCAAATCCCGATATTCTGCGAGATGCTGGGGCTCCCTTACACAGGCTCAGGCCCTCTCGCGCTCGCAATAACACTTGACAAGGCAAGAACCAAGGAGATTCTTTCATGCTATGGCATACCCACCCCGAAATTCCAGGTCTTCAGGAAGTCGAATGAGTCGTTCAATCATGGGCTGGTTTTTCCCATGATAGTCAAGCCACTTTGCGAGGGCTCAAGCAAAGGGATAACCAATGATTGTCTGGTCAGGAATGAGGAAGGGTTGAGGAAAAAAGTGGACGACCTAATAAAAACCTACAAGCAGCCTGTTATAGCTGAGGTGTTTCTGGACGGAAGGGAGTTCACAGTCTCTCTTATAGGGAACGGAAACCCTGAAATTTTACCGATAGTTGAAGTCTGTTTTGACCAGCTTCCTGAAGGCGTGAACAGATTCGATTCATATGATGCAAAATGGATTTACGACAACCCGGAGAGCGGGAAGCACATTGAAAACATGGTGAAATGCCCTGCGGAAATTCCAAAAGAACTCAAAAACCAGATAAAGAGGGTGTGTCTGGAAGCATACAAAGCCCTTGGGTGCAGGGACTTCTGCAGGATTGATTTGCGCCTTGATTCCAAAGGCGTCCCGAACATACTTGAGGTTAATGCGCTTGCCGGCCTCATCCCGGATCCGAAGGAGAACTCACGCTTTCCCAAGGCTGCTTACACCGCAGGCATGACCTACAACCAGATTATAGGAAGGATTCTTGAGGAGGGAATAAAGAGGAGCGGGATTGAGAATGAAAAGAACCAGTAAAACCACTTCCAGAAAGATGAGAATCGGAATAGTATTTGACAGCGGGGATGTTTCCTGCAAGGACAAGTATGATTCCATATCTGACCAGGGAGTGATGGACGAGATTAGCCCTGTAAAGGCTTGCCTTGAGAAGCTCGGTCACAAAGTTGTGCTCATCCCCATAGGAAGGAGATTCAGAAAGTTCGACAGGGAAAAAATCATCTCCAGGTTCATCTCAGACATTAAAAAATCCAGGCCGGATGCCGTCTTCAATTTATGCGCAACCTTCTGCGGGGACGCCAAGCTCCAGACCCTTGTTACATACGTTCTGGACGGAATGAAGATCCCTTACACGGGCTCCCACAGCAATGCGCTGGACCTCACAACAGACAAGAGAAAAACCAAGGAGATTCTCAAAAATAGAGGAGTTCCAACCCCAAGGTTCAGGATATTTAATTCTGCAAAAGAGATTTGCACAAAAGGAATGAAATTCCCCCTTATAGTCAAGCCCAATTTCGAGGACGGAAGCGTAGGGATAGAGGCTGACTCTGTTGTACATACGAAGAAGCAGCTCATGAAAAAGGTGGCGCAGGTTGTGGAGAAGTACAGGCAGCCCGCTTTGATAGAAGAGTACATAGACGGCAGGGAACTCAATGTTGCAGTGTTCATAAACAACGGCTCCACAGAAGTGCTTCCCATATCCGAGATAGTCTTCCGGAACTTCCCTGAAGGCGTGCCAAGAATAACAAGCTACACAGCCAAATGGATGGAGAACAGTGAGGAATACAAAAACACCGTTGGAGTTTGCCCCGCCCAGATTCCTGAAGATGTGCAGGAGAGGATAAAATCTCTCGCTTCCGAATGCATAAATGCTGCCGGATGCAGGGACTACGCGAGGGTGGACATGCGTTTGGATTCCAACAACCAGCCGTATGTTATAGAAGTGAACGCGAACCCGGACATCTCCCCGGGAGCGGGATTCATGCGCTCCTTCTCTGCCAGCGGGCGCACGTACGACGACTTTGTCAGGAGCGTGCTGGAGTGGACCCTGCAGAGGAAGGGTTAGGAGTGTAATATTTTTTGAACCTGTCTATATACTTGCTTGTGATATTATAGTCTGAGTCATTAAGCTCTAAAATCTGGCGCTGCATTGATTTTTCCAGTTTGCGTATTGTCGGCTTCGAAGCGAAGAATCTTGCCAGTTTCTCCTCGCTGTTGGATTTTTTAACAGCATTATTGCAGAGTTCTTCAAAAGAAATTTTCCCATCTGAAAAATCAATATCATCATTATCTGTTTTGAAATCCTGAAACCCCATTATGCGGTTATAAAATGGCTTGATTAAGGCAATATACCAGCTTGATTCCTGGAGGGCCACGACTACATTATTCCCTTCAATGTGAAACCCATAAAATTTAGTCCAGTTGTTGTCATAAGTATATTTCAGATGGGACCGCTCGATTATATTTCCTCTGACATGGATTGGAATTTGCGCATCCATAAATCCATTATCTAATGTGTCATCCATTCAACCGCCCTTTGCCTGTTTGAACATAAATGTTATCACAGAAAATTATTTAAAACTAATGATAGGGGGTGAAAAAACACGACTTGACTTTACCTTTCTTTTGCGCGCGTTCTCCTGTCACGTTCCTTTATGAATTCCTCCCATTCTCTGACGCGATTTTCCTGTTCCTCTGTACGGAATACCTCGTAGTTACGGTTTCCTATGCAATCATTCATCCCGCAGCCTTTGCAGAAATATAATTCCCTGCCTTCCTTTTTTATTATGTCCTTTACCACTTTCCTGTAAGCATCATCCAGTTCGCAATATTCGGGAAAAATCTCTGTATCCTCTTCCAAAAGGAACCCCTTTATCTGCCTGTAGTTATCAGTGTACATATCCGCCAGATTGCGATAAATTGAATCAAGCATCTCCAGGCCTTCCGTAACTTTGGCAACCCCATAGCCGAAAATATCAGTCTCCACAGAATCACAGTCTCTTCATACCAGAAAAGGGTTTATAAGCGTTACTTCCGGGGGTTCGTCAAGTTTTAGAATTTCCCATCATAACAATAAGCAAAGGGCATTCCCCGAACCCCTTGTTTTACTTTTTGCTTGCCTTCTTAAGTTCAGGAATCTCCTCGACAAAAAAGTGTCCGGCTCATTCCAGCAGCAGAACAGTCGCCCATAACATGCCGCCAACTGATTTTATAAACATCCTCTGACATCTCTTTAAGATGTCAAAGAGTCATTGTGACGAGTGCGTAAAAAATGACGAGGACTGCTGCAGCTCCTATTATACAAGGTTTGTAACGCTGGGTGATGTGCGAAGGATAGCCAGGTTCCTCGAAAAGCAGAAAGAAGGTGTTTTCCGTCAAGGCAAGAAAGAAACACCTTCCGTCCGGAAGTCCGGGTTCCTCAGGTACGCGGAGCTGAGCGACTACGACAAGAGGACGGAACTGTACGCAAAGAGGCCGCATAACTATTATTACGACCTTGCGCGTGATGGAAAGGTTCTGCAGATCAGGGAAAAAAAGAACCGCGCATGCATGTTCTTCAGGAAGGATGGCTCATGCAGTATATATCCCGCGAGGCCCCTGGCCTGCAGGGTGTTCCCTTTCTGGTTCTCGGATAGAGGGAAGATAATAGTCGACAACAATGGATTCGACTGCCCCATAGTGTGCGGGAAGAAGCCTCTGAACGAGAACCCCTCGGAAGCCGGGATAAGGTCCGGGCTAAGGAAGATTGGATACAAGAAGAGTGAAATTAAGGAGCTCATTTCCCAGCTCATGAAAGAGATTGAAGAATACAGGCTGAACATATGCTCCTTTGTCAAAAAGAACCGGATATAGAGTTTATATTCTGGAAAAGAAATCATCTTGTCATTTTAAGAACAGTTTCTAGAGCATCAGGCAGCTCCCTCACCCTGGAGAAATGACCCATTTTGTCCTTCACTATAAG
>JAPLVB010000036.1 GCA_026397335.1 Candidatus Aenigmatarchaeota archaeon
AAAGAACGCACAATCTGGTTCTCGAACCGGTCGAAAGGACTCCCTACAAGACAGAGAAAAAGCTTGTAAGAAACCATGCGGAAAGGGACTTGTCGTTCATAAAAACCACCCAGTACTATGATGAAGGCCCTGTGGCAGAAACATCAGGCTGCAGCTTCTCAGAGGGTTCGGAAGCCCTTTATCTGAGCATAAAAAGGAAAGATGGAACCATAAAGAATTTTGTATTGTCTGACGCATGTTCGGAATGCCACAAGAAGACGCAGGCCAGACAGAGTGGATGAAGCCGTGACGCAATATCCGGAAATTCACACATCCTTCTGCCGCGCCCTGTAGGCCTTCACTATGAGCGCAGCCAGCTCCTCATCGCTTTTGCCTTCCACACCAAGAACCATATCAGCGTACTTCCTGCAGAGCTTCTCCCTCTCCGTATAAAGCGCTTCCAGGTCCATTTCCCTGAGGCGCACTATCCCTCTCGTATCCGCATCCGTGAGGCGCTTCCTTATGGCCCTCAAGGATGCGTCCAGGAACACCTTGAAGCATGGGCTCAGGCGCTCCCTGCACTTCCGGGAATAAATCATGCTCCCTCCGGGAGAGAGAACGGAATCCTCAGTTGGAAGGGACAGTATCACTTTTTCCTCCATCCTGATGTAAGCATCATCCCCGTGCTTGTCCAGGAACCCCTGCCTGTCCGGGTATTTTTTCTCGATTTCAGTATCACCGTCAAAGAATTCGAACCCGAGGAGTCCCGCGACCTTCCTGCCCAGCGAGCTTTTCCCCGCCCCGGGCATTCCTATAAGCAGAATACCTTGCATACTTGAGAACTAGCGGCTGTCTTTAAATGCGGGACTTAGCGGGACTCCCTCTCGAAATACCTTTTTAGTAGAAGGGCAGACCTCTCATCAAAGCCCTCCCCCCTTTTAAGAGCATAGTCCCCAAGGTTTTCCATGGGATAAAGGAAAAAATTCTCCCTTATTCCGGGAGGCTTCTTCCTTTCCAGCAAAATGCTATTTTTATCATAGCCCCTGCCATCCTTCATGAGAAATTCGCTCTCTATATCTGGGGCACGCATCCTGGCATCAAAACACGAGATGACGTTTCTGCTTCCATGAGACATCATGACACCGTTCTCTTCCATTTCATATGGGGCTACTATTTTTTCTCTGCCCACCCTTTCCAGCGTATATCTGGGAGTTATTTTCTTGCTTTCCAGTCCCCACTTCAGTTTCAGGTCACCAAGCTTCATGAATCCCGAGGGTTCTGTATGTATCAGCATTTTTTCATCCACAAGCTCATGCCCTAGCACAATGTAGTCTGAACCCATTATTTCAACTGTGCATATGCTTGCTGAGCCAAGCCTGAATATCTGCATTTCATCGAGAGGACTTCCCCCCAAGGATTTCTGCTTGAATTTGGGCCTTGTGACAGAGAATATCCTGAATTCGCTTGGGCATGCTATGGCATAATAAACCCCGCTTCCGTTTACCCAGTAGCGGGGGGATGTGCACACAATATCCCCGTTTTCCGTATAGAGATTCCTCTCATCCTGCCTCTCCATGAAGGCGCCCCATCTACTATTGATTTCCCCTTCAAGATCCTTTGGAACATTAAGGAAAACAGCGCCTCCTTCCCGGCTCAGAACAATTTCCCTCTTTCTTTCCAGGAACGAATAATCGCCTGAGTAGAGCTTCTCTGATGGCTTTTCCATATTTTTCATAAGTAGTAAAGATAGAAGGCAAGCCTTAAATACTTGCTTATATGGGAAGGCAAAAGGCGAAAGTGTTATAAGATTTACGTCCAACTATTCTCATGAAAGTCTTTAAACGTGAGATAGGGAACAATTACATTGCAGGTTTTCTGGCAGCGGGTTACCTTTTAATAGGAATAGAGACAGCAAATTTACCTTTATATGATAATATGAAACCGGAACAAACCAGCATTATGGAATTCAAGGCAGGGAATGTTGAAAAAAAGCGCACTCCTGAAGGGATGCCTGAGCATAAATTTCCTGTTCGAGGGATTTTTTTTGGAGGTAAAAAAACACCATATATAACATACATCTATGAAAACAAGGGAAAAATGGAAATGCATGAGCCTGCCCGTACCTTCACAAGCACGATGGATAACGGCATAAATGACCTGAAAATCACAAACGAAAAGGGATGCCAAAGATGCCACCCTAAAAGGCAGATAATCTCCCAGCCAAATGAATACAAAGACAACATAAGCATGTGAGCCTTCCCTCAAGGAATCATTATGAAAAGCAGCTACATACAGAATCTCGGGACTGGCTTCGCTGTGTTCGGTGCGTTCGTCCTCGGCAGCTGGTTCCTGACAGGTATGGACAAGCTGGAAAACTTTGAGGGCAATCACCCCAGCAAATCCAAGGGGCCTGTAACGGTTTCGAGAGAGATTCACAAGCCTTACCACGATTCCTATACCGCGGAAGAATACTATTATAATGGTAACTGGGATCCCAGGTTTGTGGCCTTTTATGAGACGCCTCTGAAAGACAAGAGCAAGCCCAATGTATTGGTGGCAAGCTCCATGGACGACGGGATATTTGATATTATGCGCATGCCCAAGGAGATAGATGGCAGGAAAAACAAATGCGCAGTATGCCACGGCACAGAGCGCGATTATAAAACTGATTTATAGGAGCATTATGGAAGAAGAGATTCCCTGTAAAAAAGAGAAACAAACTCCTGAAGAAGAGGAGAACAGGCTTCAGCAGACCGGATACAATGGCCGCATAAGAATCAGCACCAGCTACGGGAAAACCCCTGGTGGATTCTGGGGCTTCCCCATGGAGCAGGAACCAATATCCGTTAACTATAGAAAAAAGCGGAGATGAAAGGGGATTGTTATGGCTGCAAAAAAAACCGTTAACATAGAAGACGTGAGAAAAACCATAAGCACCTATTTCGAAAGGAAAAAGCCCTTCCCCATAACTTACCAGGATGTTGAAATACTGGAGAAAAAGCTCATAAAAGACGGCTACAGGGACTGCACAATAGGGGATTTCGACAGGATTATGACAGAAGAATTAAAAAAATACCAGAAAAGCTATTCCTCCTGATTCTCAGCTGATTCTTTCGGCCCCTCCCTCACGTTTAAACCACGCTTTTTAACCCTTAAACCAACCTTTTACCATGAGAGGGAAATCTCCCACTAAAGGGAAGAACGTGTGTGTGAAGGCCTTCCTCATTGACGCGGACTATGTCCTTGAGAATGGGATTCCAGTAGTTCGGCTGTGGTGCAAGCTCCCGAACGGCAAGAACCTTGTTGCTTTTGACAGGAAGTTCGAGCCCTATTTCTATGTGGAGCCCAAGTCCATTCCAAAGAGAGACATAGAAGAGCTAAGGCAGAGGATACGGAACCTGGAACTGGAAGGCAAGAAGCCAACAAGAATAGAAATCCTGGAGAAGAAATACCTTGGCCTTCCCGTGACCGTGCTCAAAATCTTCTGCGAGAGTCCCGCAGACGTCCCGAAGTTCAGGGACATGCTCAAGGAATGGAAGGACGTGAAGGACGAGTACGAGTACGGGGTCTCGTTCTACAGGCGCTATCTGATAGACAATTCCCTCATCCCCATGGACTGGATAGAGATACACGGGAGGTATGTTGACACCCAACTTGCTGTGGATTCTGCCATGGAGGCCTCTGAAATCACCCCCCTCAAGAATGCAAATTCCGCTCCGAAGCTCAGGATTCTCGCCTTCGACCTGGAAATAGCAGAGGAGGACGGCCAGGAGAAGATTATAATGGTCTCCTTCATGGACAACTCAGGCTTCTCGAAGGTTATAACCTACAAGAAGGTCCATCACCCTGACACAGAAGTCCTTCCGGGAGAGAAGGAGCTTCTCGAACGCATGGAGCAGATAATCCAGGAAAGGAACCCTGACATAATAGCCGGCTACAACACGGACAGGTATGATTTCCTGCGCCTCCAGGAGCGCGCAGACCACCACAAGCTCCACCCCCATTATGGAAGGGATAAGAGCCATTTGGTTTTTAGGAAGCGCATGCGCATAAGCTCCGCGCAGATAGCTGGCAGGGTGCACGTGGACCTTTATGATTTTATTGAGAACATTCTCGGCCCGAACCTTATGACAGAGATACTAACCCTGGATAGGGTAGCCAGGGAAATCCTGGGGGAAGGGAAGCACAAGGTGAAATGGAAAGACATAGAGAAGGCCTGGAAGAGCGGGAAGGGCCTGGAAGGCATAATAGAGTATTGCAGGCGTGACTCAGAACTCACGCTTCTTCTCGCAGAGCACCTGCTTCCCCAAATCTCGGAGCTGTGCCGAATCACGGGCCAAACTTTATTTGACACCAGCCGCATGAGCTATTCCCAGCTTGTGGAATGGCTTTACATACGCAGGGCATTCTCGCTTGGAGAGCTATCCCCGAACAGGCCGAAATACCAGGAGGTCCAGAAGCGAAGGCTCTATCCCGCCTACACAGGCGGGCATGTGGAAACCCCCAAGGAAGGCATCCATGATAATATAGCTTTATTCGATTTCCATTCCCTGTACCCCTCCATAACAATCACGCATAACGTTTCGCCCGAGACGCTTGACTGCATGTGCTGTCGCAGCAAATCCGAGCATGCGAAAGAAGGCGGAACTGCAGACAGAAGGCGTCTGCAGACGCCTTCAATCGAAGGTGCCACCTTCAAACAGCAGCCAGAGCCCGAGGAGAAAAACACAGTCCCTGATGACAGCGGTCACTGGTACTGCTCCGAGCATGAGGGCTTCATCCCCAAAATAATCAAGGAGCTTATGGAAAAGCGCAATGAGGTAAAGAAAGAGATGAAGAAGCTCCGCCCCGGGAGCGAGAAGTACAAGGCCCTGGACAGCCGCCAGCACAGCCTCAAAATCCTGGCAAACGCCAGTTACGGCTATTATGCTTACCCTGGCTCGCGCTGGTACTCCCGTGTTTGCGCCCAGTCCATAACCGCATGGGGCCGCTTCTACATCAAGAAGGTCATAGAACTAGCCCGCTCCCTTAATTATGAAGTGATTTACGGGGACACAGACTCCCTCTTCCTGAAGGTGAAATCCCGGCCAGACGCATGCCATTTCCTGACGAAAGCGAACGACACACTTCCCGGTGTTATGGAATTAGAGTTCCGCGACCTTTACCACTCAGGAATCTTCGTGTCCACCAAGACAGGCCAGGCAGCAAAGAAGCGCTACGCGCTAATAGACGAGGAAGGCAAGATCACAATCAGGGGTTTCGAGAAGGTCAGGAGGGACTGGTCAAACATAGCCAAAGACACGCAGGAGCGCGTCCTCCTTGCCGTCCTGAGAGACCACTCCCCCGAAAAAGCCGCTCAAATCGTGAGAAACACCATAGACGACCTGCGCTCCGGCCGGATTGAAATGGATGACCTCATAATCTACAGCCAGATAACCCGCCCCCTCAGCAAGTACCAGCAGATGGGCCCCCATGTCCTCGCAGCCAAGAAAGCCCTGGAGCGCGGCAAAACGATTGGGGAAGGCTCCTCCATCTCCTACATAATCACCAAGGGCTCTGGCTCCATTTCGGAAAGGGCTGAACCCTCAGAAGACGCCAAGAACTACGACCCAGAGTATTACATACATAACCAAGTCATACCTGCAGCTTTGAGAGTGCTATCGGGGCTTGGGTACACTGAGGAGAGCCTCCTAAGCGGGGAGAAGACCGAGCAGAAGGGGCTGGACAAGTTCCTCAAAAAGGGGAATGGGCACTCTCACAGGCGCACTGGGAGAAGGGGGGAGTGAAAAATTATGAAGAAAAAATTACTTATAATTCTTCTGGTAATAATAGCTTTTCTAGCATTTGGTCTACCTAGCAGATTGAATCTTGGTATTTTTTCATGGGATTTTAATGGAAATAAACAACAAACAAATAGTCCAGAAAATGACAATGTAGTCTATGCTAAGGATGCAATAATTATTGAAAATTTAACTTTAACTAAATCAATTTACGGACAGGGAGAAAATGTTACTGTTTACTTTAAAATAAATGATGAATTTAATTTACCGTATAATTTTACAGTATATTGGATTCATAATAATACAAGATTCAATGGTTGGTCAACAAATAATTCATCGACACAAACTTTCCAGGCTTGGTATATGGTTAGAGAAAATGGGAACTGGAAAATACAAGTTGATCTATACTGGTTTTTTGAAAATGACACTTATACAGCTGATAAAATAGCTGAATTTTCGGTATACCCCCGACGGGCAGAAGTCGTTATGATGTATTCCCCTGGGTTTCGGTATATTATTGAAAATTGGCTTTAAATAACATTTAGCCAAGAGCGGATTATATTAATTTAACGCAAAGATTTTTTCGTTGTCTCAAATTGCTTCTTTGTAATTTCTCCTTTTGCATATCTTTCCTTTAAGATTTCTAAAGGAGTTTTGTTTTTTTCAGCAGTAGTTTTACTATCTAATTTATTTGTTTTTTTCATCATATGTTCTTCTATCATTCTTTTTACAGAAACAGGGTTTTCTACACCGAAGAATTTGATTTCCACAAAAGGCGTTCCTGCTGTATCAATATGAATTGTTCCTATTCCAACAATTCTTCCCAGAATACCTTGAGTGAAGTGCAAATCCTGGATTTTGTCAAAAGTTGCTGATGATATTTTTCTTGATAGAAATGTGAATTCATGAATAACTCTTTCTGTTGTTATAAAGAAAGAATGACCGCGTCTTACGAAAATAGTGATGATAATTAGAATAATTCCCAAGCCAAAGAAGACAATAGTGAGTATACCTAACAAATACCAAAAAAAGAAAGCCCAGTGTGATGGTTTTATCTCTTTTAGCATTTTTTCGTTTTCGTGCATTTCTTCTGGTATTGTCATATGAATACGATTATTTCATTACTTATAAGTTTTTAAGCCAAAAGTCGAAGTTTTATACATGAAGTCAAAACAGCATGCTATTGTCACAGTGATTTTTGCTGCATTTTTAGTAATAATTTTCTATTCACTTGAAGTGAAGCTATATCCTATGTTATTAGCTATTTCTGCTATTGCAGGTGGGCTCATGCCGGACATACTCGAACGTCCAAATAGTCCATTTCAT
This sequence comes from Candidatus Aenigmatarchaeota archaeon, assembly GCA_026397335.1. GTDB lineage: Archaea > Aenigmatarchaeota > Aenigmatarchaeia > QMZP01 > QMZP01 > JAPLVB01. Next base: position 7,086 of record JAPLVB010000036.1, read on the forward strand.
AGGGATAGTTTCCATAGCAAATATGCACTTTTGTACTCAGGTATGATTGCAGTGATAACTTTGCCTTTATTGTTCTTTTTTACCGAACCTTCTATTACTCTAATATTCTTCTTCAGCTTTGCGTATTTCTTCCATTTATTTTATGATGGTTTCACTAAAGCAGGATTGCCGGGATTCAGAACAGGTCATGCACTTGGACCAAAGAACCCTATAACCGAGGGGCAGATGCATAAAATAATGAGCCTTGATTCTTCTTGGAAGAGAGAAGACTTTAAGGGTAAAGATTCTATTTGGGCGGACAAAGAGATTAATTTCCTAATGAAAAAGGATGATATTACTGATAATCAGCAGATTGCAATAATACATTTTGTTGAGAAGATGTCCAAACAAGAAGCTAATGAAATGATTCAAGAATTGAAATACAAATACATTGATAGTAAAAAATCTAAACCTCAATAAACCCCCTCTTTCCAATAGCCATCGGACACATTTACCCTAGCTTCCAGGCCTCTTTTATGGCACAGGAAAGCCCTTTTTAACCCAAAGTCAAAGTTTTATACATGGGCTTAACAGAGCGTCTGAAATTTAGAGTGTTTAATATATCTACACTCATAACCGGGTTCATGCTCTTTATCATGGGGCTTATAGCGTTAAAGTATTCCCCTGAAGGCATACTCGGGTTGATATTCGCAATATGCGGGATTGTCCTTGGCATACTACTTTTAATCATGAGCCAGTATTATCATGTTAAAGCAAAGAGACTACGTAGCGCACAGGGAGATTGGATTGGTTTAGGTAATTAGCTCGGCTGGAAGCTTCCCTTTTTAAGCCAAAATCTTTTAGCGCCCCCCACCACCGCCCACTCAGACCGTCGGGAACCCTCAACCCATTTAAGCCCAACTCCCAATCGAACAATATGGCAGGGAAAAGAAGGCTAAGGATGGAGGTATCGGGGATAATGGATGCGCCTACTGCTTTCTATCTCCTGACGAACCTTGAGAACAACGAGAACAGGAAATGGCTGGAGGGCTACAGACCGTTCAGCGTGCTTGATTATAATACAGGGGAATTGGTGCTGGAGTGCCTTCCCAAGGATGCCGGTGTGGTCAGGAGCTTCGTGAAGAAATACCTTTCGGATAAATCCGAGGAGATTAGGAAGGGACTGAGGTGAATGGGGTCTGCCTCCAACCCAACCCCCGAGGCCGGGATTGGTGACTCATTATAAGCTTATAAAATTACTGTTACTGTTAAATTGTAAATGGTGATTAGGTGATTCCATGAATGATAAAATCCAATCGCATGGGGAATGTCCTTGCCACGGATATATGTGGGACGGCAAGATTGAGGATTATGATAAATCCAAGCCCTTGTGCTATAATCCTGAAGTGAAATCACTTGGTTTGTTCGAAATAATTCCATTGTGCGGTCATGGAAACCCTGTGAAGCTTGATAGCGCTGAGTATTGTGCTGCATGCGGGTTTTTCCCGGAACAGCATAAACAGGGCGCCCGCTTTTCATAGCGTTCCCTTCAGGAACATTTTCTAAGTTCCATGGTTCCATGAAGGCGCCTTAATATTTAAAACTTAGCATTGAGATATATGCATGAAATTAAAAACACTAGGAAGAATTGGTGGGGCAGTTGAAGCATCTGTATTTGGATATTTTGGATATCATGGAGCTAAGCTCATGTCCGATATAGACTACTCTAGATTAGGCGATTTATTCTTGGGAGATTATCCCATTGAACATAAGCTTCTTGGCGGAGCATACGTAATGACAATATCAGCATCTGTTTCATTATGTGCTTTGGGAGCTGCAGAGGGGTTAACGGATGTTGCTAAAGGAACTCATCATTATTTTGGATGCAAACTTTTGAAAAAAGTTATAAAAAATGAACAAAAGAAAAAGGAAATTGACAAGGAACTGGAAAGACAGTTAGAATTAATAGAAAAGCCAATTTCTCTTCGTGGCACCCGAGGGGATTAGACAATTATTATACGAACATTCTGGTCAGAAGCCCCCCAACCCCAAAACCCGAAGGCCGGGATTGTGGGAAGGAATTCTTGGGACACATATCCCTTTTAAACTTTATTTCTATAGATAACTTGAATGCCAAGAAATCTGTTTTCTGGCAGACGGACCCTTAGTCTTAAAAGACGTTTCCACACTGTTTGTTTCTGCACAACTTCATTCTCATTTACTTCTGAAAACCCAATGAGAGCGCCGAGGAGGGGCGCTTAACAAGGCTGTTCAAAGCCTTGCTCTTGGTGGAGAGTAAGTACCCAATAAAGGAATTAAGGGGAAATTAATGAAAAAACTAAGAATTCTAGGTAAAGAGATACCAGTGATACTCGTGGTTTCAGTTCTTATTATCGGTGTAGGCTCTGCGACGCTATTGGCATACTATGGGACAATAACGGCACAAGTGACCGTGCAACAGTCAATATTGCTCGATAATTTGGCATGGCCAAATTCTCAAGTGACTGACACGATTCTAGAACAAGCTCCCGGCGGGGAAACGTTCTGCTTTGAACACACATTAAAAAATCAGATGTCAGTGACAGGATCAGTGAATTTCGATTCCTCATGCACACCTGATTGCTCAGGAATCACAAAAACCTACTACAATTCGTTTGGGACAGTAGGACCATTTTATTCAAGTGGAGATGTTCTAACAACAATTTACAAAGAAGATTTAAGCCAATCAATAAAATGGAAAGTCCACATAAACACTACAGGTGCACATTATGGAGTTGGTCTGGTTTTGGCAAATCTAAATGACCCACAGCATCCATTCCAAGTTTGGATGAACAACAATAATGGAAAGTGGCAATCGCAAACATTGCATCTGGATGAAACACCTTGTTGGAATGGACCAGTAGTAGATTGTCCAAGCGGTGTTTGTCTAAACGGTATCACAGCGACACCAACAATATACGACCCAACAAATCCCGACTTTACAATAACCGTGCCAAAGAGCCTGTTAGGCGGAATAGGCGCAACATTCAAATGGGCAATGCATGTAGAAACGACAGTTCAAGGATATTATCCATCAACATGGCCAAATGACTGGTGTGGTCCAATAACAAAATATGCACAAGAATCAACAGTCGGAAGTTCTTTAACACCTCCAGTACCCATACCATCAAAAACGACTAAGGACTTCTACATATGCTATGGATTTGCACAAAACATAGCGCCAGGCACATACACAATCACCACAGGAATAACGCCTTAGTGAAACCTTTGATTGAATAAGGGGGCGCAATCCCCCGGCTTCAATTTATCAGGCGGGATATGAAGAAGGGAATATTGGCAGCATTAGTAGTAGTAACAGGATTAATTCTGGTTTCTGTGAGCATCAGCATTAGCTCTGTCCATGCGGTTCCTTCTCCTCCTTCCCCTGTGCAGAACATAACCCCAATCCAGGGATTCCCAGCCTCAATTGTCGCGGGCTCCCCATACACGGTGCGCTACCGCTTCAACAACACGGCCAACGAAAATGTGACGGTTTTCGTGAATATGAATGTTTCCAACAAGAAATATCCTGTGAACTTCGGGGAGTTCTTCGTTTCCATGTGGATAAACTCAAACAAGCTGAACTGCTCGGAGAAGAAGCCGGGAGGCTTCTACTGCTACAACAAGACAAGCGAGTACGCGCTGGCCAAGAAATCGGGGAACGAGCTGTACATAAACTTCTCCTCGGTCCCTAACCTGTATCCTGACAAGAACTACACGTTCACCCTTGGCATCCTGACGCAGAATCCGCTGATTAATGTGCTTTTTGCAGAAGGCTCGGGGGAGCTGAATTTGGCTGGTAAGAGAATCACCGGCCAGGCAAAGATATACATGGACCCTGACAGACATTTCGTAAAATTCTGGCTAAAGGATAACAGGAACAAGAATGAATACTCAAGAAGCTATGAAGTCAGGAGCCATTACAGGACATGGTACGGGGAGGTTTATGACTGCGCCAATGAGCTCGGCCAGACCTTCAGGATAAGCGTTTACTTCAATATACTTGTTTACGCATCAGGGACAGACGCCTTTTTCTATGGATGGAAAGTGCAGAAATAACCCGCTCCATGCCGAATCCTTACAAAAGCTTGGTGAGCGAGACCATGAGCATGAGAGCAAAGGCAATCATGAGAAGAGGGAGTATATTGTAGGAAATCCTGCAAATGAAAGAGCCGCAGCCTTCTGGCGCTTCTGCGGTGGCAATCATGTATCCTGCAACAGCGAAAAGGAAAACCGTCAGCACAATGGCCAGATTCTTTATCATGGAGCCCTTCATGATCAAATATTTGTTTTGGTGTTTTAAAGGCCTGCTGGATTAGAAAATCCATCAAGACAGATAAGGGATCCCCGCTCTCATACACTGTCCCTGTAACTGCATGTTTTGGGCCTAAAATAAGGGTAATCTTTATATATAAGTGATTCTACATTATATAAATATTTATAAATATATAATGTAGAGTGATTAATATGGACTGGAAAGAGATGGCCATGGAAAGGGAAGGGCTATATACCCTGGAAAGCTTCTCGAGAGCCGAAGGCATAAAGAAGGATACAGCAGTTCTTTACCTGCACGAATTGAGAAAGCGGGGACTCGTAAGGACTACCCGTGAGAAAAGGGGGAAGAGGTTCTATGACGTGACCCCCATCTCTCTAAGAGAGGTGGGATCAAAAGGATTCTACGAGATTCTGAACGAGAACTCGCCTTTGAAGATACAGGAGCCCTTTGTGCACAGGGTGTACGGAAGGGAGATGACAATAGAGGAAGTTATAGTGAAGGCATTAAAAACCAGGAGTTCTAGGATAATTCTTGCATCCATCGGGGTTTTCAGAAAGGTTCGTGATTGGAACCTCCTTTATGAGCTGGCAAAAAACGAAGGCATGGAAAGACATGCAGGAGCGCTTTACTCTCTGAGCAGGAAATTCTTCCGCGTAAAGAGGATGGATAGTAGGATTTTGGGAAGAATGAAGGAAGCCCTGGTTAAAGATAAGTTCATAATACCAAAATTAAAGAGTGATGATTTCAAGGATATAGAGAAGGAGTGGGGGGTGCATATACCCTTCAACAAATCTGATATAGAAAAGCTCGGGGTTAGTTTGAAAGTGGAAATAAAAGAAATGCCTTCTCAGAATCGGGTGTGAAATATGATTGATATAGAAGGACAGAAAAAGCTCTTTGGATTCATAGGCGGAGAGTGCAAGAGGAAAATAGAAGCCTTAGCCATAGGGGGCTCAGCCATGCTTTTCTACAACTTTTCCAAGGAGCAGACAAAGGATGTGGATATTGTCTGCCTTTCAGAAGAGGACAGGAAATACCTGATTGGGGTATTAGGAAAAATGGGATTCCGGGAAAACATAGTTCCAAAAGAGGCGAGCCTCCCTTACAGGTTCGTGTCAAAGGATTATGTGATTGACATTTTCGCAGGAAGTATATTCCATATAAAAATCTCGGAAGCGATGCTAGGCAGGATAAAGGAGAAAGTGGATTTCGGGAACCTCACGATCTCTGTGATAGCCCCCGAGGACATAATACTTACCAAGTGTGTGACTGACAGGAAGGGGGACAGGGAGGACGCGATGGGCATAATAAAGGAATATAACGTGAAATGGGATCTGATAATCCAGGAAGCTCAGTGGCAGACTGAAAAGGGGGACAAGACCTTCACAGTATATTTGTTTGATTTTCTTGAGGATTTGAGGGAACTGGGTTCTGAAGTGCCTAAAGAGGTCCTCAGAAAGGTGCGCAAGATTTCAGAGAACGAGATGCTGAAAGTCCTCAGGAGCGGGAGAGGAAACGTGAAAGTGAAGGGATAGCCAGGCTGCCGGCTTCCAGAATTATTTCTATTATCACTTCTTCATGAGCACGGCTATTGCGAAAAGCAGGAACCCGAAGCCCAGTCCTCCGAACATTCCCACAGGGATGTTGTTAAAAGCAAACCCTGCCGCGAATCCCAGGAAGAGACCTGCCGGGATGAAAAGGCCTGCTGCCTTGTATTTGTCATCGCTCTTGTCATGCTCCTTCTCCTTAGATTCTTTTGCCATCAGACACCCTCCTTATAGTAATGATTTTATTGTATTGGTGATATAAATTCCTCCTCGCAAAATGAATATCTGTCATGAAAACCTTGATTCTTTCCGCCTCCGGGAAGCAGGGGATAGCCAGAGAATTCCCTTATGAGGAGATGAGGCCGCTCCAGAGAGCCGCTCTCGAGGAGATTTCCAGGGCATGGGACAGTGGGGTGAAATACGTCTTCCTTGAGGCGCCCACTGGCTTTGGGAAGAGCGCTATAGCCATAACCCTGGCGAGGCAGAACCCGGCCGCATTCATCCTTGTTTCAACAAAAAACCTGCAGGACCAGTACGTGAGGGAAGGCGCTTTCGAGGCGATAGATGTGAGGGGGAGGGGGAACTTCTCTTGCCTGGTGTCCAGGGACAAGACCTGTGATGCAGGGCCCTGCAGGCTGGGAATGATGGAGTGCAGGTACAAGCCCCAGAGGAGCCTTCCCGAGAAGATCCCTGAGAGGGGGATGAAGCTTGCCTCCAGCCAGAAAGGGGACTTCTGGAAATACCAGGGTTCCAGGGTGTGCCCTTATTGGGAGCAGAAATGCTGGGGCCTGAACCATGATTACCCCGTGATGAGCTACAGCTACTTCCTCTATGAGTCCACGCACCCGAAGGACTTTGGGAAGAGGAATCTCATGGTTTGCGATGAGGCGCACAACATGGAAGAGGAGCTCATGCGCTTCATAGAGTTCACGATCAGCGATAACGACCTGAAGCTTGTGAATAGCAGGATCCCTAGGGTCGTGGACAGCATAGGGGACTGGGTGGACCACATAAACAAGTGGAAGAGGAGCCTGGCAGAGGAGTTTGAATCCACAAAGGAAAAGTTTGATGAGGCGGAAAAAAAGACCGAGGAGATGATGGAGAAGATGCAGAACCTGGCTGACAGGATAGAGAAATGCAGCTTCATCTCAGGCGAGCTTTCCGTGGATCCGGATAACTGGATAATTGAAAGGGGGGAGAAAGGCCTGATGAGCAAGGTCACTTTCCGCCCGATATTCGTCAGCGAATGGGCTTCCAAGTTCTTCAGCATGGCAGAGCGTTTCCTTCTCCAGTCAGCCACCATAATAGATGCGGAGTCCATGGCATCCGGCCTCGGCCTGGATGAGAGCGAGTGCGCCTTCCTGAGGGCAGGCTCGGACTTCCTTCCCGAGAAGAGGCCCATTTATTACAGGCCTGTCGGGAGGATGTCCCACGGAGAGATAGGCAGCACGCTCCCAAGGATGGCTGATGCTATAAGGGAACTGTTGGAGAAATACCCTGACAAGAAAGGCGTGGTACACACCCACACGTACAACATACAGGAGTACATAGCGAAGCACGTGCAGACCCGCAGGTTCCTTATGAACAGACAGGAAGACTCGCGGAACCGGGGAAGGATAATAGCGGATTTCATAAGAAGCCCTGACCCTGTTGTGCTTTTGACGCCCAGCGCGTACGAAGGCATGGACTTCAAGGATGACATCTGCAGGTGGCAGGTGATATGCAAGATGCCCTACCCGAACCTTGGCAACAAGCAGGTCGAGAAGCGCATGTCTCTCGACAGAAACTGGTACCAGTGGAAGACCGTGCTGCGCCTGGTGCAGACATACGGAAGGGGAATCCGCTCAAGGGAGGACTGGTGTGATACCTACATATTTGACAGCTCGTTCTCCGTTCTGCTGAAAACCGGAAAGGACCTGTTCCCGAAGTGGTTCACGGAAGCCATAGTCAGGAATCCATAGGCAGCCGGGTTTTCCCGGGCCTTTAGGCAAGATTTTTAAGACAGGACGTCAAATAATCACATGTCCTTCAGGGAGATTATCTGGCCATCCAAGTGGAAGGTCCTTGTGGCGCTTCTGATACCCCTTGCCTTCTTTGGACTTCTGCTTGCAGCCATCCCGAACTACTTGAGCTATTTTGCGAGCAGCACTCCCATTGCCCAGACCCTGGGGGTTCTCATGCTGGTGCTTATCGGAGCCCTGATATACTATCCCATGGCATGCGGGCTGGTTTACTTATACAGGCATTTCTCCTCCCAAAAGGAAGAGCCTTCCAAGGAAAAGCACAAAGGAAAGGAGAAAGAGGAGAAACCCAAATCAGACCGACAGCCGAAGGCTGTCTCTCCAGGAAACAGAGACCTTTTGATTGCAGTGATTCTGATACTCATCTTCAATCCATTTACATACACTTTTGCTATATCCACTGCGGATTACGTGAACCTGAACGTCCTGAACTACCCCTGCGGTGTTGAGGTTGTGGGATATTCCTCAGTCTCCCCTGCAAGGGATGCCATGATGGTCACCCAGGAGGTGATAACCATGGCTGATGGACAGAAGGTGGACACAACACAGTCCCTGACGAATGTTCTGAGCACAAAGCATGTGAATGACACTGTGGTTATCCAGACGAACATAAGGGTGTATAATATCAAGCTTGCTGCAGACCCTGCGACAGGAAGGCCTGTCCTGGGTATCATAACAAGGACGCTTCACTGCCCTGCAGGATATGTCCAGAACCAGACAGCAACAGGGAATGCGCCCAAAGCTGCTTTTGATGCATGCATGAGCTCCTGCATCCATACAAGGGATGCTGGGGATACCATGGATAACGGTCCCTGTCTCCTGGACCCCATACCTATAGAGCCTGACTGGGTATGTGATGTGGCCCACAATCCAAGGCAGCCCATAGACAACAATCCTAACAACCAGTGCCAGACCTATCTCAGGGGCCAGGCAACACACTTCATAGAGCTGGACACGCAGTGCAGGCTGATAAAGGCTGTTTAAAAGGGGAGTTTTTATTTTTTGTTTACATACAGCTGTTATGGAAAAGAAAAATCTCGGGCAGAAGGAATCCAAGCGCACGGTCCGCACGTTCGCAGCCGCATCCTTCCTGAGCGACATGGGCTCGGACATGATTTACCCCATATGGCCGCTTTTTGTCACTACTAATTCCGCGCGAGCGCACTCGGTGGGTTCCAGATGGTGGTCGGGCTGGCCGCTCTCCCGGCCTCCCTGTTCGCGGGCATCTTCTGGGACCAGATAGGGCTGCTCGTGTCTCTTTACTTCTCGCTTGGACTCACAGCTGCCGCTCTTGTGCTGATGGTGTTTGTGAGGGAGAGATAGAATGCTGTTGAGTGAGAAACTTACTCAGGCCCGTATTTTTCCCTGAACATTGCAATCGCATCAACCACACGGTCTGGCACACATTTTATGCTGGGCATCCGTTCATATTTAGCTTCCGGAAGATGCAGAACGCCCACCAAATCTCCAGAACTCTCCCTCAAGACAAAAGCTATGTGTTTGTATGTTCTTTCTGCAAACTCCTTCATATCCTTCCAATCCACACCTTTCTCAGTCGTTTTTATTGTGTATTTTTCTATATTAAGGGGATGCTGTCCCTCGACTTGCCTGAAAGCGGGATTCAGATAACTTATTCCACCATCCATTTTCCTTTGGTAAACCGTATTCAGAGAAACAACTATTCCAAACTCGCCTTCCGAAAGCTTGGAAATGTCTATTTGTTTCATTCTCACACCTCTTACCTCTTAACAAGTATCTCCACCACGTCCCCGTCCTTCAGCTCATGCTCAGCCCCTATCTTTTTCCTTTCCGGGTTAAGGCCGCCTATGAAGTTGTCGCCTATATCAGAATGGATTTTGTAGGCCAGCTCTTTCAGGGTTGTTCCCTTCTGGACTAAATGCACATCAGGGAGCACATACCCATGGCTGTCAGAGAACTTGTTTATGTCAGCCACGGGATAGACCGCTATAAGATTCAGGACATCAAAAACCATTTTATTGAGAGCTAACTGGACTCCTGTGGAGCCGTATTTCTCAATCACGTTTCTGCGGATGAACTCCAGGGCGGATTTCTGCTTTTCGGAAAGGCTTCCTGTTATATCGAAATCATGGCTCCCGGGAATGTATTTTATCAGGCCGTGCTTGGCGGCCTCCTTAAGAGCTAGCTCGGAGTCAGCAGAGCAGGGGATTGTATGCGCATGCTGCTTCAGGGAATGGAAATTCTCCTGCGCTTCGGGCAAATCTATCTTGTTCGCTGCAGTGAGGATGGGCTTGGAAATCTTCCTGAGTACAGAGGCGAATTCCAGGCTGTCAGGCTCGGATTCTTTCATCGCTTTCTTTATGTGGTCTTCTGTTATCCCGAGGCCTGAAAGCTGGTCTGCGAGAAGTCTTTCAATCGGCTTTTTCTGCGTCTTCGCGATGGTCTTGGACTTGTTAAAGGCCTTGGAGGCTATGTCCTTTATCCATTCGTCTATCTCGCTCTCGAGAATCTCTATCGTTTTCTCAGGATCCCATCCTGGTTCCGGCTTCCCCTCGGCATTTGTTTTGCCAGAGGCGTCCAGAACATGAATCAGGCCGGAAGCCTGTGTCAAATCATTCAGGAATTGGTTCCCGAGGCCCTTTCCTTCATGCGCTCCCGGAACAAGGCCGGCTACATCAAGGACCCTGATTGGGATATAGCGGATTCCATCCTCGCATTTGGAGTTTTTCGGGGAGCATTTAACATGAAGTTTCTTGCACGGGCACTCTTTCGTAACGAAAGCCATTCCCTGGTTGGGCTGGATTGTGGTGAATGGATAATTCGCTATTTCCACCTCTGCCAAAGTCAGCGCCTTGAAGAATGTTGATTTCCCTGAATTAGGGCAACCCACTATTCCTACGAGCATAAGGATTTTTTAGAGAGGAAGCATAAATATTGGATGGTGTAAATGGCTGAAATCCTTTACTTCTTCTTTAGCTGGAGGTAGAATTCTGTCTGGGCCTTTAGAGAGAAGACCCTTGAGATTGCCATGCCCAGAACGAATATTATCCCTGAGATTACAAGCAGCGGAAGCTGGTTCTCGATTGTGTATATAAGGCTCATGAGAGTTGCTGCTGTTACCTGACCTCCTACTGAAATGTCAATAACCATCCTGAATATGAGGGCCAGGAGTGGGATGGAAAAAATCGCAAGTATTATCAGTGACAGCACGGCTATGAGAATCCACATCAGGAAGACCTTGAACGGCTGGTGCTTGAATATCTTCCAGGAATCCTCCAAGGCATTCATGAATCCGTTTTCCTTTACAATCACGCTCTGCATGGCGAAGAAAAATACAAGCCCCACAAATATGGATATAATCCAGCCCACGGCAGGAATCACGGCCACTATAAAGGCTATTATTGCCGTTACAGCCGCAACACCCAGAAGCGAGAAGTATCTCTTTCGCGACACCTTCCAGCTCTTGCCGAATTCTCTCTCTTTATAACTCTGGTGTATGACGGCGCCGCTTATCCACAGGCCAACGAGAAGCCATGCTATGCAAAGTATCAAAAGCTCCAGGAAAAACACAGCCGCGTTCCCGAAAAGGGTGATGTCCTGAATGCCTGCAATAAGGTAAATGAAAAACAGGCTGTTGGCCATGATTAGCGCGAGCGCAACAGAAAGGAAGGCCAAATCAACGATGAAGAACGGGAGCCATCTCTTTGGCTCGAGACAAAATGTGAATGCCTTTTTCATGGCTTGCGCATAATCAATATTCATGTTAAATGTTTTTGCTTCCCTATTTATAAACCAATCCCTTCGAAAGGCGAATGAAGGCGTTTCGGACGCCTTCTTTCCAAACGATGAGCCCGGAGGGATTCGAACCCTCGACACTCGGGTTTCTTCTGTCATCGAACTCTTGCGAGTCCTAAGCACGCTTTTAACGTGGACATTAAAAGCCTCACCCGGAGCGCGGCTTCCAGCCGCGCGCACGACCGATGCTCTACCAGGCTGAGCTACGGGCCCAAAATCATAATTTCTTCTTTTTGTCCAGCTTTATCAAGCCGGGTTCCAGTCCAAGCGACCCTCTGTAGCCGCATTCCATGCAAAAATACATCTGCGGAACAGCAGCCCCGACACCCAGAAGCTTCAGCTTTGTCCCGCATCTGGGGCATTCAAGCTGGGAAGGCATAGTTGTAAGAGGCATGTAATCCTTCTTTCGCTTTTTATGTTTTGACATAAGCGCCTTGGCCGGGATTTGAACCCGGGTCATGAGAGCTCTACAAGCCCTTCCATTTGGAAGGCCCCAGCCTCCTTTTCGGCTTAAGCCCTTTTCTTGAAAAAAGGGCTCATGACAGTCTCATATGCCTGGCCTTAGATTATGAAATGTTTCATAACTAATTAGACCACTACACTACCAAGGCTTAACCAACATACAGTTTAACAATACATAATTAATTGGTTTATATATTTATTACGGAAGTGAATGATATGACTGTAAGAAAACCCATCCAGAAAACACACCTGGGAGTCTCAGAAATGCTTGTAGGGAAGGTTGAAAGCATAGAAACGGGCAAGAGTTCCAGAGTCACGCTAACCACAACCAAAGAGATGCAAGCGGACAATAAAGGCTTGATACACGGAGGCTTCACCTTCTCTCTTGCTGATTACGCGGCAATGCTTGCGGTGAATGACCCTTTCGTGGTCCTGCTTGCATCCAATGCGAGATTCATGAAGCCCGTGACTGTGGGGGACAGGCTGACGGCTCAGGCAAAGGTTACAGATACAGAAGATAACCGCCGCAAGGTCTGGTGCGAGGTGCTTAACCAGAACGGGACAAAGGTCTTTGAGGGGGAGTTCCTGTGCATGGTCCTGGAGAGGCATGTGCTTGAGAAGTAAGAGCAATTATGGCTTCAAATGGAAGGTGCGATTCATTTTCATAAAGAAGCGCCTTCATTCGCGATTCGGGAAAACGCCCATGAAAATCCTGCAGAACTGTCGCTTCGAGAATCTGAGGACGCGCTCGCCCTCTTCCGTCAGGCTGTAGGTTATGGTTTTTCCGGACTTCTTCTCCCTTATGAGGCCGGCTTCCTTGAGTGCCTTGAGAGCGGGGTATATGGTTCCCGGGCTTGGCTTATCCCCTTTCCTTTTCTCAAGCTCTTTCGCCAGCTCCTGGCCGTGCATGGGTTTCTTGGACAGCAAAAAGAGTATCAGAAAGGACAGCATTCCCCTCATGTCACAGCAGTGCGCATGAGGCCCGTGGCCTTTTCCGTGCATCATGTTATATATTGGACAACCGATATATTTAAATATATCCTCGACATATAATATATATCGTACATGCGATAGAAGGTACAAAACCCGATTTCTTCGTTTTCGAGAAAGAAGGTGAGAAAACCAAATTCAATCGAAGGAGTGCCTTCTTATGTTAATCAGGGGGTGATATTATGCACGGATATGGATACTGCGGATGCGGATGCGGACACCGAGGCTTCCTCACCAAAGAAGAGAAGGTAGAGATGCTCAAGGAATACAGGGTCTGGCTTGAGAAGGAAGCAAAAGGCGTCGCGGAAAGGATAAAAGAGCTTGAAAAGAGCAAATAGCTCTTTTCTTCTACTTTGTTTTTTTTTTGGATAATTTGAAAAATAGAGGTGTTGGTTATGGATTTGAAAGAAAGTCTTGAAGAGTGTGACAGTTTCGCCTGTATATTCAACTTGGTTAAGAAATCAGTGGAAGACACTCTGAATAAGAGGAGAGACGGACTGATGCTGGCACTACAATACCTTCCGGAAAACCTCGGGGCTTATTACGGCCTCGGTTCCAATTTTATTGTCATGAACAAGGCTCTTCTCGAGAAGTTCAGGGTTCTGTATGATGAAAAAGCCACAAAATCCTATGTATTTTCAGTCCTGCTTCACGAGTACCTGCACTCGCTCGGCTATGTGGACGAGGGCCTTGCCAGAGAGCTGTGCTACCATATATCCAAGGCTACCCTTGGAGAAGAGCACTTATCCACAAAGATAGCAAAGCACGGGATAGCGGCCTTCATTCCCGAGCACGCTAGAGGACTCAAGATACGGGAGCGCGAGGAGATAGACGTAGTGGAAAGCTTTGACATGACCAGCATCACGTATATAGGGTGATGGAATGATACCTGTATAAAAAACTTACTCGTTCCTATTAATCATGTCCAGGAAGAGCAAGGAAGAAAGGATAAAGCTTGTCTTTGACAAGGCAAAGGAAATAGGAATGGGAGAAAGATATGCAAATGCGCTGGCATCTGTATCTGTCAGGAGAAGACTTGACACGCGTATTTTAAAACTTTTGCATAATTATGGTCTCGATTATGCAGAATCATTAAAGATGAATAAAGAGATGTGGGAAGATTCATTCGCTTTTCAGAAGAAATGCCTTGGAGACAAGAGATTTAGAAGGTATGCAACGCTTTCTTTGACTTATAGCGATGCATCACCCCTGAGAATGGTTCTAAGGATACTCAAGGATGCAAAATACACGAGAGATTATGACAGCATGCTAAGAAAAATGGGCGACTTTAATGAAGAATATGATTCCGAGCTCAGAAACCCATACCTTTTCTGGGAATTGAGGGAAGAGGAGAAAAAGGCTGCTTTTTACGCTGACGTGAGGGGCAATGGCATAGAAAAGGAGCATGTAAATGCAATCCTGCAAAGAATAGGATATGAAAAACTTCATTGCCGTCCCATGATTGATGAAGTTTTTGACCAGCTCGGCGCAATATCCTCCTTGTACCGGTTCTTTGAAGGCCAGCGAGGGAGGGAATACAAGGGCAGAATGCGCGAAGAAAAGGATCCTGGAAAAAGGAGCGAGCTTGTGAAGGGGATGGCTGACGCTTTCTTTGAAGCTTACAGAAGTGATAAGACCGTTAACCCAGATCTGCAAATAGGAGATTACTTGTTTTCATCTTCTGGCAAAAAGGCCAAAGTGCTGGGTTACGGCGAGGATTATAAAGCAATCGTAGAGCCTGTAGAAATAGAATAATAAGAATGCAGGCAGCGATCTAGGATTCCCTCCTTTCGGAAGTACTAGCTAGACCGTCGGGGGTCTTAACTTCCGTGTTCGAAATGGGAACGGGTGAACACCCTCGCTTTGGCCGCCATTAGTACAATAATTGAGGGATATGCTTATAAACATTTCAATACCTCTTTTGTAGGTATGGCTATTTATGAGAAATTCGGGAAATGCAGGAATACTGCTCTCCTAGCCGGAGGCATATATCTCGGTATAGGCATTTTCTCTTGCGCAACAGATGCATTAAACAATAGGGAAAAGTTCCACAAATATTTTGAGTGGGAGGGGAAGAAATACAAGATCACTGTTGTTGAAAAAATAGAAGAAAAGATAGGACTATTCCCGGTTTATGAACTGAAAGTAAGTGAAGAGAATCCTGAATTAAAAAGGCAGGAAAAACGCATTATGAAGTTCATCCAAGAAAGACCCGAAAGGCTAAAAGTAGGGGACGTAAACGAAGACGGTATACCTGACATTTTCTACTTTGTTAACACAAAAGACAGGAACACTTCTTTCAGTCCTACATATGAGCTGCATACCCTGGAAGGAAGAAAAAACAAAAATGGAGAACTGAGGTTCAAAGAACCCAGAACTTTAAAAAAATACAGAGGAGTGCCTGATGATTATCTGTTTTCTAAGCAAAGCCCCTAACAATATAAATACCGCTCTTCTATACTGTTCTATTTGGGGCCCATAGCTCAGCCTGGTAGAGCGCTCGGCTCTTATCGCATGATTAGCAGCGTGAACTGCTAATGATGGGGCGAGACCGAGAAGTCGAGGGTTCGAATCTGGCTTTTTTTAAGAAAAAGCCAGCGCAAAAAGGAGCTGTCCTTCATTTCATTCCGGACAGCTTCCAATGAGAATCCCTCTGGGCCCACGTATGCCCCTCAAGAAAGTCAAGAAGGAGATTATAGAAGGCATTTTCTCAAGCAAAAATATACCGGAAGAGCTGAAAATGAGGAACCTTCTGAATGTCCTGCCGGACAAGGAAAAATTCCACTTCTCTGGAAAGAAGGCAGAAGTCGTTAGGAAGCTTGCCAACAGAGAGTATAAATCAAATAACGGGCTTAGGAAGGACCTTAAGGAAATAGGTTTTGACCTGGCTTGGGCACCGCTCGCAAACTCGAATCTTTTAGGCCTGGATTTGAGCGGAGTGGATTTCACAGGGGCAGATCTTACTTCAGCAGACCTTTCTTCCGCAAAACTTTCCCAAGCGACTTTGAGTCCTGCAAAGCTGTTCAATGCCGATTTCTCTGGAGCGGATTTGTCTCTAGCGAATCTCTCGCTGGCAGAAGCCACCAACGCGAACTTTAGTGGAGCGAACCTTTCGGCAGCAAACCTTAGCGGGGCACGCCTCATATCCGCAAAATTCGTGAATGCGAATTTGAGCAATGCTGACTTATCTGATTCAAATTTGACAAACGCGGATTTTTCCGGTGCTGTTACAGGTAGCATGAACACCAAAGGTGCCATAACAAAAGGGACCATGCTTGAGCATATGGAAGAGCCCCAAAAAGAGAAGAAAACCTATATGAAATATGAAACAAAAGCTTACAAAAGTGAAAGTAAAGAAAACGGATACAAAGTGAAAAATGCCTACGAAACACAAACCCCGTACAAGAAAAAAGGACCTTATAAATAGTCCTGAATTCCTTTTCTGAAACACATATATACTTAAAACCAATATATACTCTATCTAGTTTGAAGGCGACTCTTGTCGCCTTCTGTGCAAATCGGGTGATTGAAGTCACAAAAGAAGCAAAAAAAACTGAAGTAAAGGAGAAGAAGGCCACAAAAGCCGAAAAGGATGCTTTTGCTATAGAGAAGACCAAGCGGACCCAGAGGATAGAGAAGAAGCCTCTTATTCCGGAAGTGAACATAGGGCTTGTCGGGCATGTGGACCACGGGAAGACCAGCCTGACTGAGGCCCTCACCGGGAAATGGACTGACACCCATTCTGAGGAGATAAAGAGGGGAATAACCATAAGGCTCGGGTATGCAGAGGCCACGTTCTATAAGTGCTCCAAGTGCAAGGGGTACGAGCAGTATTCCACAAGTCCCAAATGCCAGAAATGCTTTTCAGAGTGCAAGCCACTGCGCACAGTCTCTTTTGTGGATGCCCCTGGGCATGAGACTCTTATGGCGACTGTGCTTTCAGGCGCGGCCCTGATGGACGGGGCGCTGCTTCTTATCTCTGCAATAGAGCCATGTCCCCAGCCCCAGACAAGAGAACACCTGAAGGCGATGGAGATAGTGGGGATAAAGAATATAGTGGTGGTGCAGAACAAGATAGACCTTGTCACAGAGGAGCAGGCGCTCAAGAACTACCAGCAGATAAAGGCCTTCCTGAAAGGGAGCATGGCTGAGAACGCCCCGATAATTCCTGTTTCTGCAAGGCAGAACATAAACATAGACGCGCTTATTGAGGCAATCCAGGAGA
>JAPLVB010000026.1 GCA_026397335.1 Candidatus Aenigmatarchaeota archaeon
CGTGGTCCTGTACAATATAAGAAAAGGCGACATCCGCGAGAATGCGATAGAGGTCCTGAAGATGAGAGGTGCCAAGCACAAGAAGAAGATAGTTGCCATGCAGATAACGAGCAGTGGGATAGAAGTCTATCCAGAGCAAGAGGTGTTCAGCGGAATAGACAGCGGAACCTGAGAATGAACAGGTTATTAAGGGAAATATGCATGAAATTTTGAAAACCCCAGCATGTAGCCTGATTTTTTTATCCGTGCTTTTTGCTTTCCTGCCAGTTTCTGCCTATGCACTTAACGTCACTTTGGTGGAGCCCTCCCAAAACCAGGTCTTCAACTCAACAAACAACGTGACTTTCACATGCAATGCTACCGATGAAGGGCAGATTCTTAATCTGAGCCTTTACCACAACCTGAATGGTTCATTCTCAGTCAACCAGACCCAGAATTACGGGGAACTGCTTTTTGATTCCAATACAACCTTCCTGTGCAGGTTCAATGGGAACCTTGCCTGCCAGGGAGGCGGGAGCGGGGTTCCGGTTGCGAACGAATCCCTAAGCCTTCAGGAGGGAAAATTCTCCCAGGGGGTTTACATAAACGAGAGCGGAATCCTCCGATACGCTACTTACGGGAATTTCAACAGGAACCGGGGGACCATAGAGTTCTGGGTGAGGCCTGGGTTCAACCCGGTTACATATACCGGAAACATGTTCCAGGCAGCTGACGTGGATTCTCCTGACAGCAACCAGATGCTCCTCTACGTTTCCGGAGGGATGATGTATTTTGAGATAGACGATGTCTATGGCGTTCCTGAGATTGCCTACAGGGACATATCGGACTGGCAGGCCGGCTCGTGGTATCATGTAGCTGCTGTATGGGACATAGACGGGGACGCTGGCAACGGGAGCGCCATGGACCTCTTTGTGAACGGCTCCAATGAGAACTCGTACTACACAGGAGACCCCACAATAACTTATACAGGAATGTACATGTCTATGTACATAGGCTCGGGCAAGCGCAACCCCACCCAGATAAATGCAACTATAGATGACTTCAGGATATCAAACATGCCGAGGAACGCCTCGGAGATAAACCAGTCCTACCAAAACGGTCTCGGGAACTACTCCGCTGTCTCAAAGTCCTGGACTTTCTATGGAGTTCCTGATGGCTTATATTCCTGGGGCTGCATGGCTTATGACAACGATTCAGTCCAGAACTGGTCATCGAACAGGACTTTTTATGTGGACGTGTCAAGCCCGCCGGTTGTCAACGGCATTTTCCTGTTCCCGAACACCGCTGACGACATAGATCCCGGGGTCACGGTAAACTTCACAGCAAACGTGAGCGACCCCAGCGGCGTGGATACTGTGATATTCCAGTGGAAAGAAATAGGTGATGAGAACTGGACTAACATAACAATGACCTACAATTCGTCGTTAGGGCTTTACGAAAACACATCATTCCAGACAGTGATCATGGAGAGCATGTATTATTACAGGACATGGTCAAACGACACCAAGGGAAGTTCGGGTTATTCACCAACCCAGAACGTTACATCCGAATGGGATTACACGTGGATAAGAAGTCCTGCAGCAGTCGGGACTGTACCGGGTCTGATAAACTCCCTAGGAGGCAATGTTGGGATACTCACAATAAACAACACTGGCGACAGAACGCTTAACTTCACCCTTTACGATAACTGGCAGCTGTATTATAATGGAAGCGATAACCCGAACTTTTACGTAACAAACCATACTGCAATAACCATAAACATAACAGCGGACTTCGCTGATCAGGCTAGCGAGAACGACATCACCATAATCATTAACGCCAGCCACTATTCAAATCCATCATCGCTTTCGCCTGTTTCCCTTACAACCAACGCGACCATAAACTCCTACACCGGCGGGCCGTACCTGTCCGTGACAATCATGGAATACACAATCATGGTTTCGCAGAGCCAGACTTTCAACCTGAGCGCAAAAGTGAAAAACATAGGAAACGAGACTGCCACGGAAACGTGGCTTAACTGGAGCCTTCCTGCTGGCTGGTCAAACGTATCAGGGAATGTAACATATTTTGCAGGAAACCTGAGCCCGGCTTCATTCTCATTGAGCAACGTCACAATCAATGTAAATCCTTCATCAGCCAGCCCAGGAACATTCATAATATACGCGAATTCAAGCTGCCAGCAGAATGTCACTGGTTATGATTTCAAGATAGTGGGGGTGAGCTGCAGCAATTCTGATGGGGTGTGCGGCCATGGATGCAGCTACGTGAATGACAATGACTGCGGGATACCGACCTCTCCGGGAGGCGGGGACACAGAGACCATCTTTATCGGGGGCGGAGTGGTTATCGAGCAGCTTCAATACTCCTTGGGTATTCAATCTCCGCTCCTTTCTGACATAAATAGGGGAGGGAAAAGGGTGGTTGAGGTCATGGTAACCAACCGCGGGAATAGCACAAACCTGAGCGGCATATACCTAACTGTTTCGGGTTATCCGCTCACCCAGGTGAAAGCAAGCCCTGCCTCCATAAGCAGGCTTGAGTATGGCCAGACAGGAGAATTCTCTCTGGAATTTTCCGCCCCAAATTACATGAAATACGGCGTTTACAACCTGACCCTGACCGCAAGAGCCACCGGAAGTAACAGCAGGATAAATAAAACGACATTGGTGGAGAATATCCAAATAATAAGCCTCGTTATTCACAGCATGCAGGAAAACGAGACCAAAGAAAAGCTGCAGGCGGCCGAGAGGGCTGTACAGGAAATGATAGACTCCGGGTTTAATGTACAAACAGCCATGTCCCTGCTCGGGCAGGCCAGAAGCCAGCTCTCCCAGTGGGATTATGATTCCAGCCTTGATTCATCAAATAGCATCCTTGGGATGAGGGACAAGTCGCTCAAAGTGGCGGAGCTGATAGCCCAGGCGGAGCGGAAAATAGCGGAAGCGGAGAACTATGGCCTCCCGACTCCCGAATCCGTTAAGATGAAGGAGCTGGCAAAATCCGCGCTGCAGAGGGAGGATTACGCGAGGGCTGAGGAGAGGGCCAACAACGCGCTTGTGGCCTATATGATGGAGAGCGGCAACCTGGAGACAGTGAAATTCTTTTACTCCTATTGGCATTTCATCCTTTTGGGAACCGCCTTTTTTGCGGCAGCGGGATATCTGGCTAATAGGAGAATCCTGAGGGCAAGGCTGACTAGGAAGATGGAAAGCCTCTCGGAGCAGGAAAAGGCAGTCAGGAAGCTCATGGAAAAATCCCAGGAGCAGATGTACAGGGACAAGACCCTTTACAGGGGCGATTACTACAAAATCATGGCAGGCTATGAGTCCGACCTGGCCAGAATAAGGAAAAGGAAATCCAGTATAACCAACAAGATAATAGCGCTTTCCGGGGCAAAGTCCCTGGAAAACTTCAGGAAGAGGGGGGATGGCATAAGGAAGGAAATCCAGGACCTCCAGAGGAAGTATTACGACGTGGGAATGATGGAAAAATCCAGCTACAATAAAAGCATGGCGGAGCTGAAGCTCGAGCTGGAGGATTCCATCCGCAACATAGAAGCGATAGAAAGGAACCGGCTTTCTGAAGATAGCAGGAAGAAAGGGCAGGCTGGATTCCTGCTGGTTTTTGCTGTGCTGTCATTTTCCCTTGTTTTTGCATGCGCTGTATCAGGCCAGTCCCAGGATGAGAAAGCGGCCTCAGAAGTCATAACCATGGCGGAAGGCTGGATGAAGGAGATGACGCAGATGGGGTTCGC
>JAPLVB010000004.1 GCA_026397335.1 Candidatus Aenigmatarchaeota archaeon
TCTATAAGGAACGGGTCGTCTGTCCCGCGGATCTGGTTTTTGTCAGGGCAGAGGTGGCGCTTCTTGAGCCAGGCGAGGACCTCCTTTTGCGTGGCTTTTTTGTCGGGCGTGTAAACAAGGACTGTTATGGTTAGAGGGCCTTTGTTTATGGTTATCCAGCCCGGATTTTGGAGAGATGTTTTCTTCCTGTCGGCATAAATGGCGTCCGGTGTTATCACAAACTCGCCTTTATGCCCGTCCTTTTCTGCCAATATCAGCTCCGTGTCCGGCCTGATGTGCCTGTGCGCCATAGGAATGTCAGGCCATATTATCTCCTCTGCGAAGAGCTTCTCCTCCTTCACAGCAGCCTTCACGCCTATCACGTCGTCTATGCCAACATCCTCGCTCTTTGATATCACTTCTGCGCTTCCTGTCGTGTCCTCTATTATGAAGCCTCGTTGTGTCTGCTCCCTCACCATACCGATTGTCGATATGGACGAGCCGGATTTTTTGGCATTGGTGACAGAGACTACATCCTCCATCTTCTTCAGCAGAATGTCCCTCAGCCCCTCGAACCGCGTGTTATAGTACTTGGCAAAATCCTGCGGCAATAGCTTGACCCGCTTTTGCAGCTTCCTTACCTCTATCGCGGGTTCTGTCTTTTCGATGAAAGAAAAAACAAGCGGCTTCGACGACTTCGCTTTCTCAAGAACCTGCTCTGCGTTGCTTTCCGTGATTTTCTCAAGCGCCTCCGGCGAGAGCAGAACCCCCTCCTTCAGGAACTTTTTCACAATCTGCTCTTTCATAATCAGGCTGTTCTCCTGTTACAGTTCCTTGGAAAACATCTCCTCAATTTTAGAGACCACTGTTCCTGAAAGGTTCACATTTATCTTCCTCGTCCGGCCGTACCTGCCTTTTGAGATGTTGACTGTGCTTATTATTCCGAAGTTGTCCAGCTCTGTTATCAGGTCTGACACGCGCCTTTGCGTCAGGGACTTGATGTTGTTCTTCTGGCATATCTTTGCATAAAGGTCGTACACGTCTCCTGTCTGGATGCCCTTGGCGTTCTTCTTATAGAGCTCTAGAACAGCCTTCAACACTATCTTCGACTGTTTTGGTTGGGAGTGGATGGTTTCTATATACCTGTCTGTGTCAACCTTGTTCTGGGCGATGTCCACGTGCTCCTCCCTCACCTGGTTCGATCCTATCCTTTCTGCTGTCTCGCCAGCCACCCGGAGGAGGTCTATCGCCTTTCTGGCGTCCCCATGCTCCTGAGCTGCAAGGGCTGCGCACTTTGCTATCGCAGCGTCTGTTATGGTTTCTGGATGGAATGCTATTCGCGAGCGCTCTGTGAGAATGTCCTTTATTTCTGTTGCGTTGTAGGGGGGGAATATCAGCTCCTCCTCAGAAAGTGAGGATTTTACGCGCGAGTCAAGGTTCTCCAGGAAGGAGATGTTGTTGGAGATTCCTACAAGGGTTATTTTGGTCTTTTCCAGGTCCTGGTTTATCCTTGTGAGGTTATAGAGGAACAGACTTCCTATCTTGTCTACAAGGGAGTCTATCTCATCCAGGACAAGGACCACATTCTGCCTGGAGGCGTCGAGCAGCCTGAAAAACCTGTTATAAAGCTCGCTTGTCGGGAGGCCTGTATAAGGGACTTTCTCTCCAAAAAACTCAATCAGCTGCGCGAGCAGCCGGTATTCTGTGTCAGTCACTTTCCTCATTTTACAGTTAATGTATATTATTTTCAGGTTGTTGGGCTCTGCAACGATCTCAAGGTTTGCCGCGACCTTTTTTGCAATAAGAGTCTTTCCTGTTCCGGTTTTCCCGTAGATAAAGACGTTGGAGGGCTTTTCGTTCCTCAGAACAGGCGCCAGAATGTGGGCAAGCTGGTTTATCTGCTCACTCCTGTGGGGTATGTTTTCAGGGGTGAAGCGGATGGAGAGTGTGTCCTTATCCTTGAATATTGGTTTCTTTGAAGTATACTTGGAAAATATGTCATTAAGAGAGATTTGAGCCATTATACCCCCTCCCCTTCTATTGGAAGTGACTAATATAAAGTTTAGTTTAAGTTTAAGTTCCATAAGAAATAAAGCATAACACTGTTATATGAAATATATTTATATTTATATTTATATTTAATTTCCATAAGAAATTGGGGTGTGATATAGCAGTAGTCCCGAATGCCAAAAATTGGCAAACTGTAAGAATATAAATCCCCTTCTACAAAAAGCTTAAACCAGGTGATTTTATGAAGATTCTAATATTTGCCGACGTGCATGGGGAGTATGAAAAGGCAGCCAAGGTTATGGATCATGTTAAAACAGAAGGGATAGACCTCATTCTGTGTCCCGGGGACTTCACAGACATGTTCGCCGTGCCTGAGGGATTTTCGCAGTTGGACATAGCAGACATGGTGTTGCAGAAAATAATGGCGCTTAAAATACCAGTCCTGTGCGTTCCAGGCAACCACGATCCTTATGACGTTCTGGAGCTTTTTAATGAGTATAACGTAAATCTCCACGACAAGATAAAAAAGATTAAAGGCCTCGATTTTATCGGCTGGGGAGGGGCGCCGACGCCGTTTAATACCATATTCGAGCCCAGCGAAGAAGAGACCAAGGAATGTCTGGAAAAACTACACAACAAGATAAAGGGCGAGAAGTTCGTTCTTATGGTTCACAACCCACCAATAAACACAAAGCTTGACATGACTTTCACAAGAAAGCATGTAGGGTCAGAGGCAATAAAGGAGTTCATAGAAAAAAGGCAGCCGATTTTTGCGATATCCGCGCACATACATGAGGCAAGGGGGACGGACAGAATAGGAGACTGCACACTTTTCTATCCAGGCGCGCTTTTCGAGGGATATTACGGAATAGTTGAGATAGACGAGAAAAAGAAGCAAGTAATAAAATGTGAAAGCAGGAAAATAAAAATCTGATTGTTGGAAAGAAGTCGGATTTGCCGGCTTCGGTCTAAAGTTCCAACTTCAATCAAAGTTTATGGAGTCCCTATAAATCTTTCAGCCTCTCCACTATTTTTTCAGGGTTCTCCAGACGCGAGATTGCCAAAGGAATGTTCTCAACCTCTGCTATCCTCTTGGCAACATCGTCAACAGTCTCGGGTCCATGGAAGACTACAAGAGCCGGATGCAGGTTTGTCAGTTTTATGGCAACCATGGGGGTCTTTCCACTTCCCACTTTTGTGAAAATAAGGGCCCTTTGCGTGGTCATCCCATAGAGCTTGACAAGCTCTGCAAACGAGAGCTCTGTTATGGCCTTGAGGGAGTCCACAATCGTATAACCATATATTTCCCTGTCAGTGCTCACATTTTTCGTGACAAGCTCGGCGTCTATCTTTTTGCAGAAATCATGCAGGGACACGCCACTCCCGAATTCCTTTATGTCCACTATCGCGCTTGAAAGGGGCTGCTCTGCAGATGATTTTGCAAAGCTTCTGATTACATTGCCTCCTTTTGAGGCGTCTATCTCAAGAAGTGCCTCAACACACTTCTTTATCATCTTTATTCCAGGAGACTTCCTCCTACCCGACTCGTAATCAGAAATCACGGATGAAGTTATCCCTAGCTCATTTGCAAGCTTCTTCTGCGATATTTTGAAGATTGTCCTCCACTTGCGAATCACTTTATCCGAGTTCTCAGAAAGAACTATCTCACCCACAATATCCTTTGCCAGCGCTCTCTTCGCCAAGGCAAATTCGTCAGTTACGTTATCCATATACGATAATTGACTTGCTTATTTATAAACCTTCGGTTAATCGCCGATGCTTGCGGTTATAACAGTGTTATGCTTTCCAATATAAAGCGCCTTCACTAAAAAGAAAACATGATAAAAACGTATGTGAAAGGCTCCAGGTTCGAGCGCGACCTCATCCATTTTCTTAACTACAAAGGCTTTGCAGTAGCCCGCATACCGTCCAGCGGAGGCTTCCTCTCGCCCATAGACGTCATCGCGATAAAGAAGGGCTTGACAATCGCAATAGAGTGCAAGGCCTGGGACAAGCTCCCCAAGCTCGACAAGAAGCAGCTCACCCACTTCCGCGAATGGGTGAACAAGGCAGGAGCAATCGGCTTCGTGGCCTGGAAAAAACCCGGCAACATCTGGCTTTTCCTGAGGCTGGAGGACGCAGAAGACAACCGCTACCAAGAGGATAACTGGCTCCCCATGGAGAACGTCCTTAACGCGCTGGATTTCAGATAAGTTTAAATTGCTTGTTTTTAAAAATAATTTATGTCAGAAACATTTGTTTACAAAAGCGGGATTTGGAAAGCAGCATATCCTGTTTTAGCATTAATGACCGAGGTATTCGATCTTATAGTCCCTTCATCCAACCCAGACGCAGAAATATATAATACCTTCAGGGGCGCAAGAGAAATAATGGACGAACGTTTACAACAAAAAGGCATTAGAAAAATCGCTATAACTTCACATTCAGCCCCCTGAGAAACTGCTTAATGCTCTGGACTTCAGGTAACGATATTTAAGACTGTCACCAACAATTAAAGCATGAAAATTGCTTTCGTCTTTCTGGCGCTTGCCATACTCTCACTTTCTGGTTGCACCCAGCAGCCTGCCCCGCAGGACTACATTATCCTGTCAACCCAGGATTACAACAAGAGCCTCTGCGGTGGCACAGGATTCAACTACAAGGAGAACGGCTTCAACTCAGGCATAAAGATTCTTGCGAAAGACAGTCAGACAGGAGGCAACCTGACATCAAACGCCTACATAATCACGCAAGCCAGCGAGGGCAGCGTCTTCCCTTTCTCCTTTTCCTGCGAGGAGCAGCTGAGCGACCCGCAGTCAGTGATATCCGTCTATTCAAACGGGCATTCTCCCAGGATTTTCGAGTTCAACCTGCCTGAAAACCAGCTTGTTGCAATAGAAGTCCCGCTGAAGAAAAGCTGCATAGGGGAGAAAGGGTGTTTTGACAGCAACGTTCTCGTGTTCCGGAAACAGGCCGGCGGCAACCAGACGCAGATAGATGAATCCGTGACCAATCTGCAGAACTGGTTCTACAGCACGATCTCCGGACAGTTCCTTCTCAACCAGTCTAGCTACACCCTCAACTGCATGGAATGCAATCCAGGCAGGGGCGGCTTCCTCAAAACACAGGGAACCTATGGCAACACACCCTTCACGCTTTACTACCATACCGGTTGGTGCAGCCCAGGAGGAGGGGACTGTGGTTTGTTCGCGTGCTTCTCCGAGACTTCACCCAACCCGACAGCCGCATATTCAGCCATCAAAGAAAAGCTCTGCAGCCAGCTGGAATACTTCAACCTCACAGGATATTACAACGAATCCGACAACACCTATTCATACATCAAGACAAACGACCTTACAAACCAGACAAGGACAGAATGCCTCCAAGGCGGCTTTGAAAAAATAGACGCTAAAAGCAGGACCATTTCCATAGTCCAGGATTCCAGCATGTCAGGACATTTCGCAAGAAAAGGAGAGACGGACTGCCTGGCGCTCTGAACGTGACGGGTTTCAGATGAGCTTTTATTCTTTATTTCGTAATATCTGTTTTATGGAAAAATTACAGTTTACAATAGAAACGGATTATTTTCATATACTTCCTACTCAAAAATTTCTCATAGAGCTAATAGAGGCTTCAACAGAAACACGTTCAATAATAGGATTGGAAATACCTTATAAATGGCTATCAGAATACACCGGTGACATTTCCGCCTACACTATAACCGGAAGACGCACGGAAAGATTGGTCGATATGACACGTGATTTAGTTAATGTAAAAAAGGGAGAATCAATTAGCCTCATTTTTGACGACTCTGTTTCTGTAGATTACATAAACAATTTTAAAGGTAAAATTGAACAACTCTTCAAATAATCTCACAGCTTCACATTCAAGCCCCTGAGAAGCTGCTCCTCCGTCAGGTCAGGGTTCTTGAGCTTAACGAGCTTTATCCTCAACCCAACCTGCTCAAGCTCCTCCACAATCACGCTCTCCACAAAAGGATGAAGCCAGATGTCTATCGTCCTTGAAACGCTCCACTTATGCAGGCCCGTGAGCCTCGCTATCTCACTGACGGTTATGGGCCCGCGGTCCTCCATGTAAGCCTGCTTGAGTGCGCGGAAAATCTTCACTGCATTTATTTTTGTGTTCTTGTAAAACCTCTTTGCCATGCGTACTATTTGCCCGGGTCACGCTTAAATAACTTGGGATTAAGGGGGAGATATGTATCCATCCGCTATCAAAATAGACCCTGTAGGGAAGTTCAGCGAACTGAACAGCAAAAACGCTTGGAACTACTTCAAAGCAGGCAGAAGGAGAAGCTACCTTACAACAGAGTTACTAAATCCTTTTGATGAGAAATTGAAAGAATCTACAGGCTGGAGCGATGAAAAAATACCCAAAACTATAGAAAAAACCCCATACAAATTCAAGGAAGTTGAATTTTTTGTCACAACAAAACCCACCACAAAAAGACCCGGCTATGCAGAAATTTATGATGATATTATAGTCTACCTTAATTTTGTTCTGGAAGAATGCAAAAAAGGGGCCAGCATAAAAAACATCAAAACATTGGATGATACTCCACATATTCTAGTAAAATCCTTAATAGAAAGGGTTCAAGGAAAAGGCGAAGAAATAATCAAAGAAGGCGTGGAGCAAAAGATAGATTATTCAGAATCAGAAAGGTTGAAGGAAGAAAAGTCTTCAATGCTGTGGATTCCGACAAAAAGAAATACCAAAGAATTGAATAGCGATAATTCTATAATTTATGTAAGAGCAGACAAGCTTTCTACCTATTTTAAGGATGAAGTGATAGGCCCATTTGAGACTGCTCTGAAATCCCTTACTGGATGGGGAGAAAAAATACCAGAAGAAACCCAAGATTATTGGGAGCAGTTAGGGCCCCACGTTTTCAAAGTTCAGTCAACACCTTACCCATCAACCGCATATGCAGACGTAATTAACCGGCTGATAAAGGAAAACAAAAAACCGGAAAAATCAGGCGACTGGATAAAGATACTCAATGATATTGAAGACAAATTCACAAGGAAGTATTCAGTAAAAACGGCAGGCAAAGAAAAATACGTTTCTGTTGCGCACACTTTGAAAACTACAGAAAATATAAAGGAAGAGAAAACCAAAATGAAGGTAAGGCAACCTATAAGCTATTATCCGATGATTTAACGCAGCCTCTTCACAACCCTCTCTATATTATCCATCGCTTTCTCGATTTTTGGATAAGCAGTCGCATAAGAGCAGCGTATGAAGCCTTCTCCCATCCTCCCGAACTCCGTCCCTGGAGCGACAGCCACTTTCGCGTTTTTCAGGAGCCATTCCGCGAATTTGAGCGACTTCATCCTGTAATACGAGATATTCGGGAACGCATAGAAGGCGCCCTTCGGTTCCATGCAGCTGAATCCCGGAATCTCATTAAGCCTCTTTACAATCATCTTCCTTCTCCTGTCATACTCCTTCACCATTTTCTTTACAGGTTCCTGCGTCCCTTTCAGAGCCTCGATGGCTGTTACCTGCGAAATGGTTGGTGCGCACAGCGAAGTGAAAAGGTGAAGCTTCGTCATTGCAGCTATGAGCTTCTCATTCCCAACAGCATAACCCAGCCTGAACCCGGGCATGGCATAAGTCTTGGAAAAAGAATGAAGTGTGAGAACACGGTCCTCCATTCCGTTAAGCGAGCCGATAGAAATGTGCTTGGCATCCCCATAAACAAGTTTCTCGTAAGCCTCATCCGCGATTATGAGCAAACCATACTCTATCGCAAACCCCGCGACTTCCTCCAGGACCTTTCGAGAGAACACGGTTCCTGTCGGATTTGAAGGAGTGTTCAGGATAATGGCATTGGTTTTTTCCGGTATTATAGACTTTTCCATCCTTTCCACATCAAGCTGGAACCCGTCCTCCTCATAAAGCTGTATAGGAATTGGCATCCCGTTTAGGATCTCCACTGAAGGCCTGTACGCCAGAAAACCAGGATCAGGATACATAACTCCCTCTCCGGGATCTATGGTGCACATGAGCGCAAGCATTATCGCCTCTGTGGAGCCTGTTGTGACAACAATGTTGTCAGGAGAAGCATGAATGCGATTGTCCTTCCTGAGCTTTTTTATTATGGCTTCCTTCAGGTCAGACCTTCCTTCAGGTGGCGAGTAATGAGTGTAACCCCTATCCAGCGCCTTCTTTGCCGCCGCGATTATATTTTTCGGCGTAGAAAAATCCGGTTCCCCTGGGCCCAGAGAAATAACCCTCTTGTCTTCTTCCGCTATATGCAGAAGCCTGCCTATAGTAAGGACAGGCAGCTCTGTCTCCCTCTCGGAAATTATTCTCCTCAACATCAATAACTTTTTGCGTTCCTGTAATAAATTGATTTTTTGAACTGCGTGTTTGGTTTATTTGACGTCCGAAGGGCGTCTTTCCAAAATCCAAATAAAGCAGAGCAACCAAATAATATTATGAACCAGCTGGACTATTTTTTCAAGCCGAAATCAGTCGCGATTGTCGGGGCTTCACGCGACCCCAAGAAGATAGGCCATGTGATTTTCCGCAATTTTGTGGAAGGGAAGTTTGCAGGAAAAATATTCCCCATAAACCCGAATGCTGAGGAGCTTTTCGGTCACAGGTGCTATCCAAGCGTGCTTTCCGTGGAAGAGAAGATAGACCTTGCTGTGATAACAATCCCCGCCCCCATTGTTCCCCAGGCGCTTGAGGAATGCGGGAAGAAAAAAATCCCAGCCGTTATAATAATCTCAGGCGGGTTCAAGGAGATAGGGAACGTGGAGCTTGAGAACGAGGTCTCGCGAATCCTTAAGAAGCACAAAATCCGGGCAATAGGACCGAATTGTATAGGAGCGCTCGATCCGTATTCAGGAGTGGACACATTCTTCCTTCCCAGGTACAAGCTGGAGAGGCCTGGAAAAGGAAAAATCGCGTTCATCTCCCAGTCAGGCGCGCTAGGCTCTGTTGTGCTTGACTGGATGGCCATGAAAGGCTATAAAATCTCCAAGTTCATCTCCTACGGGAACGCCGTGGACGTGGACGAGGCAGACCTCACGGAATATCTCGCAAACGACAAGGAAACGGACGTGATATGCGCATATTTCGAGGGAGTGAAGGAGGGAAGGAAATTCTACGATGTCGCGAAAAAGATCTCGAGCAGGAAACCTCTGATAGTCCTGAAGGGCGGAACCACTTCCGAGGGGACAAGCGCCGTCGCCTCCCATACAGGCTCGCTTGCAGGCTCAGCCGAGATTTACTCCACTGCATTCAAGCAGGCCGGCGTGATCCAGGCAAAGGACCTTGAGCAGATTTTTGATTTTGCGCGCGTTCTCTCCACACAGCCTGCCCCAAAGGGAAACAGGGTCCAGATAATTACAGACGGTGGCGGATATGGCGTGATGACAACAGACTGGCTTATCAAGAACGGGCTCCAGCTTGCAAAAATGAGCCACCAGAACATAGAAAAGATAAAGAAAGCATGCCCTCCCCACGTGGTTGTGAAGAATCCGATAGACCTGACGGGAGACGCAGACACAGAGAGATACAAAATCGCGATAGAATCAGCAATGGAAGACCCGAACGTTGACATGGTGGCAGTTATAATACTTTTCCAGATACCCACGCTCACCCCGGATATTGTGGATGTGGTTTCCGCGATATCTGACAGGAAGCAGAAGCCGCTTATTGTTCTGGCAGCAGGCGGGCGCTATACGGAAGTCCTGAAAAAAAGCCTTGAGGATTTCGGGGTCCCGTGTTTCTCCTATCCTGAGGGGGCGGCAGAAGCCCTCAGAGCACTTTACGAATACGGTTGCTGTGTCAATGCAAAGGGAGCGAAGAGATGACAAAAACCTACAAAATTCTTATAGGCGGGAAATGGGTTTCTTCTGAATCCAAGGAAACCTTCCAGAGCCTTAACCCTGCCACAGAGAAGATTCTCGGGCGGTTCCAGTCAGGAAACGAGAACGATGTGAACCAGGCAGTGGACGCGGCTGAGCGCGCTTTCGAGGGATGGAGCTCACTTCCTGCCCCAAAAAGAGGAGAAATACTTTTCAGGCTAGCATCTCTGCTCAAGGAGAATAAGGAATCGCTTGCAAGAACAGTAACGAATGAAATGGGCAAAGTCCTTTCGGAGGCGAGAGGTGATGTCCAGGAGGCTATAGACATAACCGAATACATGGCAGGCGAAGGCCGCCGACTGTTCGGCCGCACCACACCTTCCGAGCTCCGCGACAAGTTCTGCATGACCGTGCGCAGGCCAATAGGGGTGTGCGGCCTCATAACACCATGGAATTTTCCTACAGCCATACCTGCCTGGAAAATAATGCCAGCGCTTATATGCGGCAACACAATTGTTTTCAAGCCAGCCTCGGACACGCCACTCTGCGCGATAAAATTTGTGGAGATTCTTGAGAAGGCAGGAGTCCCCAAAGGCGTGATAAACCTTGTCACAGGTTCCGGAGAACAGGCCGGCACTCCAATCGTGAGGCACAAAAGCATCAGGTGCATCTCATTTACAGGTTCCAGGGACACAGGCTTGCAGATAACCAAAGAGGCAGGTATAAAGAAAGTAGGGCTGGAACTAGGAGGAAAGAATGGTATAATAATTCTGGAAGACGCAGACCTGAATCTCGCGATAGACGGTGTGATATGGGGCGGCTACGGGACAACAGGCCAGAGATGCACAGCAGCCTCCCGCGTTATAGTCCAGCAGTCCATAAAAGAGAGGTTCGAGAAGCTTCTTTCGGAACGCGTGTCCAGGCTCAGGCTAGGAAACGGCCTTGACTCCAAAACAGATGTCGGACCTATGATAAACAAAAAAGCAGTCGAGAAGACACACAGCTATACAGAGATAGGAATAAAGGAAGGCGCGAAACTTCTTTGCGGAGGTCATACTTTCGGCAAGAAAGGATTCTTTTACCAACCCACCCTCTTCACAGACGTGACATACAACATGAGAATCGCGCAGGAGGAGATATTCGGCCCAACAGTGTGCATAATATCCGTGAAAAATCTGGAGGAAGCGATAGAAGTCATGAATTCAGTTACCTATGGCCTAAGCTCCTCCATTTATACTTCAAACATGAGAAGCGCGTTCAAAGCGATAGAAGGGATAGAGGCAGGCCTCACTTATGTGAATTCCAGCACTATCGGCTCTGAAGCACACCTTCCCTTCGGAGGAGTGAAGCAGACTGGAAGCACCCGTGAAGCAGGATGGACAGCATTAGAAGAGTTTTCAGAAATAAAGACAGTTTATTTTGACTATTCAGGCAAACTACAGAAGGCCCAGATAGATACAGGGTAGATTTTATGATAGAAGCGTTTATTCTCGATAAAGACATAAAGAGAACCACTTCTCTCAAAACAAACAAACGAATCTGGGTGGACGTGACAGACCCCACAAAACCCGACCTGGAGAAACTCGCTCAATCCTTCCCGCTCCACCACCTCACCCTTGAGGACTGCTCCAAGACAGGAAACCGCGTGAAACTCGAGCAGTTCAACGAATATCTTTTTATCATAACATATGGTCTGGAATCCAGTAAGAAAGGACCTCTTGCTTTCCAGATGAATTTTGTTATAGGGAAGAATTTTTTGCTCACCGTGCACAAGGAAAAAATATCCAGCTTCGATTCTTTGAAATCAGACAGCAGACGACTTCGGAATCTCCTTTCCAGAGGCCCCGACCTCCTCATGCACCATCTGATGGATATGGAGATAGATTTTTACTTCCCTGTGCTGGACGAAATAGAAGACCAGATTGACGACCTAGAGGAGGAAGTTTACAGAAACATAGATCACAAAGTCCTCGGTCGTTTGTTCCGTCTCAAGAGACAGCTCCTGACCATAAGGAAGAGAGTGGGACCACAAAAAGAGGTGGTTCTTTTGCTAACACAAAAAAGCTTCCCATTCATAAGCGAGCAAGCTTCCGCCTATTACAGGGACATATTCGACCACATAATCCGGATAAACGAATCCATAGACGACTACCGCGAAATCCTTTCCAACACGCTTGAAGTCCACATTTCTATGGTATCCAACCGCATGAACGAGGTGATGAAAGCCCTCACAATAGTCGCGACAGTAATGTTACCCCTCACAGTCCTTACAGGAATATACGGGATGAACCTCAACATACCAGAATCACACATAGATTTCATGTATTACATTGTTCTTTCCCTTATGGTCATAATTGCAGCCATCATGATGCTTTACTTCAGGAGGAAACGGTGGATTTAATGGCAAACGATTTTGTGATAATCTCGCTTGGCGGCTCGATTATAATTCCGGAAGAGATAGATGTACAGTTCCTGAAGAAATTCCGCTCTCTCATTTTAAGGCAGGTGAAAAAAGGCCAGCGCTTCATAATAATTGTTGGCGGGGGGAAAACATGCAGGAAATACCAGAACGCTGCGAAAGAAATCACAAAGCCAACCCACAAGGACCTGGACTGGATAGGCATACACACAACAAGGCTTAACGCTCACCTCCTGCGCACAATCTTCCGGGAAATTGCACACCCTGCTGTAATAAGACATTATAACGAAAAAATCCGCACAAGGAAAAATGTTATAATAGCAGCAGGCTGGAAGCCCGGGCACAGCACTGACTATGACGCCACCATGTGGGCAAAAAACTTTAAGTCGCAGACCGTTCTAAACTTATCTAATATAGATTACGTCTATACAGGCGACCCTAAAAAAGAAAAATCCGCAAAACCGATTGAGAAAATTTCGTGGAAAGATTTCCGGAAGCTTGTGGGAAACAAATGGGACCCAGGCCTTAACTCTCCATTCGACCCCGTGGCCTCAGGGAAAGCCCAGAAGCTTGGGATAAAAGTCGTCATAATGAACGGGAGGAATCTCAAAAACCTGGAAAACTTCCTCAATGGAAAGAAATTCAGCGGGACCGTGATATCATGAACCCTGCGCAAAAACCCCAAATAGTGTCAAAAGAAATCCTGAAAAAAATCTACCTCCCCAGGCCTGAATGGAGCCACAAGGGGAATTTCGGCCATGTGCTTATTATAGGAGGCTCCCGCAAATATTCAGGCTCCCCGGCATTTGCGGCATTCGCAGCCTTCCGCTCTGGAAGCGATTTAGTGACCATAGCCGCTCCCGAGAGGGCTGCAAACACAATCGCCTCTTTCTCCCCTGACATGATAACAGAGCCGCTTAAAGGAGACTACCTCAATAACAGCCACCTCAAGCCCATTCTCGAGATAGCCAAGAACGCGGACGCTATTGTGATAGGAGGAGGAATAGAGAGGAAGCAGGAGACAGCGTCTCTTGTGCAAAACCTTCTCAAGAGCGTGAGAATCCCGTGCGTGATAGACGCGGACGCCGTCCATGCAGTTTCGCTCAATCCGGAAATCCTTTCCGGAAAGCCCTTTGTCCTGACTCCTCACCAGCGGGAGTTCCAGTCCCTCACGAGAGAAGACCCCACAAACGAGATAAGCCACAGGACTGACGTGGTGAAGTTTTTTGCAGCCAGGCTTAAGACCACTATCCTCCTCAAAGGCCACACAGACATAATCTCTGACGGCGAGAGAGTTTCCCACAACACAACAGGAAACCCTAACATGACCAAAGGAGGGACAGGAGACACGCTCGCAGGAATATGCGGGGCAGTTCTCGGCATGAAATTCGACCCTTTCACAGCAGCATGCGCAGCCGCATACATAAACGGGGCAGCAGGCGACCTGGCTGCCAAGGAAAAAGGCCCAGGTCTCATGGCTTCTGACTTGCTTGATAAGATAGCTCTGATAATAAAATAGCATGGAAAAAAAACGTGTTCTGGTAATGGGCGCTGCGGGAAGGGACAGGCTATAGAAGCCCCCTAATTCCACAACTTCAATACCTTCTTCCGCAACAAATCCGAGTATGAAGTCGTGTGTTTCACAGCAACCCAGATTCCCGGAATATCAGGAAGAATATACCCTCCCTCTCTGGCAGGCCCACTTTACCCAAAAGGCATTCCCATATATCCTGAAGAAAAACTTTCCGATTTGATAAAAAAATACGATATAGATTTGGTGGTTTTTGCCTATTCAGATGTCTCCCATGAATACGTGATGCACAAAGCCTCCATCGCTTTGTCTTGCGGGGCTGATTTCATGCTTCTCGGCCCAAAATCAACACAGCTAAAGTCCGCAAAACCAGTTATTGCTGTTTGCGCAGTGCGCACAGGCTCAGGAAAAAGCCAGACCACCAGGAAGATAGTCTCAATCCTTAGGAAGCACGACCTCAAAGTCGTGGTGATACGCCACCCCATGCCCTACGGAGACCTGGAAAAAGAGACTGTTCAGCGTTTCGCCACTTACGAGGATTTGGAAAAAAACAAATGCACTATAGAGGAGAGGGAGGAATATGAACCTCACTTAGAGAACGGCGCGATTGTTTATGCAGGAGTGGATTACGAAAAGATTCTCAGGCAAGCAGAACAGGAGTGCGATATAATAGTTTGGGACGGAGGCAACAACGATTTTTCTTTTATCAAACCAGACCTTGCTATAACAGTCCTTGACCCCCACAGGGCAGGTCATGAACTCAAATACCATCCAGGAGAAACCAATTTCCTTCTTGCAGACGTGCTGGTAATAAACAAGATGGATAGCGCAACACCTGAGGAAATCAAAACCCTGATGGATAACATCAAACAGTACAATCCCAAGGCAATTGTTATCAAAGCAAACTCAGGCCTGATAATAGATAATCCGGAAATCATGAGAGGCAAAACAGCTTTAGTTATAGAAGACGGCCCAACTCTCACTCACGGAGGCATGAGCTTTGGCGCAGGCACAGTAGCGGCCCAGAAGTACGAAGCCAAAATAATCCCTGCAGAAAAATATGCAGTAGGCTCCATCAAGGAAATTTACAAAAAATACACCCACATCAAGAACATACTGCCTGCAATGGGCTACAACCCCCGCCAGATAAAAGAGCTAGAACAGACCATAAACCACGCGAACTGTGAGATAGTGATAGACGGCAGCCCAGTAAACCTTTCCCGTCTCCTTAAAATAAACAAGCCCATAGTTAATGTCCGCTACTATCTGGATGAGATTGGGAAACCCAACTTGGAGACAGTCCTTTCAGGCTTCCTGAAAAAATTCAAAATAGAACATTAATCCTTTTTTGCCCTGTGCTCTATAGCCTTCCTGAACTCCTTCACGGCAGAATCCATAATATTTATGGGAACAGCACCTGACTTTGAGAACAGATCGCTTTTTTCAGGATCATTAAGCCTGGCTGCAAGCTTTTTCACGCCAAAGGACTTCGCAAGCTCGCATATGGCAGAATTAACCCTGTCATCACCTGTTGCAGCAAGAAGCACATCGCACTTCTCGGCGTTGGCATGCTTGAGAACCTGCTTGTCCCCGGCATCCCCGAACAGGACTATTGAGCTCAGCTTCTCCCCAAGATATTCCGCCCTCCCCTCATCCTTCTCTATAAGGATAACCTCATTCCCTCTAGCAAGCTCCTCAGCAAGCCTCACTCCGAATTCCCCGCCGCCTGCTATTATCACTCTCATAATTTTATTTTGCGCCCTTCCTATAAATCCGCAACTTCAATCGAAATTTCACCTTCACTCTACTTTCCCGTTGTCCAGATGACAACATAAACAGTCAGAACATTTCCTGATTCTGACAAGGCATATCTCCTGACATCAGCCCTAGTGACATTGCCTGATATGGGCTGGCCCCACCTGCAGTCAGCCAGAAAACTGGTTTCATTCCTTACCGTGATTTTCATCCTGTACCTTGGCTGCACATCAAGTTTTTTCACAAAACCATCATAGTTATTGTTGCAGGAACTGTTCAGCCAGGTGATTTTTGTGGAATTCAGGACAGGCCATTCCTGGGCAAGTCCCACAGTTATTGGGGTTCCTCCGGACCAGTTTCC
Organism: Candidatus Aenigmatarchaeota archaeon; assembly: GCA_026397335.1. GTDB lineage: Archaea > Aenigmatarchaeota > Aenigmatarchaeia > QMZP01 > QMZP01 > JAPLVB01. The sequence goes on from JAPLVB010000004.1 coordinate 15,900, forward strand.
CTTGTTCAAGACAAGCAGCTCCCCTATCTGCGAAGCCTCGCTCTCCATGTTTTCCACAGAAAAATCGCTGCTGTATCCCGCGACAGTCCAGCTCAGGTAATTTATCGCGTAAAAAACTATCCCGAAAAAAATCAGCACAGCAACAATGAACTCAAACACCAATTGGGCTTTTTTGACCTTACGACAGTTTGTTTTGCAATCCCCCCTCTTTGTAACTTGTGGCAGAAGTCCTCCGGACTTCGAACTAGCTTTTTGGTTAACGGCATTGCGGGCTTTCATAATAATAAATAGATTGCGCGGCATAATATTACTTAATGGACAAGAAAGCGTTCATTCTACTCCCCACCATCCTGCTGTTAGTGGTATCTGTTTCAGGATGCACAGGTTTTGAGTCCATTCCGTTTATCGGGTCATTCTGCATACCTGGTCTCACGTGTGCACAAGTGGTGGAATACGAGAGCGACATTCTGGTAATAAGCACGCTTGACGCAGTACCTTCAACAGTCTCAACAGGACAGCAGTTCCGCCTCTCCGCCTGGATAGAGAACAGGGGCGGGGAGACTGTTCCTCAGAAAGATTTTCAAAATAATCCAGTAAAGATTAAGCTTTATGATACATGCGAAGGACTTTTCAAATCTATTAAAGTCACATGTCCTGACGGGGAAAAAGACGTGACAGAATGCACGATAACAAGCATTCTGCCCAAACAGAAAATCCCAATTTTCTGGACACTCACAGCATATGACAAAGACAAAATTCCTTTGGAAACCTCCTGCAACCTTAAGGTTTACGTGCAGTATCCTTACAGAACAAAAAGCATAACCAGCATCTCCTTTATTGATTACGTGGAGATGCAAAGGCAAATGGACCAGGGAAGTTTCAAAGCAATAACATCTTACATAACAGAAGGTTACGGCCCGATAAAGCCATACCTCACGGTGGAAGACCAGCAGCCAGTCCCTGTAAAAAGCGGGACGAAATCAGACGCAACGTTGGCTTTCCAAATCAAAAACAAAGGGAGCGGCTTCCTTGCAGGCTCATTTGAATTGCTGCCTGGGTATGTTGCCCCAGGACAATCAGATATAGTAACATCATCAACCCCTAAAATACCCGTTTCTGCAATAAGAATACAGTCAAACATTGGTGGCACACAAGGTGATTATAAGATAGTATCGGACATAACAGCGGCAGTTAATAAAATGGATGCCTTCCAGCTGATTGGAAAAGAATCCCCCAAGCAATTTTTCACAGTAGAAACGCCATATCAAAACAAAATCGAGAAAGTTGCCACCTACTATGTGACCACAAGCGTAGACTACATATACGAGTTCCGCAAGGAGATAAAAGTCACTATAAAACCGCCCAAGATATTCTGATTCTTGGAAAGAAGCTGGATTCGCCAACTTCCAACTCATTCAAAGACTTATAAATTAAATCCGACATATATTAAAGAGGTAATGATGAAGGGCAAGCAGTCGAAGGGAATGAAGACGCTATTGCTAATTCTGCCGCTTCTTGCAGTTGTTGCGATATCAGGTTGCACGCAATCTACAGGCCCGACATTCGGTAACGGTGTCACAATCCTCAACTGGGAACCCACATACTCTTCAGTAGAATCAGGTGACAGCCTCCAACTGAGGATAAGGGTGCAGAACCAGGGAGAGGTAAGGGCGGAAAACATGCGTGCGCTGCTTGCAGGCATAAACCAGGAGGACTGGGGCTTAAGCTTCGGTTTCGGCGGGTCACAGGGAAGGCTGTTCGGAAACGGTGTCCTGCTTCCTCCGGACAGGATACAAAACACAGACGGCCAGATAGGCCAGGAGACATTTGACATGATTGCTCCGAAGCTGCCAAAGGGGACAACGCAGCAGTATTCGCCTCAGGTAAGGGTTTTCTACAGCTACAAAACAAGCGCGATAAAGTCAATAACACTTGTGAACGAGAACGAGCTCAGAAGGCTTCAGGACCAGGGCAAGACCCTGTCAGCAACTGATACAAAAACAAGCGCAGGCCCCTTGAGTGTTACCATCACAACAGGCAAGTTCATAAAGGCTAGGGAATCAAGCCCCTCTGCCTTCAGCAACATATTCCCGATAACCATAGACATAACAAATATTGGCGGTGGCGTGGTGAGCACAGAGGGCATGCCGCAAAACGATTACATAGTCCGAATCACAAGGCCCACATTACCCAGCAGATTATCAATAGTTCCCGGCAGCTGCAGGGAGATTGACCAAGGATATGTAACATTATGGAAGGGGCAGAGCGCATCAATAACATGCAACATCCAGATAAACCAGCCGCCTTTGACAAACGAGGACGAGAACCTTAAGATAACCTTCGAATACGATTACTACATAGACAGGACCACAACCATAACAGTCACGGGCAATGAAGAAGGCTACTTTGGTTTCTAAAGACTTTAGCTAATTTACCAAGCAACAGATTCTATCAGTAAAGCTTAAATACTTAACTGTTATTTAATACTACATAGTGGTGATTTTATGGCAAGAATAGGGAAAGTTATTGGTTCAACTTTACTGGCAGGCGCATTGGCAGGTACAATAAGCTGCGCACCCATAGTAGCAAATATAGGGAACAATGAGCCCAACACTACAACAATTAACTATTCCCCTCCTGCTGTAGTAGGTGGTGTAGTAGGTGGTGTCGTTGCGCCATACGGTCCAGGTACATACTATTACAGCTCAGGTCCACCAGTTGTCTACTTCAATTCTGGCATTCCTTATTATTACAATTGGGGTCCAAGTGTCAACTTCAATTATGGTCACGGACACGGAGGTTACGGTCGCGGCCATACCACATACAGACCGTCTAATCCAGCACCATATTGCCCTCCTGCTCAGCACAGGCTGCAGCGCAGATAAGGGAATCCAAACAATTTAAGACTGCGCAACAAAAATAATATAATGGCTGCGGAACAATTTTCTAGAGCAAAATTGCTTCTTTTAGCTTTGCCTGTTCTAGCCATAATTCTGGTTTCAGGATGCACAACCGGAAGCACTGTGTCAGGAAGCGGGGTTGTTGTAAAAGAGTTCGCACCAGAATTTACAGAAATTTATGCAGGAGAACCTGTAAACTTCCGGCTGCTTATCAAGAATGAAGGTTCAGTTGAAGCGAAGAATGTACATGCAGAGCTGTTGGGATTGGATGAGGACTGGTGCAGTTCAGACGCAACAAAATGTGAAACAAGTACTGGAAACAGACTTGAAAGACTACCAAACGAAAAGGAATGCCAATACAAACTAGGCGGCGGATTCAATATGCTTGCTCCTGATACCCAAAGAGGCACTTCAGGCAGTTCCCATATCTGCACATGGACGTATACAGCACCTCCGATACAAAAAGGTTTCACCATCACATACACACCAACCGTTAGAGTTTTCTATTCATACACCAGCGGAGTGGTAAAACTGATAAACTTCGGATCGAGCAGCGAACTGCGAACCATCCAAGACACGGGTGGCAAACTCCCGGCTGAAACAAAAAGCCAGACCAGCGGTCCAATAACGCTGGATATTCAGACCCAGGGACCGGTAAGGTTCTGGCAGGATGAACAGAGAGTTATATTCCCGCTTGAGATTACAATAACAAACGTAGGCGGCGGCGTGGCATGTGCAGCAGGAGGGTCTAATGTAGAAGACATGAAAGATGCATGCAAGTCAACCACCCTCCGGTTTAAGTTCTGGTGCTACAATACAGAGAATGATACAGGCAACAGCTGATTATGAATACTATATTGACAAAGACTCGTCAATAAAAGTCATAGGAAGAAAAATAACAACTGCGGGTTTTTAATATTCACCAGTCTAAAACTCCCTCAGGCTCTTCTGCCCGGGTTTAGGTGCGGATTTTTTTGATTTGGCTTTGGGTTTTCCGGCGTGGGCTTTTGCCTTCTCCACCCTCCTTTCCAGCTTTGCCCTATCCATGCCCTCAAAAACAGGATACCCGTAAACCCCGTCATACCCCGGCCTTATCTCGACCTTGCCTTCCCTCACTTTCACAATAGCTTCCGCAAGCTTCTCATCAACTACCCTTTTCAGCTCTTTTTCCTCGGAATCCAGCAGGACCGCGAACTCTGAGCCGAATCTCTCTATAAGCTGGCTGTACACAGCCCAGATTTTTTTGGAGTAGAGCTGCCCGATACCCATCTGGGCAGAGATTATCTCAGTTAGCGGAATAAGGGATTTGAAGGGTATGGCCCCCTTTGGGACATAGCCCTGCGGCCTGTCTGCCAGCTCCTCCACCCTGTGAAGGACCCCTATGGTCAACCGCCTCTTGCACACAGGGCACCAGTTCCCGAGCTTCCTGGCTTCTTCCGGGGAGAGGGAGATATTGCATAGCCTGTGGCCGTCAAAATGGTATTTGCCGTATGATGCATCGACCTCTATCGTATAGAGAAACCTTTTGGGGTCCTTTTCCCTTATGGCTGAAAGCAAATCCCTGTAAGTGAGGGACTTGAGCTCAAATATATTGGCTTCCCTGCCAATTCTCCATGGCCAAAAGGAGTGGCTGTCAGAATTCGAAACCAGAGCAAATTTATCGAGGGAGGAGAGCCTCCAGTTCATGTCTGGGGTACTTGACAAGCCCGTTTCAAGGGCATGTATATTCTTTGTCTGGTCCTTGTAGCAGTCTTCTATTCTGTCAAACCCAGACTCCGACCCGAAAACGCTGAACCATGGAGTCCAGGCATGGGCAGGTATGACCTCAGCCACCTTGTCCACCCCCATAATAATCTCCACAAGCTCAGGGCAGGGTATCCCACATATGGGCCTTCCGTCGCTTTTTAAGTTCACCTTCCTTCTCGTGAGCGCTTCGTTTATTTGCTCTGCCACCTCAAAGCTCCTGGCCAGGATTATGTTATGCACCCTCCTGACCTTCCCGTCCTGGGAGTATATGCTTGATATCTCTCCGGAAAGGATGAAGCCGAACCCTTCCTTGTCCCTGAGTACGCCTGTTCCGTCCTCTTTCAGGCTTCCTTTGAGCTCCTGAATCCAGAGGGGATGGGTGAAATCTCCCGTCCCCAGAAGGTTAAGGCCCTTTATCCTTGCATATTTTGTTAGGTTCGGGATTGTGAGCTGCGTGCTTGTGGCCCTGGAATATCTAGAATGCAAATGCAAGTCCGCAATGACTTTCATAAAACCTATAAAGAATTAGCAAGCAGCTTTATCTTTATTATTCCATCTCAAAATCTTCGTGGTTTTTGTTCTTTTTCTTCCTGTCCTTCCGCTTGGCCTTCAGGTCCCTCTCGTATTTCTCAATCCACGCCTTGACGGATTCCGCGTCTTTTGATGAGTTGCCGACACCCGACGTGTTCCCGACACCCACTATTATCACAGTATCTCCGGATTTTGTCATTTCCAGGCTCCTGTTTATGGATTTCCTCACCTCAGGCATAGAGTCTTTTATAACCTTCCTCATTGGCGTTATTGCCTCTTCCTGGCTCATCTTTACAACTATTGAGTCCACAGGTATGTTCTTCTTCACTATAATTTCCTCTATGAAAAACCTCTCGGTTCCAGGACCGCCCATTGCCACCCCAACGCCCTCGGCAAGCGAGCCTGTCTTCTCACCCTCAAGCTTTGCAGCAGCATCTATGGTTATAATCCTTGCTATTTTCTTTTCCCTGACAAGCTTGGCAACCACCTTCCCCGGAAAGCCTATCCTTCCTCCAGGACCCTTTGCCTTTACCAGAATAAGATTCCTTCCATTGGCCTTGGTATCCGTCACTATTATTTCCTCTTCTCCTATCTCTTTCCATGTGGCCTTTCCAGCCATATCCGCAACAACAAGCGGGCCCAAGCCATCTCCTATTGGCTCACCCTTTGAAAGCGATTCTGTCCCCTTGAACATGGCTTTTGCAATCCTCTCTATCATGGGCAGCTGCATCTGCAAAAGCATTGCTATCTGTATGTTTTTCGTCTTCCTTACCAGCTCCACGTAGTGCCTGACTATCTTGGAAATCTCATGGACTGTTATCCCTCCGGCCAGGCCCATCTCTATGTTCGCCTTCTCCTCCGAATCCAAATGAGGAGCAATCTGCCTGACAAAATAGGTGAACCTGTCCTTCTCCGCCCTTATCACATGGTCAAATTTCGGGACAACCCCATACGGGTCCAGGGAAACAGGCCCTATCACGAAAAATTCATAGAACCGGTTTATCGACTCTTTCAGCTCTTTCGTGGGCTTTTGCTTCTTGGTTATCTCCCTTATTATGAATTTCTTGGACTTCTCTGACATATCCTCCAGTTCCCTTGCAGTGCGCTCAAGCTTCCACATTATCTGGGAAACCATAAGCCTCGGATAGAAGAACAGGAAGACTACCCAGAACAGCATAAAGATTATGGTTGAGAACCAGTCTCCCCCACCCAGCTGGAAATTTACAGAATCCATAAAATCACAAACCAGAATTGAGAACGAAGTCGGCTTCGCCAAATTCCAACTCAACTAATAAAATAAAGCTTTGCTATTTATAAAAGTTTGCCCAATCAATATTCATGCTCGAGTGGAAGATTCTCGCTGCTGCCTTCTCGGCGCTTCTCGTAGTTTCAATAGTGCTTGTGGGCAATTCCGGGATAAAGGACACGTTCGGGGGAATAGTGGGAAAGCTGACAGACTGGCTAGGGGGGACTCCAATCTCCCTTCCAGGAGGGACAGGCAAATCCGGTACCAGCCAGGTTTCAGTAACCCTTTACCCGAAAAATTTCACTCTCAAGCCCGAGACAAAACTGAACCTCACACTTGGAGGCTCATATTTTGAGAATTTTAATGGAGATGTCTCCTTTGATTTCCAGGCAGGCAGAATCTCCCTTCTAGAAAAAGGCTCTTCTTTTGTAGTTTCCTCTCCAATCCAAAATTTCACAATCCCTGACTTAAGAATCTCAAAACTCTCCCTAACAGATATGAAATTTGTGGTTCATGCCCAGACAGACATAACCAGCGAAAACGGGAACATGAGCATTCAGGGCTTTTCAGGCTCCTTCTCACTCGGGAATTCCAGCATAATCCTTTCCGGCAATGTGACGAAAATAACAGGGGAAGGGTGGGCAGTCGGATAAAAAGCTTATCGTCTTTTATAGTCATGGTTGATATTTTTGGCCGTGAAATTGCATTCTTGAAAGAGTTTGCAGAAGACCTGGCAAGCAGTCTTCGTGTTATAGCCTACGTGTATGCGAACGATGTTCGTTTTATCAGAAAAAGGCAAAGGGATATTAAGAAAACATATGAAAGATTTCTGGAAGACATAGATTCGGATACAGGAACGCTCCGCGTAATTCCGGCATATGACGCCTTGCAAGGTTTGCTTGATGGAAACTCAACACCTGAACAAATAAGAGGCATATGCGAAAACGCGCTTGCTGATTATTTGTGGGATGACCCGGAAGAACTTTCAGAAGATTATCCCAAGCCTTTCGAGGAATTCTACCAAGACGATTAACCGTACTCCCTCCAGGAATGCTTGCACTGCGTGCATCTCAGGAAGAGAGTAGGAGCCTCATCAGTCGAGCGGGTCTGCTGTATCCACCAGACAGCTTCCTTGTTCCCGCACTTGGGGCAGACCACCTTCGTGGTGGGAAGCGTCTCTGCATTTTTCTCTATTATTATTACATCGTTCAGCGGGTCTTTTTCCATTTTCTCAGAAATCTCCAGAGGCTTGTAATCCCTCAGCTTGTAGCCGCATTTCCTGCACACAAGTATCATCTTGTCCTTCTCCTTCTGTACTACAAGCACTGACCCGCATTTGTCACAGAAATTCATCTGAATCGCCAATAGCTAAAAACCCGCTTTTCCTATTCAATTTAACTCCCATATATATAAGCGCTATGATGCCCCCGGCCAGGATAAACCACAGCAGATTGGGCAGAGCATATTCCATCATGCCTATTTTCAGCCATCCCAGATAGGGGATTATCAGGATGGTTTTCCCATGTATTTGCGAGGGCTCAATACTCTTCTCGAAAGGAAGCTGGCCGTTATTGTTATCGCCCTTAGTCTGGAATGTTCCGTCAGGATTTACCTCTATTATCCTGTGCACAACAGGCGTCTGCTGAGGCCCTGGAGAGAAAACTATTATATCGCCCACCTTAATCTGCTCTCCAGGAATCCCCTGCAAAATAAGTATGTCACCTCTTGAGAACGTGGGAACCATGGAATTGGACTCAACAGCGACAACAGGCATATCCGTGTTCAGGGCGAAGGCAAGTCCCCAGTTTATACCAAGAGCCAGCAAAACCCCAATAATTATGTAAAAGACGCTGTTGTCCAAAGACCTGATTTTTTTTGGCATTTTCATAGCACACCTCTGTGCACAAGGGGATTAAATATAGTTGAAAGTGTATTTAAAATTGCTGTTAAAAACCGAACTTCTCTTTTCTCTTTATTACCTCTTTCTCCAGTTTCTCCAGCAGGCCTTTCATGGCTTTGGTCATGTCCCAGTCATGGTCATGCGCGAAGAAGAACCCCTTTGCTGTAGCAAGCCTTATTTTGATGGAGTGCTTGGTTCTCTTGCCTATTCCATACTTGTCTGCATGCACCACAAGATAGTTCACAGGATATATCTTGTTTATTTTTTTCAGTGACGCCTCAATCTCCTCATATATGACAGACTTTATGAAATCATCTTCATCCTCCATCCCGCTTATCGTAACGTATGCGCCTTTCACCTCTTTTCCAAGAAGCTTGAGCACATCCCCGGGCGTGACAATTCCCAGAAGCTTTCCATCACTTTCCACAATCACAGCTGACTGGTCTTTCAGAATCAAATCAACAACTTTGGCAAGAGGTGCGCCTGCCTCTGCTGTCGGGAAGTTCTTGCGCATGAAAGAGGATGCCGGAACGCTGTCTAGGTGAGTCCTCTCCTCATCAGGCTCCCCTCTCTTTGTTATCTCCCCCTTTACAACCGGGCTCAGGAGATCGAGCGTATCAATCATCCCCTCTACTTTTCCGTCTTTCAGAACAGGAATTCTGGAGACATTCATATCCTTGAGGACTGCCCTGGCAGTCGAAAGCGAGTCCTCAAAATCGATGCAGCAAGGGAATTTCATTACATCCTCTGCTGTCTTCCCTTTGAGGTTTGAGTCGTTTTTTACCAGCTCCAGGACATCCAGTTTGGTCAAAAGCATTATCTTATTATCCTTTTTCACAGGTATTGTCCTGTAATCGTTCACAAGGAAGGCATTTATGATCTCGCTGAGGCTTGTTCCCGGGAGAAGCGGATTCCCTTCTATTATGAACTGGCCTATTTTTGCCTTGTGCGGATCGCTCACCTTCTTCTTCACAATATCCCTTGCAAGGACTATCCCAAGAAAATTATTGCTGCTGTCAAGGGCAACAGCCTCATGCCTTCTTTCAGCGAGCATCCTTGAGGCCACATGGCTTACAGTATCATCAGGCCTTACAACAAGCGGCTTTTCAAGAACATCTTCAATCTGCATAAATTTCCCCATTTTATTAACTATAAGATTTAGCTCATGACAATCAGGCTTCTGCCTTTTTTATGTTCTGCATTTGTTTCGTTATGTAGCCGGCAAGGAAGTTCCTTGTTCTTTTGGACTTTATTTTTTTGACCTCGCCCAGAATCTTCTTGTTCTTATCAAAGTCTGTAGTGAACTTCTTCCCGTGGGCGACTATGAGGTCATCACCGAGATTCTTCACAGCCACGCTTTTTATACGACCCATAATAATCACACATATATTGAATGGCAAGAGCTTTAATACTTTATCTTTACGGCTTTATCCTCACGACCTCGAAATACGTGACGCAATTCTCATTGTCCACAATCGCCCACAGCATCTGCGCCCTTATTGAGTGCGCAAGTCTTACAGCCCGGGACAGCTCTGCGAAGGAGCACGCATAATCTTCCGGGACAGTGTACACAATCCATTTGGTGTGCTCAGAGGCGGCTTTGGGCCCTTTCTTGACTCCCACACCCCTCTGGTAGACCCTGAAATCGCAGCCGAACTTGAAGCCCGTTTTCGCCACAAATCCCCTGTCCCGGAGGTCCTTGTAGACAATGAATTTTTCATGCAGCCTCTTGTCCTTCTCAAGCCCGAAATCCATAAGCCCGCGGAAGCTTATTTTCTTGGAGCCTTTCCTGACAGAAACCCTCCCTTTCTCAAGCAGGTAAAGCGCCTCCACTAGCGATAGCTCGAGACTCTTCTCGTCACACTTTCCGTACGATTTCTGCAGAAGCTCGTCAAACCCTTTTGTTATAACAAGCTTGTTCTCAAGCAGCCTGCATTCGATTCCTGGTCTGAAGGTGTCTATTGACACCTTCTTTCCAATCTCTGGTTTGAAGGTGGCTGTGGCTGGAAGTTGGCTCTTGCCAACTTCATTCTTTTGCGACACCTTCATTCCGCTTTTAGCCTTTGGTTTTTTCTCATTCGCGGATTTCTTTGCCATATGGGACGAGTGGGATTTGAACCCACGACAGCACGGTCACGACCCGGAAAGACGTCTTGTCTCACTCAGACCATGACGTCAATCTAGACTTCAGCCGTGTGCTCTCCCGGACTGAGCTATCGATGCGGCCTTAAAGGCTCCCGCGGTATTACTACCGTCCCATCTGTTCTAGACGCGTTGCGCGTCATACGTTTCCATATACACGTTCTTGCCGCTTTCACATAATTTGTTCATATGGTTTAATAAATCCTTCATGCAGATATCGAAATGCTTGCTGCAGAAGTAGAGCGAAACAAGCTCCTTCCTCTGCTGCCTTTTCGAATCAAGCTCCATTATAAGGGCTTCCCTGTCAGGCGTTTTCGTGCACCCGTGGAAGTTGCATTTTTTATTGAAACCCCTGATATCAAAACTGTTCGATATCAGCTCCATCCTCGCATCCATGCGCGGCACCCCTTGATGTTAGTTTGAAGGCGGAATACATGGCTCATTAGATTCCGACTTCTTTCCAACCAACGCCTCAGGTAGGACTCGAACCTACGACCACTCGGTAACTGCTGGAAAGACGGCTTTGTTAAACCAGTTCAAGCCGTCAATCTGACGACCTTAACAGTTTGCTCCAAGTCGTCATTCCAAGGTTAACAGCCGAGTGCTCTGAACAGCGAAAGAAGGTGGCTTTGCCACCTTCCAACTCCGAACCTGCTGAGCTACTGAGGCACGATCTGAAACGAAGGCGGTCGCGAACGCCTTCAATCTCAGGGTTTGGAAAGAAGGTGACTATTGCCACCATAGCACGGCCTTTACTACCCACATATTATTAAATTTTAAATTTTTCCGCAAGCGCTTTGCTGACATCTTTCCCGGAATATCCAACTTCCGATCTCTTTTCAAGCGCATTTATCAGAACCCGCTTTCCATATGAATCGTTTATGGACCTTAGAGTTTCTATGTGGGTTTTTATGGCATCTCTGTGATCCTTTGATGCCCGTATGCCTGCAATGTAAATAGTGAGCGCATCGTTCGCATTGATAATAGACTGGATTGCATTGAACCCAGATGCATTAAACCTTGATTTTATCATTGCGTCCTTTGACTCTTCAAGGAACTCTTCCGCTTTCTTCAGGTAGTTCTTTGCCTCTTCCTTATCAAGCTCCCTTGCCATATACATCCTTTAGCTTTTTCCCGTATAAAACAATTCCCTCATTCTCGATTTTTGTGATAAAGCTGTTGTACCGCAAAGCCATATCCTTTATTTCCTTTTCCGAATAAAGCACAGGCGATACATGGATATCGGATTCGAGATACCGTTCAATGAGAGCGTTCACATTTTTTTCAATCTCATATCTGTCTCCATGGTAGATTATAACCAAATCAATATCACTTGTCTCGCTTGGTTCATTCCTGGCAACCGAACCAAAAAGGATAAACGATACGATCCCCTTCTTCGATGCCTTTGATACAAATTCATTAGCCAATTTTCTCAGTGTTTCATTTTCCGCAGTGAAAATCTCCATGATTTTTCTGGATAAAGGATTCTCAGTATTAAGCCTATATGCAGTCGTTTTCCCTACCTTCGAGGACTTTATGATACCCGTCTCAACAAGTCTGGCAAGCGAAGGGTAAACGGCCCCTGTTGACTGCCCTGTTATTTTAGTGATATCGCTGAGCGAGAAAACCCTTCCAGGGAACCGGTGAAAGATTTTCAGCAACCTTATTCTCGTTTTTGATGACAGCACATTTTCCAGCATCATGTATAAAATATGCCCTGCTGCTTTAAATAGTTATCTAAATTTTAGATAATTTATCTATTTTTTAGATAGATACTTACCACAGTCTGTAAATCAGAATGAACAGCCACCTCAGCCACGCAGGAGGGTCAAAATATTCCACATCCAGGGTTGCTGAAGAAATAACTCTTGAATAAATATTTTCATGGTTTCCTGCTTCTGCACTCACGCGCGTTATTATATCACCAGCAGGGACAAACTCAGGCTGGCTGAAAATCATGTAGTGGATCTCCAGCCCCTCTCCCTTTGCAAGAGGATTTTTTGATAAATCAAAAGAAAAGTTGGCATACCCGTTTCCAGAAGAAAACGAGAATTCCTTGACCGGAATGCGCCTGTTCCTTTTAACAAAAGCGAGGACAGGCTTCTTCCCTTTCCAGCCGTCAGGAATCTCGTCAGAAATATTGACCCTCTCGATTCCAGATTCCCCTGTATTGTTCAGGTATATCTCCACATGATTGATTTTTGGGACTGTAAACTGCTTCCAGAAAAGCCTTATCTTATCAGGCCGGAACTCTTTCTCCAGAGAGAATTCAGGACCGCTTGCTATAAGAGTCACATTTATTTTCTGCTCAAGCGGCTCAGAATATCCATCTGCCTTAAGGGTAACATTCCCTGCATAAACTCTTGAAAGAAGGCCTTCCTTGGTAATTTTAGCAGACACGGTTAAGTTTTTTCCTTCCCCCGGTTCAACAGAAATGTTACCCTGGACAGAAACCAAATTCAGGTTTTCAAGAGAAATGTTTGCATGCAAAGGAGCGTTTGAATCAAGACTGTTTGTTACAGAAAAATTCTTGGTACAATCAGGCAGATTGCAAATCCATTCTGGCGGAAAGACAGACCAATACGCAACATTGGGAACGCTCACTTTCAGCGGAATCTCCTTTGTTCTTGGAATAGAAAGTTCATCCCCTGTTAGAATAATTTTCCCGGAATATACTCCAACAGGATACCCTCCGGGAACACTAATATTTACAGAAAAATTGCTTTGCTCTCCTGGCAGCAAAATAAGAGTTTGATGTATTGTGTCACATAAAATCCCTGCAAACCCTTCGCACGAGATTGCCGTTTCCAAAGGAACATTTCCGGAATTCCCCAAGGAAAAGGATTTCCCAGAAGAATTTCCAGGCTTTACCGCAAAGACTTGTTCACCCTCATTAATCACAGGAACAGCTCTTGCAGGCACCTGTATGCTAAGGTTTGCAGAAACGTTCTCGCCATAAGCGAAATGCAGAACAAGTCTGTAGTTTCCAGGAGCCTGCATATCAGGAACAGTTACAGTTCCTGCTACAAATTTGGTCTCTCCAGTTTCCAAATCAAAACCATTTGAATCAAAATCACTATCAAAAGGACCTGTATAAGATATGCTCATGTTCTCAAGTTCGAAAGAGCCGTTATTTTTCAAGCTCATTTGGAAAGATTCGCTTTCGCCTTCATTCACAATCAGCTCAGGAATTTCAACTATAAGTGCAGGCGGCTCCTCCACAGAGAAATACGCATATCTCGGACCCACACTGTTATTCGAGTCAAAAACAACAGTAACCTCATAATCTCCAATCCCAGGAGCGAAAGAAAACTCCTTCGTGAGAGTGGAGTTTGCCTCCATCTCAATCTCTTGTTCGAACTCGAAACTTTCATTGCCTTCAACAAAAATCCACAGCGTTCCAGAAGCATTCTCTCCCAGATTCATGAGCTTTACGGAAACAGTCTCGTTCTCTCCTAAATGTATATCGCTAGAATAAACATTCATCTCAACCCAGGCCTCATAATCAATCTCCACGCTTGCGTTCTCCAGAACTCTTGCATAACTTTCATTCTCATACAAAACAGCCGGAACAAAAACATAAACAAGAGTCCTGTTGTCCAGAAACCTGTTCTCCCTCCACCAAAATGCATTGTTGGGATACGGATAAGTGACATTTGGTTTCAGAGCACTTTCCATGCAGCTGAAAACCTCTTCATCTCTTGGCTCCAGATCTTCAACGTTTTCAATTCCTAAACTTTCTATGCAGTTTACCAGGATTCCTGTGTAGTCCGAATAGTAAGAATCATTGTAAACAATGACAGGAGAGACATTCTTCAGGGAGTAGCTGCCGCTCACGTTCACCCAATTTATAACAGCATTCTCCGGAAGTATAAACTCCCTCACAAAAACAGGAGTTATTGGTTTCTCCTTTTCCATAAGGTAATCATTTGCATTCGTTAGTTCTATTCTGGTGCCATTTATTGTGTAATTGCTTTCTATCCAGGATTCAGCTTTGAAGGAGTCAGCGGGCCCTACATGATAAACTATTTTTCGTGGTGTGAGTTTTTTCCCAAAAGGCTTCACAGCCGGATCCGCAAAAAGAATCCTCTCCACTTTGTCTTTTGTGTAAAGGAAGGGATAAGCCAGAATATCCGCTCCATGTCCGAACTCGTTGAAAATCTGGTTAAGTAACATGAAACCAACAACAGCCTGCACAGGTTCCATATTCACAGAATCTATTAAAGCCTGACCAAGAGGCTTTCCAGATGTAAGACTGCTGAAGAAAAGACTTGATGTGCGCATTGTATACGGGTCATGAATAACCCCGGAAGACGTTAAAATCCCTCCCCCATTCCTAATCACACTCTCCTTTATGCTTGAGTTTGAAGACATGTCATGATCATCATAAACAAACCCGGAGAAAGTGAGACTCTCAATCTCCGTTCCTCCTTCATAGGGCTGGGAAATGAGATCCACATAACTCCTGTCTTTTTTGGGAATGGTCCATCCTGTTTTTCCCACGCCAAAATAACCCACCACTCCTGTAGAACCTATCTTATCCGGAAGAGTTTCATCAATAAAATCCAAGTGCTCTGGGGTGGAATGCATACCAACATTTTCCCAACTTTTCCAGTCGGATTCAAGCAGAGAGTACATAGTAGTTTCTGAGTAGTCGACAACATTCCATGCTTTGACAAAAACAGAAAGCACCATCTCCCCCAAACGCAACAGTACATTCTTGACCACAAAGAAGATTACCCATTCATTATATTCGTTATATACTTCCGAAACATTAAACCAGTTCTCCACATGTATTCCCCGCCTCTCCACTATCCTTTTCGTGGAAATGTCTGCCCTGTCAAAAATCATTTGTGCCATAAACGCCTGTGTCATTCCACCACCAAAGTTCTTGAGGTCTTCGAATTTCGGATATCTGTACTCTCCTATAAGAATCGCGCTCTGATTCTTAGGAAGGAAATCCCCTGCCATATGCAGCGAAACCGCCCCCAGGCCACCTTCCATCCTCCCCAATGCAAGATCAAAGAATCCGTCTCCATTCGAATCTGAATATCCCAAATCAGAATACAACCACCAACCATCCTTGTCATTGAAAATCTCCAGTCCTGGATCAAAAATACTCACGTGCGGGATGCTCTCATTTCCTCCCAGAATGGCAAGATACAAAGGCTCTCCTTTCTTGTAGCCAATTGCTTTGTGATAAAGCTTTCTGGAGCCAAGATTATCAATCGCGTCACTTATGGATTTCCTTATTTCATCAAAACTCTTGCTGGAAACCGGCACTATATACCCATTCCCAGAACTGGCTATATACCCTGCAAGCAGAGACTCGCTGGAGTTTAAATCAGTAAGAAGGAGGTAGTCTATTTTTCCTCCTTTCCCTTTAACTTTCTCAAGATAAAAATTCTGTATCTCAGGAATACTCATAATCTCCAAATCTATAAATTCCGAATAATAGCCTGTCTTCTCAAAAACCACAGGCAAGCCTAGGTACTTGCCAATTTGCGATGCGAAAATCCCTTTCTCTCTGCTTTTTGCATAAACAGCCTTTGTCGCATTCGGGAAGAACAGGGTAGGAACGTCCTCTTTCGTAATTTCAAAAGAGTTGGTAAGTCCATAATCCAAATCAATTGTGTATATGTAATCAGGTTTGTAATCCTGGATAAATCTCAAAATCTCTGAGCTAATACCATTAGTTTCCGATACAATAACAGGCAGTCTCACAACTCCAGCTGAAACCACATTTTCCCAGTTTGGTGAGGATATTATAATAGAGTGGTTTGTTGGAAGAGGAATCTTACCAACATAAAATTTGTAGGGGATTAGTGTGATATTGTCGAAATATGCATAACCATCATTTCTTCCATCACAACAACTATTAACATTACGCAATTCAATCTGATCTATATAAGTTATTGTTAAACTAAATTCATCAATTTTTATGTTATTATAATAAATTATTAATTTTCCATTTTCATAATCAAATTTTAATTTTATTTTTCCAAACCACTCACTTCTAGGAGAATATATATGAGAAAAATCAAAATAATTTGATGCTACATACCCATTACTACTAAAACCGTAAATAAAAATATCTGATAAATTATTTTTTAATTTAACCGCGAGGGCAGAACAAGTTCCTTGTAGTTCATAATTAAATTCAAAAACATCAGGCAAGTTTTTTGAAACATTTTGATATAAAATTCCTCCTCCAGTGGCGCTAACAGTATGGATCACAGAACGGTTATTAATAACATAAGATTCTGAATAAGCTTGAAAACAAGCCGGATAAGTTATACTATTTTCAACAAAATTCCAATTATTCAACGCATCCGAAAATTCGCCATTTTCGACTATGTTTTCATATGCCAGGGAATTGTTTGAATATAAGGCAAATGAAATTATACAAAAAATTAAAATATTTAAACTATTCTTTGACATTGTCTATAATATCTCTTTGCGTAATATATAAAACTTTCGGTTACATTATAACTTCATGAAAGTTCTTATATTAGGGTCAAAAGAATATCCGATGGGTTCGAATAAAGGAGACGATCCTATACCTTCAGGCGGGATGGAGACTTATGTTGACGATATAGCACCAGAGCTTTCAAAACATTGCAAACTTCTGATAATAACAAGGAAATTCAAGGGAACGAAAAGCCATGAACAGAGAGGAAATATAGAGATATACAGGATTCCTTACATAAAAGGCAAATATTTCAGGAATCCTTCCTTCAATCTACTTTCATTTATCACTTCTCTAAGATTGATAAAAAAATATGACGTGATATACCCTCAAGGACTTATTGCCTCTTTTTTTGCTTATCTACTCTCAAAAATCTCTGGCAAGCCGGTTGTGTGCAGGCCTGCTGGAATTGCATACGAACAATACAGTTTTCCTATTAATAGCATTCTTTATTTTCTTATGAAAATCATTTATAGCAGATGTGCCGTTGTGATATTCCATTCAGAGGGTGAAAAGGAAAATTTTATAAAAATTCTAGGAGAGACTCCCAAAAAAAGTGAAATAATCCTCACAGGAATACCTGTGGATAAATTCTCCCGCAAAATCAAAAACGGGAAAAAGCAGTTCGGAATTCCCGAGAAAACCGTTGTGGTAGGGTTTATCGGAAGGTTTGTGGAGGTAAAAGGAATAGAATATTTAGTGAGGGCAGCAGGCCTGATAAAAAACTCTAATTTAAAATTCCTGCTAGTTGGCGATGGCCCGCAAAGAAAGCAGATAGAGAACCTTATAGAAAGCCTTGGTTTGAAGAAAAGCTTCGTTCTTACAGGGTTCAGGCACGACATACCTAACATTCTATCCGCAATAGATATTTTCGTGATTTCTTCTGTTTCGGAAGGTCTTCCCACATCCCTTCTTGAGGCAATGGCTGCAGGTAAAGCATGTATAGTCACTGACATAGGGCTGCCAGTAAAAAATATGGAAACAGGTTTGGTAATCCCTCCTAAAAATCCTGAAAGGCTTGCCTGGGCCATAAAAATTTTAATTCAGGATTCTGAGCTGCGCAAAAAACTTGGCCATAATGCGCAAAATTTCACAACTCAAAACTACACCTTGGAAAAGGCTGCGAAAAGGCATGTTGAAGTTTTTAGCAAACTATAACTTACATACTTCAGGTGGCCTTCTTTTATGCTCGGATTTCCTTATCATTTCACTTACTTTTCTTCCCAGCTCTCCATTAAAGTTGTTGTTTTGGAGTATG